>CAZGDB010000007.1:0-7254 GCA_964524705.1 uncultured Francisellaceae bacterium
TTATAGCATCAAATTTTGCACTGTTTTCTTTTGTAATGGAAGTTATTTTTGTGCTGAGCTGGATCATTTGTTCTGGAGAAAAGAAGTCTGTAGTAGCTGGTTTTACTGTTCCGGTTTTTTTTCCCGTTTTTTCATCTACAGGTATATCTAGCGCATTGGTTTTATTCGCCAAGGTATCAAGCTTTGTTTTTTTTATAGCCTCAAATAATGTAGTCATATTTTCCACAATAGATTCTTTTTTTTCTAAAGATAGCCGGGGGGTGTTTTTAGCACTTTTTGAAGCTTCTGAAAGTGCCGCAATGAGGTCTGCGCGTGCTTTTATTAGTTCGTTAAAATTATTTATACTGTCTAGGTCAGTAATGTTGGCTTGAAAGTGTTTCGTAAATTCTTGTTTTGAATTTAGTGTTGGGTTTAAAAAAGCTGCAAAAACTTGGAGTTCTGTTTTTTGCAACTCTAATCCTTCACGATTTAATAACTCACGATCCGCTAGTAATCGGTAGGGATTGATATCACCTACCCCTGCATTTTCGACTAATTGAGATTTAAATTGATTTGCATTTAAAAAGAACTCAAGCGCGGATTGTGCTAATTCTTGTGCGGTAGGCTTATCTTGGGTAGGCACAGTAAGACCTCTGCTAAATAACTTATACTTCCCTAGAGTTTAGGTTATTTTACAAAAGCTGGTGTAAATATTGACCGGTATGCGAGGCTTTACACTTAATCAGTGCTTCGGGTGTGCCTGCAAACAGAATATTCCCCCCTTTGGCACCACCCTCAGGGCCTAAATCAATAATCCAATCCGCGGTTTTAATCACGTCAAGGTTATGTTCTATCACGATGATCGTGTTTCCTTTATCTCTTAAGAGATGGAGTACTTGCAACAGTTGGGCCACATCTTGGAAGTGCAGCCCTGTGGTGGGTTCATCCAGGATATATAAGGTATTGCCACTGTCTCTTTTGGAGAGTTCTTTAGACAACTTCACCCGTTGGGCTTCCCCCCCAGACAGGGTGGTGGCACTTTGACCTAGTGTTAAATATCCTAATCCTACATCGAGCAAGGTTTGTAATTTACGCGAAAGAGGTGGAATTGCATCAAAAAATTCACGTGCTTCTTCTACGGTCATGCTGAGCACGTCGTGGATATTTTTACCTTTGTAATAAATTTGTAAAGTTTCGTCGTTATAACGTTTACTATTACAGACTTCACAGGGAACATAGATATCTGCCAAGAAATGCATCTCTACTTTGACTAACCCATCCCCCTCACAGGCTAGGCAGCGGCCATCTGCCACATTGAAGCTAAAGCGGCCACTTTTGTAACCACGGGCTTTGGATTCAGGAAGTTCTGCAAATAAATCTCTAATTTCTGTAAACATGCCGGTGTAGGTGGCTGCGTTAGATCTTGGGGTGCGTCCAATCGGGTCTTGATCGATATTCACGACTTTATCAAAGTATTCTAATCCTTCAATAGATTCCACTGCACCTGTGGTTTCTATATGGGTGCGCGTGAATTTTTCATACACATAAGGGTAGAGGGTATGATTAATCAGCGTGGATTTACCAGAACCTGAGACACCCGTAATGCAGGTCATTAACCCTACGGGGATATCTACATTTACATTCTTAAGGTTATGTTCACTGGCACCGCGTATCTTGATGCATTTGTTTGGATCTATAGGAACCCGCTTTTGGGGAACTGGGATTTTTCTTTTTCCGCTTAAATACATCCCCGTGAGAGAGTCTGGGTTATTGGTAACCTCCTCAGGAGTCCCTTGTGCCACAATTTGACCACCATGTACACCCGCGCCTGGACCAATATCTAAGAGATAATCTGCGGTTTGCATGGCTTCTTCATCATGTTCAACTACGATGATGGTGTTTCCTAAATCTCTGAGCTGACATAAACTTCTTAAGAGACGGGAGTTGTCTCTTTGGTGTAACCCAATAGAGGGCTCATCTAAAACATACATCACCCCTTGTAAGCCAGAACCAATTTGACTGGCTAAACGGATCCGTTGCGCTTCACCACCTGAGAGCGTTTGAGCCCCACGGTCAAGGGTTAAATAATCTAAGCCTACTTCTACTAAGAAGTTCAGGCGCTGACAAATTTCTTTTAATATTTTTTCAGCAATAGGGGCTTTTTGGCCTTGGAACTTGAGATTGCTCAAGGTGTGTAATAACTCACCAACACCAGCCTTGGTCCAACTCGACAGCGCATGTTGTCCAACTTTGACATGTCGCGCAGCCGCATTCAGACGTTCACCATTACATACATTACAGAGTTTTTGAGAGAGGAACTGAGACATCTCTGTTTGAATAAGTTCAGAATGAGTTTGTTCATAACGATGTAAGAGGTTAGGCAGAACTCCTTCAAATACTTGATGTTTAACCTGCACTTTCCCCTTGCTTACCAAAAATTTAACGGCAATCTTATCTTTACCAGTACCATGTAATATTTTATTTTGAATACGTGCTGATAATTCTTCAAAGGGCGTGTCTAAGCTAAAATTATAATGTTCTGCGAGCGCTTCTAAGTATTGAAAATAATAGGGGTTACGTTTATCCCAACCTCTAATAGCCCCACCGGCTAATCCCATCTGCGGTTGATGAACCACCTTTTCAGGATCGAAACGCATTTGTACGCCCAGTCCATCACATTCAGGACAAGCACCAAGGGGGTTATTAAAAGAAAATAAGCGTGGTTGGAGCTCAGGTAAACTAAAGCCACATTCGGTACAAGCATATTGAGAGGAGAATAAAATATTTTTTTCTTCAGGTTCCGTTTGTAAAACGACTAACGCCAACCCCTGTGTGAGTTTTAAGGTAGTGGCAAGGGAGTCTGCTAATCGCCCCTGCATTTCAGGATTAACCTTCATCCGGTCTACCACTACTTCAATAGTATTTTTCTTTTTAGGGTCAATCGTTGGGGTATGATCCAACTCATACAGCGTCCCATTAATGCGGACACGTAAAAAACCTTGCTTTTTTAAGTTCTCTAACTTGTCTCTATGTTCACCTTTTTGGTTACGCACGATGGGTGCTAAAATGGAGAATCGAGTGTCTGCTGGATAGCTTAAAATCTGAGTAATCATTTGCGTAATAGTCTGCGCCAGCAACGGAGTCTTATGTTCTGGGCAGTGAGGGGTGCCTACACGCGCAAAGAGTAAACGCAAGTAATCGTAAATCTCAGTGACAGTACCTACTGTAGATCTGGGGTTATGAGAAGTTGTTTTTTGTTCTATAGAGATAGCAGGGGAAAGACCTTGGATATTGTCTACATCCGGTTTTTCCATCATGGATAAAAATTGACGCGCATAGGCAGAGAGAGATTCGACGTAACGACGTTGTCCTTCAGCATATAAGGTATCAAACGCTAACGAGGATTTACCGGACCCAGAAGGACCTGTAATGACGATCAGCTTACCATGGGGTAACCGTACATCGATATTTTTTAGGTTATGCGTACGCGCCCCTTGAACCTCAATGTAACTCATCGACTCCCCCCTTTGCTGGAAACTTGTTATTATACCGCCAAACCGCGCTGTTCCAAAATCACAAGGATACTATGTTCCTTCCTGTTGAAAAAAAGTTAGTCTTATCACTCGGAAGTATTTATACCGCACGGATGTTGGGCCTGTTTATGGTCTTGCCCGTGTTAAGTACTTTTGCTGGTGAGTTTACAGGTGCAGAGCCTTTAACGATAGGTTTTGCGATAGGGATCTATGGGTTAGTACAGGCTTTATGTCAGTACCCTTCAGGATGGTTATCTGATACCTGGGGGCGACGTAAAATTTTATTGTGGAGTTTATGCTTCTTAATTTTAGGGGGCGTGATTGCCGCAGAAGCAGAGAGTATCTGGGGGGTCATCTTAGGTAGGGCCGTACAAGGCGTTGGTGCTATGACTTCTGTGGTGTTGGCTATGGTGGCAGACCATACCCGTTTAGAGGTCAGATCTAAAGTGATGGCCATATTAGGGATCTTAATCGGGATAACTTTTTTAATTGCCATGATGGTGGGACCGTGGATAGCTGGGAACTTTGGGTTACGTGGGGTGTTTTGGGTGCTGAGTGTCTTAGGGGTTCTCGCTTATGGGATTGCCTATAGGTACTTACCGCAAGATGTGGCATCTCTATCAACCGATACACCAGAGGTCGGTGTGTGGTGGAAACCAGAGTATGGTTTTTTATTTACAGGAATTGGCGTACTACACGTTGTAGTAGCGGCCATGTTTTTAGTGCTACCAACTAGCTTAGTGCTAGAGCATGGTATTCCGAAAGAATCTCATGCTTGGGTTTATGTCCCAGTTTTATTAGGGTCCTTAGTTTTTTTATGGCCTTTGTTAAAGTATGCACGTGACCAGATAGGGATGTTACGGAGCATGCCTTATATGATTAGCTTGCTTACTTTAAGTACAGCTGGGGTAATGATATTACCAACTACCTACGGGGTGATTACTGCGTTATTCGCGTTCTTTGTAGCATTTAATTGGTTAGAAGCCGCATTACCTGCCTTTGTGTCTATAGTCGCACCTTCGCAGCACCGGGGGCGGGTAATGGGCGTGTATGCGACCTGTCAGTTCTTAGGAATTTTTGTGGGTGGTGCGATTGGCGGGGCGATCATTAAGTATTTTGGGGTTGTAGGGTTGGTTATCTTTTTGGTAGCCTTACAAGGGATTTGGTTAATACAGTCAGTATGCTTAGGGAGACAATCATGGCGCGTGGTGTAAATAAGGTTATTTTGGTAGGGAACTTAGGGAACGATCCTGAAGTCAGAGCAATGCCTAGTGGGGCAACAGTTGCGATGATCAGTATCGCTACTTCAGAATCTTGGAAAGATAAACAAACAGGCTTACAACAAGACAGAACGGAATGGCATCGTGTTTGTTTTTACGGTCGTTTAGCGGAAATTGTTGGTGAATATCTGAAGAAAGGTTCTAAGGTGTATGTAGAAGGTAGTCTGCGTACTCGCAAATGGAAAGATAAAAATGAAATAGAAAGACAAACTACTGAAATTATTGCTTCTACTTTACAAATGTTGGATTCCAAAGGAACTGGAGCGCCTAGCAATTATGGTGGTTCACAATCCACAGGTGCAGGCTCTGCTAAATCCAGTGGTCCTATGGAAATGGACTTAGAAGATTTTGGGATGGCAGAACCAGTTGCTGCGGGTGACCACAGTTTGGATGATGATTTACCGTTCTAAGCGCTATTTTTAGGCTGCAAGGAGGGCGCATATGCGCTCGTTGCAGCCTTTTCTAAATCATGCGAGACTGCTGACATAACACGGCCCTAATGAGGTGTATATGCCACAGAATGCAGCGCTTTTTGAAGCTTTTTCAGATATTAAAAACCTTCCCTCCCCAGAACAACTTATCACTTTACTCAAAGACGTAGATGTAAATGCACTTAATGAGAAAGGGTATACCGTACTTTATTATGCCATACAGGCTGGGAACTTAGCGGTTGCTAGAGTGCTATTAGAGCATGGGGCAAAGTTACAATTAGAAGCACAGCCAGAGAAAAGTAGTAAATTATGTAGCCCTTTTCATGCAATATGGGCAGTACTATCTAGTTTTGCGAATAAAAAAACAGGTTTTGAAGATCCTAAGCTTGCGGTAGATTTTATAGAACTCTGCGTAGAATATGCCGGCGAATCTATTTTAAATGCACGCAGTAAATATAGTGAAACCATTTTACATTTTTTAGCACAATATCCACACCCTGCTGCTTTAGAAAAAGTCTTATCCTATAAGAGTGTAAATTTTACTTTACCTTCGCCGAATAATGGTCATCGTACACCTTTAGTGTTTGCGGTGGAACAGGGAAATGATGTTGTTGCAAAATTAATGGTGGATAAAGGCGCAAGCATTAATCATTATACGAGCAGAACAGACACGCCTGTTTTTAAGATGATACAACAAGAAAACTATGACTTGTTTGATTACACTTTATCCAAACACATCGATCAGTATGGCGTTATACAAGCGCGATTAAATAATATTGGGGAAGCTCAAATTACAGTATTTGTTGAAAACAAGCCTGAATTATTGATGAAGTTAAGAAACCTAGGTTGTTTGGAATATCGTCCGTTTGTGGAATCAGATGGTGTGCTAGAAGAAACGGCTAAACATACACAAAACGTGCATAGCACAGGTAGTGTGTTATCGATGTATGATAGCTTACAGAAATTGAAGACACGATTTACAGAAAAACAAAAAAAACAGGCTTTGGCTGCTATTTTTGGGGTGGCTGCGAAAGACCATTATACTGGTATGGAACAGAGCGGAATTACTTTAAATCAAATAGTGGCTAATTTAAACTACAGTTTGCCGCAGGTGCGTGCTTTTTATGCGCAACAGAAAAGCGCAATTATAGATGATGAGAGTATGGTAAATTTTGTTGCAAAGGCCGCAAAAGAATCGTTAGATCGAATTTTGACTATTAAGTTTGTTGACGAAGAAAAAACAGCAAATGGTGATGTTTTGCATAAAAATCATATGGAAGCTTTGGCTTTGATTTGGTTAGCCTTACGAGATGATGAACGTTTGCCGGTGATGGCGGGTAAGTCTGACGCTAATAAAAACATTGAGCGTGCGATGCTGCACAATGCGTTGTGGTTTAATTTAGCAAAGGTTCCTTATGAGTATTCAGATGCACAAGCCTGCGCTTCTGGATTATACGGTGCAATTTTATCTAGTTTGTCAGGGTTGCATGAGGATGTGATTATTTCTCCTGAAAACATTCAGCCTAAACATGATGTTAACGCACAGGTTATTACGAAAGAGGGTGTTTCTGCAGTATTGGCAGATTTATTGCAAGATATTTATGCAAACACCTATAAGGATGCTAAGCAACTGTACGTGGCTTTAAAAGTTTTAGATGATTTTGCAGATGAAGAGTTTGGGTTTGCAACCTTATTTAATGATACCCCTACACTCACTTGGTCCCCAGAGCTTCAGCAGTTCTTAGGGAAAGTGAAAACGCAGTGGGCGCAGGATTTTAATAAATATTATCCTGCTGTGGTTGCATTAGATAAAGAGGCTTTTTTAGCCTTGGAAGAAAGTCTTAGAGTATGTAGTTTGTCCGACTTGTTAACCAATACGCTTCAAGAGCAATTACGGTTATGTTTAGAGCAATCTACAGAAGGCGCACAAGATAGAATTTTAAATCTTGTGGCAGGGAATACAAAACCGCTGCCCATGTTTGCGGAAACGATGATTCCCGTACAGCATTGGCGCGAAGCATTAAAAGCGTG
>CAZGDB010000007.1:7354-47624 GCA_964524705.1 uncultured Francisellaceae bacterium
ATGCATTGATTCATCGTAGAGATGCGGATATTCAGCAAACCAGTTGGTATAAAAATTTTGTTGATACTGAATTTTTGGGTAAAGTTCTTAAAAAAACAAAACATCATCTTCTTGAACGTCATAGCGGTTCTGAGAGTGGTTCTGTGTCTCCAGTACGTTCTCAGTCCAGTGGTGATTCACCACAAAAACTAGCCGCTCAGACCCTATAGGGGGTGGGTTTTAAAAACACCAGATAAAAAAAATGGGCCTTTCGGCCCATTTTTTTCGAACATATTATTGTAACGGTTTTATTTGCTCTAGAGGTGGGGCGCTAGGTTCCGGCAATTCCTCATCTGTAGAACCCCTCACAGTCCTTTGTTCTGTAGAAGGTGTGTAGGCTGGCAGTATGTCATCATATAACCAATCATACGTAGGCGGCGTACCATTCGGGGTTGATTCAGTAATTTGTTTTTCAATATCAGCAATCATTGGTGCATATAATGGATTACGAATTACTGCATTAACTTCTTTTTCTGAATAGTGCATTTCTTTTAGTACACAGCTGACTTCAGCCAGAGTTTTTCCTAACTTTTTAGAATCCATGTTTTGAAATTCTGCTGCATTTAACATGGCTGCTTTTGGTAAATGAGCGGCACTATTGGTGTGTCCATAGACCAACTTGTTCGTTAAACGGAAAACTTGTTTAGTGAATCCATAAAAAATACCGCCCGCTAAAATACCAGCAAGGAGGCCGCCTGCGACGCCGACTACGGCAGGGCTTGCGAAGGCCCCTAAGTAAAAAACTGCAGCAGAAGAGCCGCCGATATATCCTAAATAAGCAGTAAGCCCAAAGACAGCAGCTTTTAGGATGTCTGCGGTTTTTCTAAAGGGGTCAGCCATTTTTTTAGCGATTTTGCTAGACAGGTATTTGATAATGACGTAATCCACAGATGCGACGACGATCATAGTGGCAACAGCCAGGAGCGCAAGAAGTGCGCTGCCATTTTTTTCTTCGTCAGTATTGGTCTGACGGCCGCTGGAACTGCGGAGGGTCGAGCTAAAAAAAGAGCCAGAACGATTATTGCTGTTGACGTTTGTGATGTTGTTTGTAACGTTGGTGTTATTGATGGTAGTAACATAAACGTTCTGTTCTCTACGTCCGAACATTAATTCCATGAAATAGATGTCTCTCCAAGTGTCGAAAAAACTGTTAGAGCGATGAGAGATGGTTGGGGTGAGGAAGATGTGGGTGTCTGTGGTTGCTGTGCGTGCAGTACGATTCATTTCTGTTCGCATGGTTTGAATAATAGGATCGAGCATATTTTTTTGTACGCTAGATTTTTTGTTTTTTTCAGTGATATCTGCAGCACGCTTTTCAAAAGCAAGGCGTACTTCTTTGTGATTAATAGGCATTTTATTTACTCCGTTTTTAGTTATTTAACAATGTTATTTTATAGGTTTAAATTCGTTTGACAATATATTTATCGCAATCCGGTTAATGTTTTTGTGTCCTTTTGTGTGTAATGTTTGTTACAACTTTTATAGGGAATAAAGGCATTATCCGTATTTGAAGTTGTTTGATGAATATACGCTTTGTTCACAGCTTTTACGGTATTATAAATAATGTTACTACAGACAATCGCGCTACAGAGGTTGTTAATAATCGGTAAAAAGTGCGCTGCTATCCAGACGGCAGGAATTAACAGGCCTTTTTGGACTAAAGCAGGGTCATTTTTTCTATAGGCATTAAAGAGTGAAATCCCGCCCCATATGAGAGAGATGGGGAGTAGTGTTGTTAGCAGCATAGTAGAGAGCCCTAAGGTATAGCCTATACCAGCGCCTGCTAATACGCCCAAAAGGCGGACACTATAATCTATGGGTTTATTGCTAAAGTGAAGAAGTGCTTTTTTTACTTGTTGTATATGCTTGTATATAACATCAGGGGTCAGCACTAAGAGATAAGGATATGCGAGAAAACTCCGCCATAACCCTTCGCGAGCGACAGTCTGGTAAGCGTGTGCATCTTTGTGCTCTGGTTTTGGTAGAGTCAGTAATCCAAAGGATTGTTCCTTTGTATCATCACGCATAATATACCCGTTGAATGTTGTCATTCCTTGGTATTATACAGCTCTCTTTATAAAAATCAATCATCTGACTAACAAATTTATAGATGTAGATGCGTGTATTAAACCGGATTACGCTCTGGTGCTTTTGTATGAATAAACAACGGTAGTAACCACCCTTTGCTAATGCCAAGTGGTTTAAAGAGTGGTTCCCAATCTTCTGCACGTTGTGTGATTTCTGCCAGAGGAGGAAGGGGTTGTCGCATTGCTAGGATGATGCGGTTGCGATCTGGCAAGTTATAGAATTCTTTAAAAACGGTTTCTACAAGATGGGTTTCATAGGTATAGGTGGCTGAGCTGGAAAATGTGTTCATGGCCAAGACACCGTCTTCACTTAAGAGGTTACGTAAGGAAGTGATAAATTCCTCTTTTAAAAAGGCAATAGGAATATAGTCCTGACTAAAGGCATCGGTAATAATCAAATCATAGCGTTTGCCTGCTTGAGAAGCGGTTTTGACATATTCAGCGCCATCCATCACATGAACTTTGAGCGTAGGGCTTTCTTTAAAGTGAAAATATTTTTTAGCAATCGTGAGGATTTCAGGATTCAGTTCTACTACATCTATCGCAACCCCAGGAGCCAGATGCGCGAGTTGTCGGTTCAGCATCCCTCCCCCTAAGCCAATAATAAGGGCGTTACGGGGTTTAGGCTGCAGATAGAGTGCGCCCATCAGCATCTTTTGATATTTAAAAATGGGTAAGTCAGGGTTTTCTAAAGACATGCAGCTTTGCTCTCCATACCCTTTAGAAGGGTGCTGGAAAGACAGGCATCTTAGGCCATTTTTTTCATAGACCCAAGCGGGGTCTGAATCCATTTTGAGCGCTTCTAAGATTTTAATATGCATGGGTTGTGAGGGGGAATAATAAAGTAAACCATAAGCTACCAAGGCACAGACAACGCCTGCTAGCATAACCCATTTATAGTGCATTTCGCCAGTCCTCATGCGTGGTTATTCTAAATAACGTTGTTGTAGCTGTAAATACAGGTGTTCTAAGTGACTTTTGAGAGCCTCAATGCTTTCAAAATTTTGGGGATAGATAGGCGTATGAATATAATAGTGTACATGCTTATTGGTACTGCAGACCATCTGCCATATTTTATGGAGCAAATGCTGGTTATGCCATTCAAACTGTACTTGTGCTTCATGATGTAAAAAAACGGGCAGTATCGGGACTTGCGTTGTAAAAGAAGCTTTTGCAGCACCTGTTTGAAACGGCAAATGGATTTTACGAGAATAACATCCTCCTTCTGGATATAAGCCGATACTATCCCCTTGTTTTAAGGCATTAAGGATAGTTTTTAGGGCTTCGGCTCTATCATTAGGATCTTCTCTTTTCACAAAAATCGTATTAGCTGCTCGAGAAATACGACCGACGATCCACCAAAACTGTACTTCATATTTTGCGACGAACCGAACATTAAAAATACTAGGCATGCCGATGTCTTCTAAAGCTGAAGGATGGTTGGCAATAACGATATATTGTGGCGGGAGTGTGCCTGCATACTGTTCGTGTACATGGAGTTCAACGCCAAGGGCTCTGACAAAACATCGACACCAGCGCTGAAAGAGTGGTGCAAAAAAATGAGACAAAAGTTTCTTTGGTAAATAACTTAGGATATAAAGTAAGGTGGTAAACAAGAATAAATCTAGCCATCCGACCAACAATATAAACAAGGCAGCTAAAGATTTAAACATGAAGGCCTCAATATACAGGGATACACTATGAGTATGGCTGTTTATAGCTTTTTGTAAAAGTGGTGTGGGGCATTATGGATGAGTTTAAGGTGTGGATGGGTATTTAAGAAGACGAGCTCTGCTGTATCTGTGACATAAAAGCGTACAATACTACTTAAGGTCCCTAAGGGTTTAAAGCACAGTGCCATTTCATTGGGTCTTGGGCGTTTAGGCAGGATGATGCCAATGTTATGCCAGCGATTGGCTAAGCATTCCAAGGGGGCATGATAATCAACCTCCGGGTTAACGCGGATATGGTTGATTTCAAAGAGCTGGTTAGCCAGCGTACTCGTAAAATTGGGTATAGGTTCAATATGGTCTAAGGTCAGGGAATGGATATAGGCGCAGTGTTTGATCTGCAAGTTGGGGGCCAAAATAAATTCATAAATGGGAGTAGCATGCGAAGCTGTGATCAGCGTCGCATTGAGCAAGAGCTCTGCAGTATCGGGCATCTGCATGCATTCTCCTTTTTCCCGTGTCATATAAACGTTATCGTACAATGAGAGGAAAAGTTTAATGTCTAAAGTGTTATCCAAAGGGAAAAACAAAGTGGTATTTGGGTGTACTGCCTGTGGTGCACAGGCCAGTAAATGGGCGGGACAATGTAGTGATTGTCAGGCATGGAATACGATTATTGAATGTACGCCGCGGCGTTCTGCAGACAGAGCAGGGTTTTCTGTTACTTCGCAAAAGGTATTTAGTTTAGGAGAGATCGAAGCCAGTCCTATTTTTAGAGTGCCTACGGAATTACCAGAATTAGACCGAGTTTTAGGAGGTGGATTGGTGCCTGGTTCGGTAATTTTGATGGGGGGAGATCCTGGGATTGGAAAATCCACCTTATTGTTACAAACCTTAGGTACATTAGCTAAAGAACATCGTGTTTTGTATGTCACAGGGGAAGAATCTGTTGAACAATTAGGGTTGCGTGCCAAACGTTTAGGGGTGGTTCCTGAAACCCAATTGCGATTTTATGCGCAAACCGATTTGGGTGATATTTTACAAGTGATGGAACAAGAGCAGCCTCAGATCGTAGTGATAGACTCTATACAAACCGTTTTTGATACGACGGTTTTAGGGGCGGCTGGTGCTGTTAATCAGGTTCGCGAATGCGCCAGTATGTTGGCACGTTTTGCTAAGCAAACCAATACGACTATTTTATTGGTGGGACATGTGACCAAGTCTGGTGAAGTCGCAGGACCACGCACCTTAGAGCATATTGTGGATGCAGTTATTTTTATGGAAGGACAAGAAGATAATCGATATCGATTGTTGCGTAGTTATAAAAATCGTTTTGGTGCAGCCAATGAAATGGGTGTGTTTATGATGACAGAGAAGGGGTTGCGTGGGGTGACTAACCCTTCTGCTATCTTTTTGTCACAGCGTGATACACCGGTGCCTGGTAGTGCAGTTGTGGGATTATGGGAAGGGACGCGACCTTTATTAATCGAATTACAAGCTTTAGTAGATGATACCCATGCCCCAAATCCACGCCGTTTATCTTTAGGGATTGATGCGAATCGTCTAGGGATGTTATTAGCGGTTTTAAATAAACATGGTAAATATTTAACGTATCAACAGGATGTGTTTGTGAATGTGGTGGGCGGAGTTAAAATTACTGAGACCAGTGCAGATCTTGCCTGTTTAATGGCCGTGAGTTCTAGTTTAAAAAATCGCGCGATTGCGAGTGACTGGGTCATTATTGGAGAAGTGGGATTGGCCGGTGAAATTAGGCCTGTCCCGTTTTGTATTGAGCGGATCAAAGAGGCCAGTCAGCACGGGTTTAAGCGTGCCTGTGTGCCTAAAAAGAACGTACCTAAAAAAGGGATCGAAGGCGTCGACATCGTGGGAGTGGATACACTCCCAGATGCTTTGAGTTTGTTATTTTAACGCGACACTTCTTGAATGCGGTGATAACGAATACGATGGGGCTGCAAGGCGTCATCCCCTAATCTACGTCTACGGTCTGCTTCGTATTCGGTATAACTGCCTTCATAGAAGGTGACTTTACTGTCTCCTTCAAAAGCCATGATATGGGTTGCGATACGGTCTAGGAACCAGCGATCATGCGAGATGACCATGGCGCATCCTGGGAAGGATAGGAGTGCATCTTCTAGAGCACGTAAGGTGTCCACATCAAGGTCATTGGTCGGTTCATCTAGCAATAAGAAGTTACCACCGCTGCGCAGGGTTTTAGCCAAATGCACGCGATTGCGTTCTCCACCAGAGAGGGTGCCAATGTTCTTTTGTTGATCATTCCCTTTAAAGTTAAAGAGTCCCACATATGCACGTGAGTTGATTTTAGATTGTCCAATCGTAATAAAATCATATCCCTCAGAGATCTCTTGCCAGACACTGTTATCGCCATTGAGGGAATCTCTATTTTGATTCACATACATAAGCTGTACAGTATCACCAACGCTGACACTGCCTGAATCTGGGGTTTCTTCCTTTGCGAGCATTTTAAAGAAGGTGGTTTTACCAGCACCGTTAGCACCAATAATCCCTACAATTGCACCCCTAGGAATTTTACAGCTGAAGTTCTCAATAAGAACTTTATCCCCTAAGGTTTTGGAGATGTCATTCATTTCTACAACATGTTCGCCCAATCGTGGTCCTGGTGGGATATACAAAGATTGGGTTTCTTGAGTTTTTTGGAACTCTTTAGAGGAGAGTTCTTCATAGTTAGCCAAGCGTGCCTTGTTTTTCTTACGGCGTCCACCTGGATTACTTTGTACCCATTCACGTTCCGCTTGTAAGTTACGCATATGAGATTCTTCTTGGCGTTTTTCTAAGGCCAAACGTTTTTCTTTTTGGACCAACCAAGAGCTATAATTGCCTTCATAAGGAATCCCACGTCCGCGGTCTAATTCCAAAATCCAACCGGCGACATTGTCGAGGAAGTATCGATCATGGGTGACTGCAATAACGGTACCAGGAAACTCTTTAAGGTAACGTTCTAACCAGGCAACACTTTCTGCATCTAAGTGGTTAGTGGGTTCATCAAGTAATAAGACATCGTAGGTAGATAAGACTAAACGACATAAGGCTACGCGACGTTTTTCACCACCGGATAGGGTGTTGATTTTGGTTTCCCAGGCAGGTAAGCGTAGAGCGTCTGCTGCAATTTCCAGTTTGCGATCTAAATCCCAGGCTTGAGTAGCATCGATTTCATCTTGTAGCGTTGCTTGTCGGTCTAACAGAGCAGCCATCTCATCATCAGACATGGGTTCTGCAAACTTCATGCTAATAGCATCGAATTCTTCTAATTTTTGACGCACGGCAATCACTGCTTCTTCGACAACTTCGCGTACGGTCTTGTTAGGATCTAAATCTGGTTCCTGAGGCAGAAAACCAAATCGTAAGCCTTTTTGATAGGTTATTTCACCAACATAATCTTTATCTACACCAGCGATAACTTTAAGTAAGCTAGATTTACCACTTCCATTTACACCTAAGACACCGATTTTGGCGCCATAGTAAAAGGAGAGCCAAATGTCTTTTAAAATTTCACGATGATCTGGGGCTACGACTTTGCTGACTCCAGACATAGAAAAAATGGTTTTCGGTTGAGCTTTTTGTGGGGCGTTCGACATATTTTAGAAACCTTTTTGATTGCTAGTAGAATGGTGCCAAAATTGGCATAATGCCTCCAAGAGATGTTATAGCGATAAATAAGGACGCCATCCCATGGATTATTCAGACCTTAAGACCAGCGATTTTAACGTATGGGAGGCCATAAACCAAGAGCGGAATCGCCAAGAAGAACATATTGAGTTAATCGCCTCAGAAAATTATGTCAGTCCTGCAGTCCTAGAAGCACAAGGATCTGTCTTAACTAACAAGTACGCAGAAGGCTATCCCGGTAAACGCTATTACGGCGGTTGTGAGTTTGTGGACATCGTCGAACGCTTAGCCTGTGAGCGGGCTATGGAACTGTTTCCAGGGTGTGGGTATGTGAATGTACAGCCGCACTCCGGATCTCAAGCGAATGCTGCGGTATACATGGCCTTACTGAATCCTGGTGATACATTGTTGGGAATGAGCTTGGCACATGGCGGGCATCTTACCCACGGTGCGTCAGTTAACTTCTCGGGTAAATTATTTAACGCCGTGAGTTATGGGGTTAATGAGGCCGGTTGGATTGACTATGAAGAAGTCGCAGTACAAGCCAAGACCCATAAGCCTAAATTGATTATCGCTGGATTTTCAGCTTATTCCCGTCAAGTAGATTGGGCAAAATTTAGAGAGATAGCCGATTCTGTTGGTGCTTACTTAATGGTCGATATGGCACATGTGGCAGGCTTGATTGCAGCAGACCAATATCCTTCTCCCATGAAGTATGCGCATGTGGTAACCACTACCACACATAAAACCTTGAGAGGCCCTAGAGGGGGAATGATTCTAGCACCGGAAAATACCGAGCTGGCTAAAAAGTTAAATTCGCTGATTTTCCCAGGGACCCAAGGCGGCCCTTTAATGCATGTGATTGCTGCAAAAGCGGTTGCGTTTCAAGAAGCATTGAAGCCTGAGTTTAAAAGCTACCAAGCACAAGTCGTAGTGAATGCTCGCACTTTAGCTTCAGCCTTACAAGCAAAAGGCTGGGATATAGTCTCAGGGGGTACGGATAATCATATGTTCTTAGTGGATTTAACCCGTTCAGGTTTAACAGGGCAGTGGGCAGAACAAATTTTAGGGGAAGCCTTTTTAACCACGAATAAAAATACCGTTCCCAATGAACAGCGTTCCCCTTTTGTGACCAGCGGTATTCGGTTGGGTACGCCAGCTTGTACTACGCGTGGCTTTAAAGAACCAGAAATGTTACAAATTGCGACATGGATTGATTTATTATTGAAAGAAGCAGCGCAGAACCCTGCGGTGATTGAACAAACTCGAGCAGCGGTGCGTGCCCTATGTGCACGTTTTCCAGTTTATCGTTAGGAGCTTTTATGCATTGTCCCTTTTGTAACGCGACTGAAACGAAGGTGACAGACTCTCGCTTAAGTGGAGAGGGAGATCAGGTTCGCCGTAGGCGAGAGTGCTTGGATTGTCAGGCACGTTTTACGACCTATGAAGTGGCAGAGCTCTCTTTACCGCGTTTGGTAAAACAAGCGGGCTACTCAGAGAGCTTTGATGAACAAAAGTTACGTCAGGGGTTATTAAAAGCAGTACAAAAACGCCCGGTGCGCATGGAACAAATCGAAGAGATTATTTTACGCATTAAGCATAAGCTTTGGGGATATGGGGAACGCGAAGTCCCCACCCAAGTGCTAGGCACTTGGGTGATGGAAGAACTTCAAAAAATCGATGCGGTAGCCTATGTGCGCTTTGCATCCGTTTATAGGCAGTTTCAGGATCTAGAAGCCTTTCAAACTGAGATTGAAAGGCTACGGTCTTTAGCAAAGACGGTCTCTGTTGAGGCACTAGAAGCCAATGAGCTTTGACTAAAACGTAGGACCTGATGTCGCTCTAAGCAGCCTGCTAAGGTGTGCTTGAAACTATGGGACTCAAGGATTTCAGGGGTTTTGTCTACAATAAATCCTAATATCTTTTGTGCAAGTCGAATTACCTTATACAATAAGAAGGTTTCATGTGGTGCATGTTCTTGTTTGTAAGCTTTCACGACACGTGCGGCACGGTTATATTTTTGATGCCCAGGTACTTTTATGGAAAGTGCTGCTAAGCGGGGCGGAAGTTCTATAATCTTGAAATCTAAGCCAGCGGTTTTATAGGTGGTGTTTGCGGGATGTTGCGCTAAATAATAAAAAATTCCTTGGGTTCGAGAGCTTTTTGGCAGAGCCTTTAAAGTGAATAAATTTTTCAAATCTCTGAGCGCAAACACCCAAGAAGCACAAGTGTCGGTGTGCCGCACTGTTTCAGCTATATAAGTGGTATGTGTATTGTGATCGTTTGTTTTAAAGAAGCGTCCAAAGGCATAGACTGTCTTTTGCACAGTCTGGGAGAATCCGCCTTGTGCATTACGTCCTGTTGCATCTGATATAAAGAGGTTGGTGTCTCCATTTTCCATGCGATGGAAGATGCCTGTAATCCAATGATTGTTGTCTACAATAATAAAATATTCTGTTGTAATCGCAGCGTCTTGTGCTAAGTCTTCAAAATAAGCCGTTATTTCTTTTTTACTTTTTAGTAAAGTAGTATTGGTTGCTTGGGAAGGATATTTTTCTGCATACTGTGCTAACGTTGCAAGCGCTTGAATAGAGCCAATGTCACCAAAACTTCCCATTTGATAAGCGCGCATAAACTTCGTCACAAACTCTGGATCTATTGCACTGAGAAGTTTTTGTTGTATTTGTTTTTTTGATTTAGGGAGCACAAAAGGACGTGAGCTTAATTTTATACATAATTCCGCGTGATATGTTTTTATAGTATAGAGAATTAACGCAGCGATAATCGTTAACGTTTTTTCTGATTTTGTATTTTTTACAAAACGTTGAAGTGCGTCTTCTAAATATTTTTCAGAAGCAGTGTTCTGTGTGTCTAATAAGAGTGCTTCAGCAGAATGCTTGTTTAAATAGATTTCAAGCAGATAATCTGCAATATTCGTGTAAGCTTCTTTTTTCGAACAAAGAATTAAAATAATTGCAAATAAAGCAGAGGTTGAAATAGGATCCAGGTAGTCTTTTTTAGACAATATTGTTTCAAATACGGATTTTATTTGCCTAGGTGTGAGATATAAAAAAGCCAATTCCGCATATTTTTTTATTTCTGACTCTAATATGCTGATTTCCAGTCGATTTGCTTTGATGTGTAGTTTTTTGAAGATATCTTGTAGTTGTTGTAGACGTTCTCCTGGATTGGCTGCATCCCATTCTGCTGGCGTTAAAAGTGTTAACGCAGTGACACGTTTTATCATGGCGTCAAGCGTGTAGGGGTATTGTAGAGCAGGGATGCTATGAGGAGATTTTTCGGAAAGAAAAGCCAATATTGCAGCGTGTTTTTTTTCAAGTTTTATTTTTATGTGATTGTTTTGTTTTTTACCGGCTGCGTTGGGTTTCATGCTGTTTTGTATTGAAATTTCAGCAGTTTCGCCCTTTTTGTTTACTGCCCATGATGCTTCTTCTTTTTGTTGAGATAAGAATCGCTCAGGTTGACTTGTTTGTGCAGATCTCATTAAAGATAAAGGCAGGTCTACAAAATTTATTTTTGGGAGCGTGCTGTCTGTAAACTGTGGGTGAATATGATTTTTCAGATAATTAAAAATGCTATTACCTTTATAAGGTTCAGGCATGTACTGTGTCAGCGTAGGAAGATGCCCAATATCATTTAAGGCATAGACACGACACCCAGTAGCACTAAATTGTCTTTGGTAATGAGAAAAATAAATTTCAACTGAGGCATTTTTATCTGGTTTAAAACCATGCAAATCTTTCAGAATGTTTTTTGTTTCCGGGTAGTAGGGCGTCATATTGGGCCTATTGGGGGTGTACCCTAAGGAATCAAGTAGTAATATTTTAGAGTTCCCTTTTTTATCAACTTCAATATATCCAGAGGTCCAATGATAGCCTGTGAGAATAAAATATTCAGAAAGCGGGTAATTCGCAGTTTTTAAAGCTGAGAGATAAGACGTTAGCGTATCTTCTAAAACAGTAATATTTTGCATGCTGTAGGTTTTACGTGCAGCGCGGCAGGCCAGATCTAAACGTGCGGATGCAGGAGAGATCCGCCCAAACTCACCGAAGGAGTATTCTTGTAAAACTTCCGTCACTAGATGTGGCGATTGCACGTTGCTTAATAGTAGAAGGGTTTCTTTTTGTGCGGCGCTAAAGCTGTTGAGTATCTCATTGTAAAAATCAAGACATTGTATCGTGGAGTAGAGCGCGGTTACAATAACGGCATTCCCATGTTTTATGGCGCTCTTAAGGATGCTGATTGAAAATAATTTTAAAGGTTCTGCATTTTCTGTTTTTTGGTCTTGGCTGTAAGCTTCAAGGAGCCGATCAAATACGCTATAAAGAGGCTTTGATAAGGTATCTACCATAGCTTCTTTAAAGAGGTCATCATTATTATTTTCTTTGCAATACGTTAGTATAAAATGTTGTTCTAATTCTTTTTGCTCTACCGGAACAGCATTTTTACATTTTTTGGTTACAGTTAACAAGGTGAGTAATATTTTTTCAATATCTAAGTCTTCTGTGGTGTAATCTGGTGTGAGGAGCGGGTTTAATAAGTTTGTGAGGAGTGGTTTAGGAAGATTGAAGGCAAAGGTTAAGATGATCCTTAATGCGGATGCGTCCAGTCCATAAGCAGTCCAGTCATTTAATATTTCAGTAATAGCATTAATGATAATATGCTGTTTTTGTTCGGTGGTACTGGCTTTTTTGTAGGCATTTTTTGCAGGGCCTAATATGAGCTCGTAATCTTTAGTGTGACTTGTTATAGGCATTTTTTTGTACCTGCACGTTTTTATAATTATAATGTCGTAATTATAACTTACGGTGCAATCCAGTCTATAGCGCCTACACCTAACATAGGGTGAAAAATAAGGTATAAAGCTTAATCATAAGTGAAGTTTTTGCAAGCAAGGCTGCTTTCTAGTAACATGCATTTTCTAAGTCTTCCTACCTTGAGGGTAACACATGGTTTCTTTTGTAAAACGTAAGACACGTACGCGCCAATTAATGGTGCAGGCGCTCTATAGCTATCAGATGAACCCACGTGCGGTAGCCCTGTTAAAATCAGAGCTTTTGGAAAGTGTGGATGAAGATGCTATAGATCCAGTTTTCTTTGAAGAAACGCTGACCAATCTCTTGGCAGAACAAAAAAACCTACAAGCGGAATTTTTACCCCTTTTAGCGCGTGTAGGCACAGAACCCAACCCTATTGAAGCTGCTATTTTGATGTTGGGCGTCTATGAACTTAAACATTGCTTAGAAACTCCAGTACGCGTGGTTCTCAATGAATGTATCGAATTGGCTAAGGCCTATGGTTCCGCAGAAGGACACCGCTTTGTGAACGGTATTTTACATCAATTAGGCACACGTTTAAGATTGGCTGAATTTAAGACGGCATAAGCGGCTCTAAAGTCGCTACGATATGATCCAAAGTTAACTTTGTCTTTTGCATCATATCGAGTGTGCTGCCGTGCTCTATAAAATGGTCTGGATATCCTAAATGTAAAACAGGTAGTGTTACCCCGATACTGCTTAAGTATTCACTGACACCAGAACCTGCTCCACCAGCAATAACGTTATCTTCTAAGGTCACAATTTGAGCATGTGTGGCCGCAATTTCTTGTAATAAAGTTTCATCTAAAGGTTTTACAAAGCGCATATTAATTAAAGTTATCCCTAATCTTTGTGCTAAGGGTAATACTGTTTGTGCTAAGGGGCCGAAAGCCAAGAGGGCAAGATGGGTGCCTTGATGTAAGATTTCTGCTTTTCCTATCGGAAAGCTTTGCAGATCTGAATGCGGTAATCCTCCCGCACTACTGCCTCTGGGAAAGCGTACAAAGCTCGGACCAGGATAAGTTAAACCCGTATTCAACATCCACCAGCATTCCTGCAAGGTGGAAGGCGCCATAATCATGGTATTAGGAATACACCTTAAAAAGCTTAAATCAAAAGCACCAGAATGCGTCGGTCCATCAGGTACCAGGCCTGCTCTATCTAAAGCAAAAAGCACAGGGAGCTGTTGTAGAGCAACATCATGGATGATCTGATCGTACGCACGTTGTAAAAAAGTTGAATAAATCGCTACTACGGGATGTTGGCCTTGACAAGCTAAACCAGCTGCAAAAGTTACTGCATGTTGTTCGGCAATGCCTACATCAAAATATTGGTCTGGAAAATTTTTAGCATAATCTACTAAGCCTGAACCTTCTCGCATGGCAGGGGTAATGACGCTGAGTTTAGGGTCTGATTTTGCTTGAAAACAGGCCCATAACCCAAAGACATCAGAATAGGTTAAGGGTTTAGGCGCAGCAGTCGTGCTAGCTGTTGCATTTAAAAAACCAGGGCTGACTGCATGGTAAGCAATAGGGTTAGCTTCAGCAGGTGCAAAACCCTTGCCCTTACGGGTTTTAATATGCAAGACATGTGGGCCTGATAAAGTTTTTAAACGTTCTAGGTGTTGAATCACCCCTTCTAAACAATGCCCATCAATAGGACCCACATAGTTTAAACCCAAGGCTTCAAAGAAGGGGCCAACAGAGAGTAAATGTTTGATTTGTTTTTTTGTTTTTTGCACAAAATCGAAAATAGGCGGTATTTTTTGCAGTAATTTTTTACTTTCTTTTTTTAGCGCTTGGTACCAAGGGGTGATGACTAAACTGGCTAAATGACGAGAGAGCGCACCTACATTTTCAGAAATCGACATCTCATTGTCATTGAGGACGATGATCATATTGGTTTTTTGATCTCCAATATGATTTAAGGCTTCTAAGGCCATCCCGGAGGTTAAGGAGGCATCTCCAATGACCGCAATCACATGGGGAGGATTGGTCTGTAGGCGTTTTGCGCCTTCTGCCATTCCCATAGCAGCACTTAAAGAAGTACTAGAGTGGCCAGCACCAAAGGTGTCAAAAGGGCTTTCCCAACGACATAAAAAAGGTGCTAAGCCTTCGCTTTTGCGTAAGGTGGACATCTGATCTTTACGGCCCGTTAAAATTTTATGTGGGTAGGCTTGATGTCCAATGTCCCATACAATCAGATCGTGGGGAGTATTAAAAACTTTATGTAAGGCAATCGTCAGTTCTACAACCCCTAAGCCTGCTGCAAAATGTCCCCCCGTTTCATTGAGGCGTTCAGCCAAAAAAGTGCGGATCTCAGCTGCCAGGCTTTCTAGCTCAGATAGGCTGCGCGTCCGTAAATCGGCGGGCAAATTTAAGTTATCTAACAGAGACATTTATGCGATCCCTTCCGGACAATCGGTACGCGTTAAAATCGACCGAAACAGTGGTTCTAAGATACTCGTATTGTAAGGCAAAAGTGCCAACTCTGAAAAAATCTTTTGCGTATTTTCCGCTAAAAGGGTCCGTGTATACGCCTCCCCATGGGTGGTAATAAAGGAAGTTTTTTCACCTTTAGTGGCATCTTCCAAGTCATCTTGGAGTTGGTAGCATAAACCAAAGGCTTGAATGAGTGTTTGAAACCGTGTGCGTACTTCAGGGCTAATATTGGATTGGGTTGCTAATCCCAGATCTACTGCGGCTTGAAATAAACACGTGGTTTTGAGGTGATGAATGGTTGGCAGCAGGGTAGGTTCCTGGTGCGTGGTATAGGCCAGATCTAATGCTTGTCCTTGTACCATCCCTTTAAATCCTGCCGCTTGCGCCATAAGACGGACAGCGGCTGGATAGGCGGCAATTTGTTCAAAGGCCAGGGTTAAGAGTGCATCCCCAATTAAAATCGCTAAGCCTTCATTATATTGTTTATGGCAAGTAGGGCGACCGCGCCTGAAATCATCATTATCCATAGCAGGCAGATCGTCATGGACCAATGAATAGGCATGGATACACTCAACAGCTAAAGCACTTTGTAAAGCTTGTTCAGGTGCACCATTGACGGTATAGCTGGTTGCCAGTACTAAGAGGGGACGTAATCGTTTACCTGGTCCTAGAAGCGCGTAACGCATACCTTCGGTTAATAGACTAGGCTGTGGGCTCTCTAAAGGGATGAGCTGGCCCAAGGCAGCCTCTAGGAGGGTATGCGCTTGGGTATAAAAGTCCGGGAGTAACATTAGGCTTTGGTGTCCCCTTTGTCTTTCCACTGCTTAACGGTTAGTTCAGCTTCCGCTAAGGTTTTACGGCACTTTTCAATGCTTTTGGCGCCTTCTTCAAATTTCTTCAGGGCCATTTCTAAAGGCAAGGCTTCCTGTTCCAGGGTCTGGACAATTAGCTCTATTTCTTTTAGAGAGCTTTCAAACTCTGACTTTTCTTTTGGTGCTTTCAAGGGCATCTCCTACTATCTTGCGGGGACAGTGTAGCGGTGCTGCGTGTAGCCTGCAAGCTAGGTGTACATATCAGTTAATAAGTTGAATTATATTCTCGTGCTGCCATGGCAATTTAAGCAGAATTTTGGTATGCTGGGTGTCTTAGCAGTACATCGGACAGGAGATAATCATGCACGACATCGGGTTCGATGAATATTTAGATTATCTACGCGATTCCATTGATGGCCTATGGACCTATTTTGATAATATTGGACATGACGATCCGAATATCAGTCGTATCAAATTAGCATTAAGCAACCCAGATCCATTTGTAGTCTATCGTGCAAGCCTTGCCGCTTCTGTATTGCTCAGTGATAAATCTATTTACCACTAAGTTAATTTAAGGGTTTCCATTATGGTGTTTGAACAACATACCGATTTTCCGAACCTGCACGTCATGAATCATCCTTTAGTCGCCCATAAATTAGCGCTCTTGCGAGATAAAAATACGCATAAAAAGATTTTTAAAGAGCTCGTACAAGAATTGACTCTCTTTTTAGGGATGGCGGCTACTCAAGCGCTTCCTACTGAAACGATTCAGGTAACCACGCCTATAGAAACCACCCCAGCTTTACAGTTGCAAGGCAAGAAACCAGTTATTTTGCCCATATTGCGTGCAGGCCTTGGGATGGTAGAGGGGTTATTAACGTTAATGCCTTCTGCAAAAGTCGGTCATTTAGGGTTAGCGCGCAATGAAAAAACTTTAGAACCTATGACCTATTTTTTTAAAATTCCTCATCATAGCGAACAGCGAGCCTTTTTTATCTGTGACCCTATGATTGCCACGGGTGGGTCATTGATTCAAGCGGTGAATCTTTTAAAAGAAAAAGGGATTACGAATATTACGGTGGTCTGTCTGATTGCAGCACCGGAAGGGGTTCGGAAATTCTCTAGTGTTCATCCTGAAATACACATCTTTACCGCGAGTTTAGATCGCGGTTTGAATAAAGATGCATATATCGTCCCAGGTTTAGGGGATGCCGGAGATCGACTGTTTGGGACATTAGACGTTTAATTTACAGCCACTCTCCTCGGAGTGTGGCGACTTCTTCTTGTAAAGCATGACGGTCTAGCTTTTCAGGAGGAATAAGCGTTCCAACATTAATACCGATACTGGACCAGGGCAGGGAATGCGGGATATGAAACATCGCTTTTCCATGTTTACGGCTAAAGAAACTTCCCCAGAGGCCTTGTAAGGCGATCGGTAATACCGGAACAGGGGTGCGTTGTACAATGCGTTCAATGCCTGCTTTAAAGGTATTGAGTTTACCTGTACGCGTGACCTCTCCTTCTGGAAAAATACCAATCAGCTCTCCGTCTTCTAAAGCTTTAGCTACAATATCCATTGCTTTACTAAAAACTTCAGGGTTATCTCTACTAGAGGCAATAGGGATACATTTGGCATATTTAAAAATCGTGTGAACCAGGGGGAGAGAATAATAACCATAGTCCATGACAAAGCGTACGGGCCTTTTACAAGTAGCCATAATAATTAAAGGATCTAAAAAACTGACATGGTTGCAGGCAATAATCGCCCCACCGGTTTCAGGAAAACGGTCCGTGCCTTTTTCTTGTAAACGATAAAAGAAGGAAACTAAGAGCCAGGTAAGGAAGCGAAATAAAAATTCTGGAACTAATCTAAAGATGTATAGTGAAATGGCCGCATTCATGAGTGCAGTAACTAAAAAGATTTGTGGAATAGAAAGGCCTACTTCTAAAAACAGAATACTGAATAAACTTGAGCACACCATAAAGATAGAATTTAAAATATTATTGGCGCCAATGACGCGAGATCTGCGGGTGGCTTTAGTCCGTTGTAAAATTAAACTGTATAACGGCACAATATAAAAACCACCAAATATTCCGATCATTAAAAAATCAATTAAAGGATGCCATAAGGCAGGGGTTTGCAGACATTCCAAAGGTGTTTTTAATACCTCAAAGGTATGTTGGGCAGGGCTACAGAATGCTAGATCTAAGGCAAACAAAGATAACCCTATAGAACCAAAGGGTACTAACCCAATTTCAATGCGTTCACCACTTAAACGGGCACAGAGTAAGGAACCTATAGATATCCCAATACAAAAAATAATCAGCACTAAGGTGAAGCTTTGATGGTTGGCACCTAATACTTGTGAACAGTAATTGGGCATTTGACTTAAAAAAATCATGCCATAAAACCAAAACCAGGAGATCCCAAAGAGAGAATGTAAAATATCATCTTGACGACGTAATTGTTTAAAAATCGAAATAATAGGTTTAATAGGGCGATAATCTAATTGCAGATCTGGAGCACAAGCAGGAGTATACGGAATTTTAATACTTGCCAACCAGCCTAAGGCAGCTAAACTAATCACCGTAATAGTAACCCAGAGCGGGCCTTGTGGGAGTGCTATCAAGAGCGTTCCTAGGATCGAGCCTGCTAAGATCGCTAAGAATGTGCCCATCTCTACTAAACCATTTGCAGTTACCAGTTCTGCTTCGGCTAAGTGTTGCGGTAAAATACTGTATTTAACAGGACCAAAAAAAGCAGCTTGTGTGCCTAGTAAAAAGAGTACAAAGATTAAAATTGTATAGTTCTGGGACAAAAATGCTAAGCCTACACACAGGGCGATGAGAAACTCTGTAAACTTAAGTCTGCGGATCAGCATCGACTTCTCTAGTTTATCCGCGAGTTGCCCAGCAACGGTGGAAAACAACATAAAGGGTAAAATAAAGACCCCAGCACAAATGTTGACCAAGACTTCTGGTGCTAAAGGTAGAGATTGAATACTCGTAAACGTAATGGCTATGATGAGCGCATTTTTATACACGTTATCATTGAGAGCCCCTAAGAGCTGCGCCCAAAAGTAGGGGGCAAATCTTTTTTGTGTAAGCAAACTTAGTTGTTTTATCATTATGAGCCACAGTTATCTTTTATATAATATATCTATGCGCATTATGTCTGAATTCTTTTTTGATTGGCAACTAACCTAGTATAGCGGTGCGGATTGACATGCAGGCGCTATGCTTGTTACGCAGCGGGTGTTTTTATAGGTTATGCAACTACTTTAGTGGCAGGAATGACGAGTTTCCTGAATTATTGGATTCTTAGGTGAGGGCCATAACACTACATAGTAAAATGACGGCAGTGCCTGAGCACACTGATGCATTTTGAATGAGATGGCAGCGGTTACTTTAGAGACATTGGTTCAGCTTATATTCTGTAATGAGCCGATCGAATCTAAAATAGTAGAATTCTTTAAAAACTTGGCCAGTTCGTCGCTTCGTGTGTCCACACATATTAATCACCGCATTTTGTACAGTGATTATGCCGCTTAGTTACTGCAAAGGTGCAAGAATCTTCCAGTTTCTTGCAAATTGGCATTTTATATGCCAATATTAGACTCATATTGGCATATCTGGTGCCAATATTTAATCTGAAGAGGAGCATGACATAGGTGACCAATATTCAACGTTTGTTTATGCCAGAGGATCTCAGTTTCTTTCTTTTTGGTCCTAGAGGAACGGGAAAATCAACCCTTGTAAAAGCGTGTTACCCCGATGCCTTATGGATCGATTTTTTAAATCCTAAAACAGAAAGGATTTATTTAGCCAGGCCGGAGACTTTGTACGATTATTTAGAGGCTAATCATAGTTATCAACGTATTGTTATCGATGAGGTACAAAAAGTACCTGCAGTTTTATCCGTCGTACACGCGATTATGGAACGGCAAAAAAATTGTAAATTTATATTGACGGGTTCTAATTCAAGAAAAATTAAACGCGAGGGAGGGGATTTACTCTCTGGTCGAGCTTTACATTACCATATGCATCCATTTATGGCGAGTGAGCTGGGTGAAAAATTTAATTTAGAGTACGCCTTACAATTTGGTTTAGTGCCGATTATTTATAATGCAGATAATAAAGAACTGGCAATACAGTCTTATATAAAATTATATTTGGATGAGGAAATAAAGGCGGAAAGTTTAACGCGAAATATCAGTGATTTTAGCAGATTTCTGGAAGTGATCAGCTTTTCTCATGGCAATATGGTGAATGTTTCGAATATAGCCAGGGAATGTGAAGTCAATAGAAAAACAACGGAAAATTATATCAGTATCCTGGAAGATTTATTATTAATCCATAAGTTGCCTGTCTTTACTAAAAAGGCTAAACGGGCATTGGTTAACAACCATAAAATATATTTATTTGACGCTGGGATTTACAATGCTTTAAGACCGCGAGGCATGTTAGAGAAACAGGATGAAATTGATGGTTTTGGATTAGAAGGGTTAGTGTTGCAGCATTTATTAGCCTGGCGAGACTACAGCCTAAGAAAAAGTCAAATTAGTTTTTGGTGTACGCGTTCTCATGTTGAGGTTGATTTTGTTGTTTATGGGGAAAATGAATTTGTTGCTATTGAGGTTAAAAACACTAAAAATGTTAATTCTAAAGATATTGCTGGGTTAAAAACGTTTTTAGAGGATTACCCTATGGCGCAGGCAGTGTTGTTATATAGAGGAAAAGAAAGGATCATGCACAAAGGTATCTTATGTATACCCGTTCAAGATTTTTTGATTAAGCTGGTGCCCAATCAATTGAGGGGGGCGGATAGAGGGGGGTAATTTATTGGGGGATGGAAAAAAGGGGGGGGGCACTGATAATTTCAGAATTTTTTTGAACTCATATCTTGTTCAATAATATTTGTTAAACGGTAACTGGTGCTACGGCCGTTCCCAGGGTTCTGAAGGAAAACACCTCTTTCCTTTAAATCCTGAATATCACGCAATGCGGTATCATTAGAACACTTGGCTAACTTGGCATATTTGGATGTGTTCATATTCCCTTCAAAGTTATCTTCTAACATACGGTTGATGATTAAACGTTGCCGCTCATTCATGGGGGATTGATTGATCCAAGTCCATAGTTTGGCTTTGAAGAGTACATGGCTGAGCGTTTTTTCTGCGCTCTCTAGAGCCCGACTAAAGCAATTTAAAAACCATTCTAACCAGGCTGTGATCTCTGGTGTGCTGCGTTGTTGTTTTTCCAATTCGTTATAATAGTCTTTACGCTCAGACTCAATTTGCATGGACATGCTGTAAAAGCGGTCGGGTATGCCATCTGCACGTGCCAAAGCCATATCGGCAATTGCTCTGGCAATACGGCCATTTCCATCCGCAAAAGGATGGATGATTACAAACCAAAGATGGGCGATCCCAGCTTTTAAGACAGGATCGATATTATTTTTTTGTTCAAACCATGAGAGAAATGTGGACATTTCAGAATCACATTTTTCAGCGCCAGGCGCCTCAAAATGTACTTTCTCACGGCCTATCGGGCCAGACACTACTTGCATAGGACCCGTGTCAATCGTACGCCAATTCCCGACGGTAATCGCGTATATGCCGCTACGGCCAGTGGGAAATAATGCTGCATGCCAGCTGAATAATCGATCTTTGGTTAATGGTTGTGTAAATTGTTGGGTGGCATCTAGTATCATCTCAACAATCCCTTCGATATTACGACTGGCGGGAAGGATTCCGCCTATATCCATGCCCAGATGACGGGCGATGGATGAGCGCACCTCTTCGGGATTAAGGATCTCACCCTCAATAGCAGATGATTTCACAATATCATTGGTGAGTGTGTTGAGGCAGGCTTCCTGTTGAAGCACAAAACCTAGTCCTTCTAGTCGACCCAGCAAACGGCCTTGGCGATGCCGAACTTCTGCAAGCTTGGAAGCTATGCGCTCAATATCCCATGTGAAATTGGGCCAGTTTTTATGTTCGTGTATCCACATATTAATCACCGCATACTTTAAGGTGATTATAGCCTATATTCACCGCAACGGTAAGGTTAATCACCGCATATAATGCGGCGAATAATGGGGCCATTCACCGCAGACTATATTTTTACGACTTTTCAATACTGAAATATCAAAAAGCCTTGACTTTTCGATATTTTAATATATAATAGTCGGTATTAGCGGGATAAGGGCAGTCTAGATGACCAATAGAATACAAAAAGCAGCCATTCTCAAAGATTTAGACAAAAAGATGGTGTTATTAGTTGGCCCCCGACAAACGGGTAAAACTTGGCTTGCCCGGGAGATTGCAAAAGCATTTAAACAGAGTGTGTATCTTAATTATGATCAACTCGCAGATAGAAAAATCATGTTGGATCAAGCCTGGCTAGGCAGTACAGATCTGTTGGTTTTAGATGAATTACATAAAATGCCGGATTGGAAAAATTATCTTAAAGGGGTGTTTGATACCAAAGCCAGCCATTTGAGAATTTTAGTAACAGGGAGTGCACGGTTAAATATCTTTGATCAACTGGGAGACTCTTTAGCAGGACGCTATTATAGACACCGTTTATTACCTTTTTCGCTTGCAGAGTTAAGACAAGTCTCCTATGAGAGTAACTTAGAACGTTTATTGGAACGTGGTGGCTTTCCTGAACCTTTTTTAGCAGACGATTTGGTAGAGGCAAATCGTTGGCGGCAGCAATATGTGAATAGTATGTTGAGTTCAGATGTTTTTGAATTTGATAAAGTACAGAATATAAAAGCTATGCAGTTACTGTTTCAGTTATTGCGCAATCGAGTGGGCTCTCCGGTTTCTTATCATTCTTTAGCAGAAGATCTAGCTGTTTCTCCTATTACGGTTAAAAAATATATAGAAATCTTAGAGTCTTTATATGTGATTTTTAGAGTCACACCATATTCTAAAAATATTGCACGGAGCTTGTTAAAAGAGCCAAAAATCTATTTTTTTGATACGGCGTTAGTGGCAGGCAATATTGGTGCACAATTAGAAAATCTGGTTGCCGTTTCATTATTAAAGCATTGTTATGGAAAAGTAGATTATCTGGCAGAAAACTATCAACTTCAGTATCTGCGCACCAAAGATGGACTGGAAGTGGATTTTGTATTGGTCAAGGACGATATTATAGAACAAATGATAGAAGTCAAAACTTCTGCAGATCAGATTAGCAAAGCACTCTTTGTTTTTGAAAAGAAATATGATTTGCCTGGTATTCAACTTGTGGGATCTTTACGTCATGAATACCAACAAGGACGGATTCAAGTTTTAAAATTAGAAGACTATTTACCTCAATTGTATGTTTGACTTATAACTGACATAAAACCTATTTCTCTTTTCATCAGAGGTGACTCCTGTTAAATTACAGCCTTTGGTCCTTTTTATTTTTACCTTTAATTATTTAGGAAGTTCACTATGTATATACCCAGTGATTATAGTAGTGCGGTCGCACTGATGTTCGTGACGATGTTATGTTGGGGCTCATGGGCGAATACCCAAAAGTTGAGTCCTAATTGGCGTTTTGAGCTGTTTTATTGGGATTATGTTTTAGGCGTGTTAGGCACTAGTATTGTTTTAGGGCTGTTATTAGCGGGTAAAACATCTTTTGTGACTGAAGCTTTGGCTGCAGCACCAGAGGCACGCACTTATGCCTTGGGTGGGGGGATGATTTTTAATATCGCGAATTTACTATTAGTCGCTGCAATTTCTATTGCGGGGATGGCGGTTGCCTTTCCTATTGGGATCGGGATTGCGTTAGTATTAGGGACTGCATTGAGCTATTGGTTACAACCTTCTGGGGATGCAAAATTCTTAATGATGGGTGTGGCTATGATTTTTGTGGCGATTATTTTGGATGCAAAAGCATACAAAAAGTTGAGCGCCTTACATAAATCCACTTCACAAAAAGGGATATGGCTTTCTATCATTAGTGGTTTATTGATGGGTAGTTTTTATCCATTGGTAGCCCGTTCTATGGAAGGCGCGCAGGCTTTAGATCCATACACTGCGTTGTTGTGGTTCTCTATAGGCGTGTATTTATGTAACTTTGTTGCCAATACTTGGTTAATGCGTAAACCGATTGCGGGTGCTCCGGTATCATTTTCACAATATTTCCACGGAACTTTTACACAGCATTCAACCCGTATCTCAGGCGGTGCGCTTTCGTGCGTAGGTCTGGGCTTGACTCTTGTTGCAGCACAACAAGCAGGACCTGCAGTGGCTTATGCATTTGGTCAAGGTGCAACATTGATTGCTGCAATCTGGGGTGTGTTTGTTTGGCGCGAATTCAAGGGCGTCAATGGTGTTAACGCCCTGTTGTTCTTTATGTTCGTGAGTTATATCTTAGGTTTAGCGTTGATTGGCGCAGCTAAATTAGGCTTCGTCTAAACAACGGTCTGTTTCGTACGCACGCAATTGGTGTGCGTACGGAATAGAAGCTGCAGCACCCGGACGGGTAATGCAGATGCTTGCCGCACGGCAGGCTTGATCTAAGGCAACTGGAATAGATTGCGCTTTGAGCCAAGCATTTAAGAAATACCCTGTAAATGTATCGCCAGCCCCCGTGGTGTCTACGGCTTGTACTGGGATTGCAGGTTCAAAAAAGGTTTCCCCATTTTGAAACACACAGGCCCCTTGGCTGCCTAAGGTGAGGACAAAGGTGGTTTTAGGTGCACGCATATGCAGCGCATCAAATACTGCACTACTATCGTGATAGCCAGTGAGCATCTCGCCTTCAATTGCATTAAAGAGCAAGAGGTCCACATATTCTAGTGGATAATGCTGAACTGCTGGAGTAGCAGGGGCTACGTTAAACACAACGCGTAGGCCACGTTTATGGGCTAAGGTCATGATTTCAGGAAGTAGGTTAATTTCATTTTGTAGTAAGACTACATCATCTTTGTCTGCATGTCCGAGGACTTCTTCTACAAAAGATAAATTAAAGCATTGGTTCGTTCCCCCATGAATGAGAATGTTATTTTCTCCTTCAGGGTTTACTTGAATAATCGCATGTCCACTCGGGGTGTCTGGTAGGGTGCGTATGAAATCTACATTGACACCATTTTGTGCCAAGGTGTCTTTTAAAAATTGACCATCTTCACCAATCAGGCCGATGTGCCAGACTGTGGCGCCAGCACGGGCAAGGGCGATAGACTGATTTAATCCCTTGCCTCCTACAAACCGTTGCATGCCTTGTACTGCAAGTGTCTCTTGAGGGCGCACAAAATGTGGCACTTGGTAGACGTAGTCAATATTTAAAGAACCAAAATTTAAGATTTTCATACTGCTACCTTACTGCGATTAATGTGCTGTAAAACGATTATTTAATACTTCTAAGAAATGGTGATAAAAACGTGGAGCATCCGCTTCTACAGCTACACGAATTGGTGCGCCATTATTAGCAATCACAGTTTGTCCCGCACGTTTTTCAGGTTCTACCAAAACAGAGATCTTATGGTTTTCTAAAGTTGCAAAACTATTATCTAACATAATCGCTGCTGCTAAAGGATCCCAGAAATACCAACCTCCACTGTGTACAAATTCTTGTTTCTTAGTGGTAATGTCTAACACAAACTTCGCAGAAGGCGTGGTCGCATCTTTTTGTAATTGGGCATAGAACGCATCATTTAAACGTACATGGTTCGTTGCATCTAATCCGATTAAGGTAATAGGCGCTCCGCTTTCCATGACTAAATGTGCAGCTTGTGGGTCTACGTGGATATTCCACTCAGCAGTATCATTGACACGACCTGGTTCGGTTAAGCTAACATGACCAGGAGCATAAACGCTGCCACCCATGACATAAATGTGTTCAAAGCTATGCACTAATTCAGGATATTTTTCAAAAGCATCTGCAATATTGGTCAATGGCCCTAAGGTCAATAACAGTGGTTTTTGTGGCAGATCTTTGGTTAAAGTCTTGAGTAATTGCACGGCATTTAATTTAGAAGGTTTCTCCGTGGAGGCGGGAAGTTCAATGTCTAACAATGCATTGACCTGGTCACGCCACTTTTGAGGGAAGGTGGTTCCTTTAGGGTAAGTTTCTTCACGTCCACAAGCAACCGGAATATTGGATTTGCCAGCTAACTTGATTAATTTTAAGGCGTTATCGACGCCGTGTTTGCAATAGGCTTCACCAGTACCGGTAACTGTAATGCCTTTGACGTCTGTACCAGGGTGATTTAATAAGTAAAGAATGGCCATCCAATCATCAATCGCCATGTCCGTATCAATAATAACGGCTTTAACGGGTTTCTTTTTAAGTGCCGTAGGAACGGCATAGACCACTGCACTGATTCCAAATATAGTAAAAAAACTAACTAATATTGCAGTCCACAGAGCACGCATGTTTTGACCTCTTTTTTGCGTTAAATTAAGCGCATAATGCTTGCGCCTATCGTATAAAAGACTCTAGCATACTGTGCTGCGGATGCCTATATGATCTGCGTATTAATTACTTAAGTAACAAACTTAGAAAGGGAATTTCATGCAACAAAAAATAGTACCGGTGATCTTAGCCGGCGGCTTAGGGACACGATTATGGCCACTTTCCCGTGCAGCGTATCCTAAACAATTTTTAAGACCTCATGGGGAACAAACAAACAGTTTATTACAAAATACTTTAGAGCGTGTACAAGCCGTATTGCCAGACTCTAAAATATGGATTGTGACCCAAGAGGAACAACGTTTTTTAGTCCAAGCCCAAGTGCAAGCTTTAGGAATTGAAAATTTTCAGATTATTTTAGAACCCAGTGGGAAAAATACGGCAACCAGTATCGGTTTAGCCGCCATGGCTAATCCACACGCTTTATTATGGGTCTTACCTTCAGACCATCAATTACCTGATACTCATGGCTTAGAATTAGCGCTAGCGCAAGGGGTGGAGTTAGCCGCCACAGCACACGTGTTATTTGGGGTAAAACCCCAAAGACCTGAAACTGGGTATGGGTATATTTTGCCACAAGCAGATGCTTTAGCAGGGTATAAAGTGGCAGCTTTTATTGAAAAACCTAACTTAGAAAAAGCCACCCAACTCTTAGCCAGTGGACAGTATTATTGGAATAGCGGTATCTTTTTATTATCTTCAGAATTATATATTCAAGATTTATTACGCTATAACAGGGGTTTTCAACCGCTGATCGCAGCCTGGGAACAACGCACTCAAGATGGGGCATTTGTTCGTCCTGCAGCAGATGCGTTTGACGCATTACCCGTAGATTCTATTGATTATGCAGTATTAGAAAAATCTAATATGACCCGCATGGTCCATTTAGAAGGCGAATGGGAAGATTTAGGGACGTTTGCAAAATTATCGAAATTGTACCCTGAAGATCCTTATGGAAATACGGTAGAAGGACAAGGGGTGTTACAAAATTGTAAAAATACCTTTATACATGCACAAACTGGTCCTAAAGTGGTAGCTGTGGGTTTAGAGAATACCGTCATTATTGCGACCCAAGATGTAGTACTGGCCTTTGCTGCAGCACAAGAACATTCTTTAAAAACCGTGGTAGAAATGCTGAAGCAGCAAGGTAAAACGGAAATCACCTATCATCCAACGACCTATAGACCTTGGGGTGAATTTGAATGCTTACACGCTGGAGAAGGATTTTTAGTGAAAAGAATTACCGTTTACCCTGGTGGACGTTTATCTTTACAGCGGCATCAACATCGTGCAGAACATTGGGTGGTGTTGAAAGGCACGGCTTGGGTGCAACGTGGAGAAGACCAATGTCGCTTAACACAAAATCAATCCATAGATATTCCCTTAGGAGCCATACATCGTTTGGAAAATCTTGGTACAGATATATTGGAAATTGTGGAGGTACAATCAGGAACTGTAATTTCAGAGGATGATATTGAACGTTTAGAAGATACGTACGGTCGAATTAATCAAAAAACAGTAGTTTAAAGGAAGAAACGATATGCCAAAATTAACAAAAGAACAAAAAGCAAAAATTTTTGCAGCTGTAAGCAGTGGAGATGTTGCTTTTATTAATGGAATAAAGCAAAAAAATAAAGAACTTTTGGAGTGTACTAATGTGCATGGAGATCAGCCTTTACATGTTGCTATTCGTAATAAACAAAAAGAGGTTTTCAAGGCCTTATTAGCCAAAGGGGTTACCGTGCAACATGCCAATAAAATGGGACACACACCTTTACATGTGGCTGCATTATGCGGTGAAGTAGAGCTTGCAACAATATTACTACGGGAACATAGGTATATCTTATCTGTTTTAAATGCAAAGGATACAAAAAACCGTACTCCGTTAGATTGTGCAAGGGATAAAAAAAATACTTACATGATCGCACTGCTTTTAACAGAAGGCGCTACAGGACAACCAACGCTAGTAGAGCGTATAGGAGCTGCAATGGCAACTACAATATTTGGAATCTCTGCTCCTGCCGTACCAGTTGCAGCAGCACGCACTGCTGTCACTGCAGAAGATTTCGATCTAAACGAATGGGAGATAGTTTCTTCAGAAGAAGATGAGGGTGTGCTTATTGAGGGGTCGGCGTTGAATTTAAAGAACGACGGGTTTTTCCCATCTCCCAAGTAGGTGTTTCAGCTCTAGAAACACGTGGACTAGTACTAGTGTCGTCTAGGGGGGATAAGGGAGAAAATACGAGGAATCTTTGTCGCATAAGGTCTAATATTTGTTCTTTCGACTGGGGGGATGCCAGATCCAATGCGGATTGTCCTGCGCGATTTTTCGCAAGAGGATCGGACCCCTGTTCCACTAAAAAGACAACCGTTTTTCTATTACCATGTTCGGTTGCGGCATGTAATGGTGTATTCCAGCATTCGTCTATAAAATCAACCACGAGTTTCAGGCTGAAGGGTCTTGATAAAACCTCTCTTACAACAGAGGGGGATCGTGTAGCAGCAGTCATGTGTGCATACGTGGAAGCAGGAACATTTTCAGTGGGGGTGAAGATGTTCATCCCCGAGACTAAAAGATATTGAATAAGGGATTTATGAGGATGCTCGAGTACTTTTTTAAAGAGATCTCGTACATTCTTTAGGCGAGAGAAGAGCGTAGTATGAACATAAATGCCCTCAATAAATTCCTTGATTGTAATGCTAGGATTTTTTAGTAATTTTTTCATTTTGTTATAACTGATATCTCGCTTCTTTATTTCCACGCTTTCACAAAAGTGACGCCCTTTTTCTAAAAGGATTTGGCTAAAGCATAGATCTAGTTTTTCTAGCATTGCTGCATTCGTATCTTGCGGTAAAAAATGTTGTTCTGGTATCTGAGATAACTTGGGTGCCTGATTACAAAATTCATCCAGTATTTTTTGAGTAATAGGATAGAATTGTGCAGGGGTCAGTACTTGGGCTAAAGGTTCTAGTTGTTCTAATTTTTCTGGTAGCGAGAGATAAGGTACGGCTTCTATGAGTTGCTGTATAATAATCGCTTCTTCGTCTTGAGAGAGAAATGTACGTTTTTTATTAAGCTCTAAGCTTAAAAAACGAGGAATAAAAGAAAACCAAGTGGCATTTTCAGATCTGAGCCAAAAACTAAGTTTTGTAGGATTTTGACGCATGAGCTTTAATTCTATGGCGTGTGCAGGATGTAAGTATTGGCCTCTCTCCGGTGAAGCATATTTTTCAAGCATATTGACTAACTTTTCTAATGATGTAGGCTCTGCATGTTTTGCGGGCGTCGGCAAATATCTGTGTAAAAAAAGTTTGTGGTTTGTTTTAGCGAACACGCTTTCCAGAGCTTGGTTCGTTAACCGATTGAATAATCTGGATAAACGTCCTAGCCTGAGGAGCTCAGGGGGATCTAATCGCTGTAAAATGAGCCTTAAGATATCTTCTGGTAAATTAGAAAGACGAGAATTACGTGTGGATACGCGTGGTTGTCGTTTCATCCTGTCTCTCTAATTTTTAGTTATAATGCATACTATTATTATTCCCTGATTTTGTCAAAAAGTGTGGATACCCGTCCTTAATGGTCCTAAATAGCGCTAAAACTATAAAAATAGTGCTCCAAAATCATCAAAAAAGGCTTACAATAGAGTTTGGGGGCGATTGGCTTCGACAGAGGTTGAGAGACTCTAAAGTGCATGCCGAGTAGCCGGTGTATCTCGTAAAACTATACTGGAAAAAACATAGATGCAAACGATAACATCTACGCAGAAAAAGGGGTGAAAGCCGCCTAACTGCCCTTGTAGTTCGGACATGCCTATGTATCTGAACTATGGGGTAAATGACCATAGGATCGCAAACGGCCTAGCCTTGGGACCGGTTGTTAAACAGAAGAGGCTCGTGTTGAGACTGACTTGTCGGTTCTTTGGTCTTAACACTAAAAATAGAACCAACTGAGCATGGAGATCTTTGAGTTGATGGCTTGTGGACGCGGGTTCAATTCCCGCCGCCTCCACCACTTATTCCTATTTTTCTATTCCAAATCTGTCTTAAAATTTACAATTATCTCTAATCAATACCAATAATGTATATTATTGGAGATAATTCCATATAATCATATTATGCGCTGTAGTATCTCAGCACGAAACATTTGCCACATGAAATTATGAATTCAAGCATGATTTGAGAACTTTTTAAGATTTATCTAATGCCGGAGTGACGCATGCAACAATCGATATATTATCCTTGGTACGTAAAAATTATTTTTTGGTTACAAAAAAGAAATTATGGCGTTATTTTAAACTCCGCTTTAATATGGGCAAAGTCCCCGATAGTTTTTTTGGGATTATCTTGGTTGTACGCAAGTCTCGAGAGGAAAAAATCTCCAATTGCACCCGTGTTGCGTACGCTAATCATTGTCCGTGTTTCTCAAATTAACGGATGTGCTTTTTGTATCGACCTCAATACTTCCGTCTTATGCAAAAGAGGAGTTAGTCTTGAGAAAGCTCAAGCATTGACGTATTGGAAGCAGAGTGAGCTCTTTTCTGATCTAGAAAAGTTAGTACTGGAATATACAGAAGTAGTGACTGATTCAAATCAAAAAATTAGTGAAGCCTTAAAACATCAAATACAATCTTATTTTAGCGAAGAGGAGATTGTTGAAATAACTGCACTCATCGCTTTTCAAAATATGTCTACTAAATTTAATAATGCCTTTGGAGTCGCACCTCAGGGGTTTTGCGGGATTGATTCACATTAGTCTGTGGTTGAGAAAAAGAAGCGTTATTACTAATTTTATTAGTAATAACGCAATCAAATGTTAATCTCTTTGAACAGGCTTAGGCTGGAACAGCATCTGTCGTAGCACTTGCTGCAGTATGATCTAAACGTACAATCCGATGATGATAAGCCGCTAAACTTTGAGTATGCCCAATCGTTAATAGGGTAATCTCTGGACAATACTGGAAGAGCATTTCAAATAATTGTTTTTCTTGTGCCGCACTTAAAGCGGAAGTTGGTTCATCTAAAAGCGCGACTTTTGGCTTTGTTAAAAATAAGCGTATAAACCCAATGCGCTGCTGTTCACCCAAAGAGAGTTGATTCGACCAATCTTGTTCGGTTTCTAAATGCGGAATTAAATATGCAAGATCTAAAGCTTCTAATTGTGCGATGACTGCCGCTGTGGTGTGCGCATTTTGTGTATGGGGATATACTAAACACTGATACAGGTTTTCAAAGGGTAAATAAGGTTTTTGTGGCAATATAAAGACGGGCTCAGAGGGAACTAGGAGCGTGCCTTCAGCATACGGCCATAAACCTGCGGTGAGGCGCGCCAGCGTACTTTTACCCGTACCACTATTGCCCAGCAACAATACACGTTCTTTAGGGTGAACAGTCAATTGGAAAGGGTGCTCTAAGATAGGTTCACCAGAAGGTTTATTAATCGCTTTAAAATCATATTGGAGGGCAGAGCTGTTTTGTTGATGCATGGCAACGGTATGCGGTGGGTGCTCAATCGGTGTATTCATGTGTTGTTCAAGCTCGTGGATCCGTTTGAGGGAGGCTGTCCAAGCTGCGAGTTCTTTATAGTTGGTAATAAAAACAGAGCAGGCGGTTAGTACAGCAGCAAATGCGCCTGGTACTTGCATAAATTCACCAAATGACAATGCGCCATTAAAATACATCGGGGCAGCAATGACACCAGTAAAGATGGCAGTCCGTTTAAGATAAACATTTTGTATTAGATCGATATAAACCTTACATTTTAAAATTTTATAATAATTTTTGGTGACGCCTAAAAAAGCATCAAATAAAGATCTCTGTTCAAAGTTTTCAGCCTGAAAGAGCGCAATAGATTCGCGATTTTCACGTAAACGTACTAAGCGATATCTAAAGTTTGCTTCTTTTTGTTCTTGTTCAACGTCTAAGTTAATGAGTTTCTTGCCAATCAAATGCATCAGGCCAGAACCGAGGATGGCATACCCTAAAGCACCCCAGACTAAATAACCATGAAAAGTATAAGGGATATCAAATAGGGTGATAATGAGACCTTTGGAAAGCCCCCAAAGGATACCAATAAAACACACCACACATAAAAATTCATGAAAAAAATCAAAAACTAACGTAATACTTAAAGTGCTGAAGTTGTTTAAGTCTTGGCTAATACGTTGATCTGGATTATCAATAGGATGTGTACGGTTCATCATATGGTAATACGTTTGTTGAGAAAGCCAGCCTTTCAAAAAGTATTGCGTTTGCCATTGTCGCCATCTGAAACTTAAGAATGCACTTAAAAAACTTGTGGAAATAAACAAAGCTAACATGCATCCTACGTTGTAGACCATTGCGAAAATGTGCGTATAAAAAGCAGGAGTGTTTTTTTGTTGTACGGCATCAAAAAAAGAGGCATACCATTGATTGACGATGACCGTAAAATATACAGATAACGTCATTAATATAATTAAACCTACAAAAATCCCAATTGCTAGATAGCGATCTGGTGATTGTAGAAAACCACGAACTAATCGCCAAAACGTTTTTGCTAATGGATGTTTGCGAAAGAGCATGTGTATGTCCCACAAATAAGATATATAACTCAATTACATAGAAGGCATTCTATCAGGGTTGAGCGTGCGTACAAGGGCTAGGAACAGACAAATAATCACTTGCTAGCCTATTAGGCCTTTAGTATCCTCGCCGTGACTTGATATCTTCAAATATTAAGTTAACTAACGTCCATATTAAGGAGTTTACTATGTCTATGTTAAGAATTCTTGCTGTCTTATGTATGACTTTCTTTGCGGGTACTTTGGCTGCAACGCAACCGGTTTGCCCAGAAGAGCCTTGTGAACATTCCAAGTCTGAGCCTAGAGGACCGAACGCCTAAGCAGCATTGGTTTTAGGAAGACAAGTTTTATTCAAGGATGATGTGAATGTTTAAAAATTTTATCGCTATAGCCGTAGCTATAGTGTCTACTGCTGTTCTGGCTTTGCCAGAAGAACCAACAGTAGTCTCAGGATTTGCACAGATTGCTAAGGGTGCAGATGTGTTACTGGTGACGCAAAATAGCGCGGCTTTAGTGATGGATTGGCGTGGTTTTAATATTGCAGCGCATGAAACAGTGCATTGTGTTATGCCTACTATTACAAGTGTTGCGGTACATCGCGTTCCTCATGCTTGGCGACCCACACAAATTGATGGGACGTTGATAGCGAACGGTCAAATTATTTTAATTAATCCCTCGGGAATTGTGATGAGCGGTACTGCGCGTATTGACGCGGCGAGTTTTATGGCAACTACTGCGAACACGACAGATTCCCCTTTAGATCCAAAGGCAAACTGGTTTTTTAAATCCGGTAGCAGCTCGGTGATTAATCGTGGTCAAATTACAGCAAAATATAGACACCAGGTGATTTTATTAGGTTCTACTGTCATTAATACAGGACGTATTCTGGGGCAAGGGCTAGATGTTTTTTTCTTATCAGGCGCACAAGGTCTTAAATTTTTTAATGCTATGAACGATAATCATGCATATGTTGAGGTGCCTGCAAAAATAGGGTTACAGGGTAGTAATTTAATTGTTGCAGTCGGAATGCCTACATATTCTAATATTTTACCTGCGGCCATTAATATGGCAGGAATAGAACATACTAAAGTAGTGAATGTAGGTCATACTTTAGTTTTACGTTAATAAAAAAAGGAAGTTTTGATATGTTTAAAAGTAGTCTTTTGGTTGGTTTTTTGTCGTTATTGAGTGCGTCGGTGTATGCATTACCTCAGTTTTCTACAGCGATAGGAGGGGTGAGCGTTATTCAGCAGCAAAACACCTGTACTGTAGATCTGAAAAATAATGCAGCATGGATTAGTTGGAAAGAATTTAATGTTGCGCAAAATGAAACTGTTAATTTTAAAATGAAGCCTAATGGATTGGTGGTCAATCAAATCGTGGGTTTAAATAAACCTTCCCAGATTGACGGTACGTTAATTGCCAGTGGGGATGTGGTTTTTATTAATCATTCAGGGATTATGTTTGGGCCGACTGCACAGTTGGATGTGGGTGGGTTATTGGCAACCACTGCTTCGATAACGAAACCTTATTCTTTAGATATCTTGAAATATCTGCCAGGTGCAGGACAAGTGATTAACCAAGGTACGATTCGAGTTGCGTTGGGAGGTTTTGTAACTTTTTTAGGGCCTGATGCGATTAATACCGGTAAAATAGAAGGTCGATATATTAATATTTCCTTACTGATTGGCAATAAAGGGTTAGCGTATTGGAATGCTTTGGGTAATGATAATGCAGTGGTTGCGCAATTAAAACGAGAGGGTACTAAAACCGATTTAGAGAATGGGGGGACGCTTTTTACCTTAGGTACACCTAATGCTGCTAAAACGGCGCTTTATCCAGTGTCTATTAATATTGAAGGGTTAGCACATCAAAAAGTTGTAGATGCAGGCAATAGCTTACAATTGCTTTAAAGGTTGTGTTTTTTATTATTGTATGCCGGCAAGTCCTTTACTGAGAAAAGGGCTTGCTTTACACTTGACGCGTTATGACTTTTTTGTGATCAGAATATTTATAAAAAGGAAGAATATATGTTAAAGCGTAGTCTGTTTTTGGCGATAGTAGCATTAATGGGTACTCAGGTGTATGCCTTGCCTGAGGGTGGCGTGGTTACTTCAGGCGCTGCAACCGTTGCAACTCAAGGAAATACTGTTACGGTGAATGTTGCAACATTAGATGCAGCTATCGATTGGCAGCAATTTAATATTGCGCAACATGAGACAGTAAACTTTCAAATGCAGCAAGATGGTATCGTTTGGAATACGGTTGTGGGTTTGAATAAGCCTTCTTATATTGACGGGACATTAATTGCAAATGGTGACATTCTTCTTATGAATCACTCCGGTATTTTTATGGGTCCAACCGCGAATATAGATGTCGCGGGAATGATGGCTACAAGTGCTACCTATAATGAGACAGAAAATACTTATTATTATGCTCCGGGTGCAGGTCAAATTGTGAGTCAAGGGACCATTCGTCTAGGGCTTGATGGAGGGGTCGTTTTTATGGGGCCATCTGTGAGTCATACTGGTAAAATAGAAGGAAAATCTTTCGATCTGCTTTTGTTGATCGGGGATAAAGGTCTGGAATTTATGAATGCCTTAGAAGAGGATTGGTTCTTAGCTTTAGATATTCTGGACCAGGACGGTGTTGAGACTGATTTGGGTAACGGAAATGCGAGCCTGACTATTGGGACGCCTAAAGTTGCACTGTATCCGGTTTCTATTAATATCCAAGGTGTTGCGCATAAAACAGTGCAAGATACGGGAACCAGCCTACGTTTATTATAAGCGATAGCGGGTATACTCAAAAGCCTCTAAGGTAATCCTTATCTTAGAGGCTTTTTTTATTTTGGTATTTGCCATGTATAAAGGCGTAGATTCACTTAATATTGTTTAATTTTTAGACCTTAATATGCGAAAGACGGGCGCATGCTATCTAGGTGCCTTGCTTTCTCTCAGGCGTTTGTTTTATACTTGTCGCCTAACTGATTAGGCAGTCAATAATAATTAAAACGAGGAGTTACGCATGTTAAAACGCAGTTTGCTTTTAGGGGTATTCGGATTAGTCGGTGGGTATGCTTATGCATTACCAGAAGGTGGCGTAGTTACTTCAGGGGACGTCACTGTTGCTGCTCAAGGGAATACCATGACGGTGAATGTTGGCACAAAGACCGCATCTTTAGATTGGCAAAAGTTTGATATTGCGCAGAATGAAACTGTGAACTTTCAGATGCAAAAAGATGGTTTTGTTTTCAATACAGTAGTAGGGGTAAATAAACCTTCCAATATTGATGGGGCTTTGATAGCGCAAGGGTTTGTTTATTTAAGTAATCATTCTGGGGTATTTATTGGTGCTAATTCTAATATAGATGTTGCCGGCTTCATGGCGACAAGTACAACTTATAATCCTAGTACTGGTAAATATTATTATGCACCGGGTGCAGGTCAAATTGTGAATAAAGGGACGATTCGTGTAGCAATGGATGGAATAGTTATTTTTATGGGGCCGTCTGTTATTAATACTGGTAAAATACAAGGTAAATATTTAGATGTTTTGATGTTGGTTGGTGATAAAGGAGTTGCCTATTGGAATGCGCTTCAAAGCAACCCTAATTATGCAGCACAATTAGAAGAAGAAGGAAAAATCACGTATCTTGGTGATGGTAATTGGAGCACTACTATTGGTACACCTAAAGTAGCCATGTATCCTGCTTCTGTTAATCTTCAAGGGGTTTCCCATAAAACTGTGGAAGACACCGGAACGAGCTTGCGTTTAAAATAACGTTTGTTCGTTTTTTTAAAAGCCTCGAGGGTAGCGATTATCCTCGGGGCTTTTTTTTTCTCTATACTGCAAGAATACCTGAATGATAAAGTGTAGGTGTTTCATGCTATTCAAGCTTATAGGTCTTGTGGTGTTGTTGGGGGTGAATAGCATTTGTTTTGCATTGCCTGAAGGGCCTGTGGCCGTATTGGGCGGTGCAGAAGTATTGACGCATCAAGAGACATTGGTGGTGAGACAAGAATCTGCCAGTTTGATTATTAATTGGCAAAAATTTGATATTAGTGCGTCTGAGCTGGTGCAGTTTGTGATGCCAGAATCTAATAATGTGGCGATTAATCGCGTGGTGGGGGCTTTTGCGCCGTCTCAGATTGATGGGCGCCTATTATCCAATGGGGAGGTCATTTTATTAAATCCAGCAGGTGTGATGTTCGGGCCACGTGCATTTGTGGATGTGGCAGCACTCATGGCCAGTAGTGCAATGCCTTTGGATTTATTAGGCAAGAATACCGAATGGAGTTTGGAGGCTGATGCTGGAGATATTGTGAATCACGGGACGATCCATATTGCTAAAGGCGGCTCTGTATTATTTTTAGGCGCTCATGCGCTACAGAAAGGACAGATTTTGGGTAATAACTTAACGTTGTTATTACTGTCTGGTAATCAGGGCTTAGCTTTTTTGAAAGCGGGGCTCCTGCAAGATCAGAAAGCGCTCGCTGCATTACCTGTACAAGTGCAACAGTATGGGGATAGTCAGGTGTTTGTAGTCGGGGAGGTTGTAGCAGAATTACCATCGGTGATTAACCTAGAAGGTATTGCAGCACAAAGTGTTGTGGATGCAGGAGCGCTATTATCTTTACTCTAAAGTTGTTCGACAAACTATACAAACTATAATTATTTTGCCATTTGCGCGTATTCAGGCGTTTCTATACAATGCTGCGATAAGACTCATTCTGAGAGTCCTCTGTAGTACTTAATAAGTTAGTAGGGAAACACAAATGAAGAGAGCCCTCATCACTGGGATCACCGGACAAGATGGTGCGTATTTAGCAGAATTATTACTTTCTAAAGGTTATGAAGTCCATGGCTTAAAGCGTCGTACTTCTTTGTTCAACACCGACCGTATAGATCACCTTTATCAAGACCCCCATGCGATTGAACGTCGTTTGATTTTACATTACGGTGATTTAACGGACAGTTTGAGTTTGATTCGTGTGTTACAGACGATTCGGCCAGATGAAATTTATCATTTAGCAGCGCAAAGTCATGTGGCTGTCTCGTTTGAATGTCCTGAATATACGGCGAATGCAGATGCATTAGGAACCTTAAGAATTTTAGAGGCGATGCGTACTTTAAATTTAGTAGAGACCTGTAAATTTTATCAGGCTTCGACTTCTGAGCTTTTTGGTAAAGTACAAACCATCCCTCAAAATGAACAAACCCCCTTTTATCCACGCTCTCCTTATGGGGTGGCAAAGTTGTATGCTTATTGGATCACAGTCAATTATCGAGAAGCTTATAATTTGTTTGCTTGTAATGGGATTTTATTTAACCATGAATCTCCGTTGCGTGGTGAAACCTTTGTTACGCGTAAAATTACGCGTGCTTTAGCCCGAATTAAGCTGGGATTACAGCAATGCCTCTATTTAGGTAATATGGATGCAAGGCGAGATTGGGGGCATGCGAAGGATTATGTTTATGCGCAATGGTTAATGTTGCAGCAAACGGTGCCACAAGATTTAGTGATTGCAACGGGTCAACAATATTCCGTTAGAGACTTTGTGAATAAAGCAGCTGCCTGTTTAGATATGGCTTTAACCTGGGAAGGAGAAGGGGTAAATGAAAAAGGCTATGATGAACTGGGTATTTGTAGGGTCATGGTAGATCCGAGATATTTTAGACCCACCGAAGTAGAAACGTTGTTGGGGGATGCTTCCAAAGCGCAAGAAATTTTAGGGTGGACTCCAAAAATCAGTTTTGATGAGCTGGTAGCTGAAATGGTGCAGGCAGATCTTGAGCTCGTACAAAAGGATGCTTATTGTCAACAAAAAGGATTTAAGGTTTTTGACTATCATGAGTAAACCATTACATTTAAATGCCAGAGTATTTATTGCAGGGCATAAAGGATTGGTGGGTTCTGCATTAGTACGCACCTTATTAGCGCAAGGGTATAGGAATCTTATTTTAAAAGATCGCAATCAATGTGATTTGCGAGATCCAGCACAAGTCAAAGCTTTGTTTGAAAAAGAACGGCCAGAGTTTGTGTTTTTAGCAGCTGCACAGGTCGGAGGTATTCATGCTAATAGTACTAATCCTGTTCCGTTTTTATTAGATAACCTTAAAATTCAAAACAATATTATCGAAGTAAGTTATGCTGCAAAAGTAGAACGTTTATTATTTTTAGGTTCTTCTTGTATTTATCCTAGAGATTGTCCACAACCTATAGAAGAAAAGTATTTATTAACGAGCACTTTAGAACCGACTAATCGTCCTTATGCCTTGGCTAAAATTGCTGGTATTGAATTATGCAATGCGTATAACAAGCAGTATGGCACAGGTTATTTAGCGGTAATGCCTACAAACTTATATGGAGTGGGAGATCGCTATGATGTTTGGCAGTCCCATGTGATCCCAGCCTTGATTATTAAAATCCATGAAGCGAAACAGCAAGGTAAATCAGAAGTAGAAATTTGGGGAACCGGTAAACCACTGCGAGAGTTTATGTATGCGGACGATCTCGCTGCGGTGTGTGTGAAGCTTTTAGCATTACCAGAGGCTTCTTATCAAAAATTGCTGTTTCCTGAATGTGGCTATCCTATTGTGAATATTGGCAGCGGACAGGAAATGTCTATCGCAACTTTAGCAAAAACGATCTGTGACGTCATAGGCTTTCAGGGACAGCTGCGCTTTAATACTGCGCAGCCAGATGGAACCCCCCGTAAATGGTTAGAACTGTCTTGGTTGAAGCATTTTGTGAACGTGGATCCTATAGATTTTAAACAGGGGCTGACTGCGGCCTATGCAGACTATTGTTCAAAATTAGGTGAGCCAGACCATGCAAAAGTACCTTTATCATCTGTTAGCCTTTAGTCTACGCCATAACCCCGGGTTATGGGCCGTACCGCTATTATGTATTTTATCGACAGTAACAGAGATGGTGGCACTGATCTGTTTGGTGCCACTAACACAGTTAGTGGCACAAGTCCCTGTGCATAATCCTTTAACACATCGTTTAGCAGCCTTAGGGTTTAACTTAGGACCAGAACATTATATCCAACTGTTTTTAGGGTTGATGCTGGTCCGTATGTTGTGTTATGCAGCTTACCAGGGCCTTTCTTTTTATTATGGTAAAAAAATTCATTGGCAACTTTCAGTTTCTAATTTTTCTCATATCTTAAGAACTTTACCCGTTAGAGATTTGCAAAAACAAAGTATTGGGCATTACTCAGTGCTTGTTTGGGATGAAGCCTTTAGAGCAGGTGCGTTGGTTTTATTAGGGTTACAGCTATCGCAAGGTTTAATGTTAGCGGTGGGCTATTATTTAGGGTTGCTATGGGCCGCTTGGCCGGTGGCGTTGGGCGTTTTAGGCTTTTTTGTGTTGAGTGCCTTATGTGTCTGGCCGTTATTTGCTAAAGCGCGTGCTTTTGGGCGTTTGCAGGTAGAAGCTGCGGCAAGATCTTCATCAGTATGTTTGGATGGGCTTTCTCATTTAAGAGTCGTACGTTTAATGGGTGCTCAACGTTATGTTTCAGAGTTGTATGCCAATCGTATGCGCACTTATACCGATATTTTGTTTAAAGTAGATTATTTTGGTTTATTAATTAAATTATCTCCATTGATAGTGGCGTTAGGATTAGGGCTGCTTTATACCACGGGTAGTGGTTTTTGGTCTCAGTGGGTTGGACAATACATAGGCGAAACGGTTTTAGTACTTTTATTTTTGGCTCGTTTTTTACCC
>CAZGDB010000007.1:47634-59375 GCA_964524705.1 uncultured Francisellaceae bacterium
TTGTCACTAAAATGTACTCCGATGCTAAAGCCGCACAAGATGTTACGGAAGGATTACAAGATACTGCTGCGGTTGTGGCGGATGCCTCTGGAACTATGGTAGTAAGACAACTTCAATTGAGTGCTTTAGGGTATACCTATGATAGAGCGGCAGTTTTTTCAGGGTTAGCTTATACCTTTAAACAAGGTAAAAGTTACGCCATTATTGGTCCCTCTGGTGCAGGCAAAACCACTTTATTGCATATTCTATCTGGGTTGTTGGAAGATTATGTGGGCACTGTTCAGGTAGATCTTCAGGATTTAAGAACCATTCCTTTGCATCAATGGCGTAAGGTGTGTGTGGTGGTAGATCAAGATACAGCCGTTTTTCATGACACCATTCGTAATAACATTTTATTAGGAGAAACCGTTGCACCAGAAGTGCTGAGTCAAGCACTATATGTGTCGGGAGTGGCGGATTTTCTAGCGTCTTTACCCGAAGGTTTGGATACAGAATTAGCCTTTGCCGGTAGCCAGCTTTCTGGGGGGCAAAAACAGCGTGTTGGGATCGCGCGTGCACTGGTTCGTAATCCACAGGTGCTGATTTTAGATGAAAGTACAGCTGCTTTAGATGAAGAGACTAAAAACCAGGTTGTAGCGCGTTTAAGACAATACTGTCAGGATAAAATTTTAATTTTTGTAACCCACGATCTGCAATTACAGAATGTGGTAGATGAAGCTTGGTCTTTAGGTGCCACACAAGCCACAGAGGTGTCATGTTAGCCCCAATTGCTATTTTTGCATATAACCGACCACAACATACCCAAAGATTATTGGAGAGCTTAGCTGCGAATCCTGGCGCTTTTGATACGCCTATTTATGTGTTTATTGATGGTCCTAAGACCCCAGAAGCAGCACCCATGGTAGCGGCGGTTCAGACCTGTGTGGCCAATTTCACTGCTTTTAAAGCATTGAAAATTATTGCTTCTCCTCATAATAAGGGATTAGCCGGTTCTATTTTATCGGGAGTAGACCGTGTTTTATCTGAATATTCTACGGTGATTGTTTTAGAAGACGATTTGGTTTTATCTCCTTATTTTTTAAATTATATGAATGAAGGATTAAGGCGTTATGCTGGCATGCCACAAGTGGCATCCATTCATGGATATGTATATCCTTTAAAGTGCGCGCTGCCTGAAACTTTTTTTCTCAAAGGGGCAGATTGTTGGGGATGGGGTACGTGGCGGGATCGATGGGTGTCGTGGGAGCGTGACCCAACAGTACTGTATGCAGACCTACAGGCCGCTGATGCTTGGGGTCGGTTTGATTTACATGGCGTGAGTCCTTTTAAAAAAATGTTAGAGGATTGTATTGCGGGTAAAAACCAATCTTGGGCGATACGCTGGCATGCCAGTACCTTTTTAAAAGATCAATATACGTTGTATCCTGGGCGTAGCCTAGTTCAAAATGAAGGGCATGATGGGACTGGGGTGCATAGTTTTAGTGAAAAAAACTTTGATGTCGCCTTAAGTACGACCCCTGTACAGGTGTTTCCACAACCAGTTAACGAAGATCCTATGATTGTGAAAGCTTTATATGCGTATTTTGCGAGTTTTAAGCCGCCGTTAATAAAACGCGTATTACGACGTTTAAAAAGGGTTTTTGCATGAGTATTCATCATTATTGTACCTTGTTTAATAAAAATTATTTAGGGCGTGGGTTACTGGCTTATCAATCGTTATTGGCACAAGATCCTAAGATGTACTTATGGGTGCTGGCCTTAGATAGCTATACTGAAGATTTTTTAAAAAGACTAGCCTTACCACAAATGCAAGTCGTGGGTTTACAGGATGTAGAAACCCCTGAATTATTACTAGTTAAAGGTGAACGTACGGTTGCTGAATATTGTTGGACGTTAACACCACATTGGATGGCTTGGGTGTTAGAACAGTCTGAAGTCGCAGCTTGTACCTATGTAGATGCAGACCTGTATTTTTTTAATTCACCAAGCATACTATGGGAAGATTTTTGGGAATCTTCACAGTCTGTATTTATTACTCCCCATTTTTATACACCGACTGTTGATTACAGTGAGACCTGCGGTATTTATTGTGTGCAATTTTTAAGTGTGAAAAATACAGCTACCGGATGGGCCGTGTTAAGAGAATGGCAAAATAATTGTTTAGCTTGGTGTTTTAATCGTTTTGAGCCAGGATTGTTTGGAGATCAGAAGTATTTAGACCGCTGGCCTGCAGATCACCCTGGGGTGATTTATATCTGCCAGCATAGGGGGTGCGTAGCCCCTTGGAATGTGCAGCAATATTCAGATGTAGGAAAGTTACCTATCGTTTTTTATCATTTTCATGCTTTAAAATGGTATGAAGATTATGTAGATCTGAGTGATTTTAAATTAACCTCTGCGGTTAAAGCGCTGATTTATCAACCTTATGTGAGTGCATTTTTAATATTAGAGAGAAAACTAAAAACACATTGTGAATTATCGTATTTACCGGATAGACAGCAAAACACACCTGGTATGATCGCCGTCTTAAAACGCGTGTTACGCGGATGTTACCATATTCAGCGTGCCCCTATAGGAGCCTTATGCAAAACTTAATTACCCTACCGTGTCATGTCGATGCGCGTGGCAGTTTAACCGTAGTAGAAAAAAAACTTCCTTTTAGTATACAAAGAGTCTTTTGGATTGCGGGCATGCAGCATGGTGCGGTGCGTGGTGGACATGGTCATATTCGTACGCATATGGCCTTAGTGTGTGTGACAGGGGGCTGTACTGTTGAAGTTAAGCGTTTAGATGAAGCGCATAAAGTGCTCAAAACTTTACATTTTACTTTAGATACCCCACAAACCTTATTATATTTACCCCCCTATGATTGGCATCAAATGTATGATTTTTTGCCAGGCACGGTATTAGTAGCTTTGGCTTCAGAACACCATAATTTAGAAGATTATATTCATAAGGTACAAGAAGCATGATTGTTGAATACGAAAATCTCAAAAAAAGTAATGCGCCTTTTATGGCTGAAGTGCAAGCTGCAGTGAATCGGGTTGTGGCTTCAGGTTGGTATATTTTAGGTGAGGAAGTCACGCAATTTGAAAATGCTTTTGCAAACTATTTAGGGATGCCTACGGTGGTGGGTGTGGCTTCTGGATTAGATGCGTTGATTTTAAGTTTAGAAGCATTAGAATTGCCAGAGGGCAGTGGCGTATTGGTTCCCGCGAATACTTATATTGCAACGATTTTAGCGATTTTGCGTGCTGGGCTTAAGCCCGTCTTAGTAGATCCAGGTCGAGATTATAATATTACGCTAGAAGGGTTACAAAAAAATTGGAATGCCAGCATTAGTGCGGTGATGGTTGTGCATATGTATGGTATTCCTTGTGATATGCCAGCGATTAAACAATTTTGTGATGCGCATCAACTAAAATTGATTGAAGATTGTGCGCAAGCCCATGGTGCAGTGGTTGGGGGTAAACAGATTGGAACCTGGGGGGATTGTGGCGCCTTTAGTTATTATCCTACTAAAAATTTAGGCGCAATGGGGGATGCAGGCGCAATTGCTTGTTCAGATCCAGAAATTGCTAGACGTTTACGGTGTTTACGTAACTATGGTTCTGCACAAAAATATGTGAATCAAACCTTAGGATATAATTCGCGTTTGGATGAAATGCAGGCGGCTATCTTAAGGGTAAAATTAGAACATTTAGAGACGATGAATTCCCATAAAAAAGCTTTAGCTGAACTGTATCATACCCAGTTAGATGGACGTTTTGAAAAGCTGACGCCTTGGGCGCATGCACATTCGGTTTATCATATTTATCCGATTCTCACAAACAATAGGGCGGCGGTGAGACAGTATTTATTAGATCATCAGATCAAAACAGAAGTGCATTATCCGATTCCGCCTCATAAACAAGAGGCCTTATTGACGCATGTGCAAGGGGTGTATCCAGTGACAGAGCAGATCCATGAGAGGATTTTAAGTTTACCGTTATCTTATGGGCATACGGAAGCTGAAATTTTACACGTGATAGAAGTTTTAAATAAATGTGAGGCAGCATGAAAGGTATTATTTTAGCGGGGGGGCAGGGAACCCGCTTATATCCCAGCACGGAGATTATTTCCAAGCAATTATTACCAGTTTTTGATAAGCCTATGATTTATTATGCTTTATCTGTTCTTATGCTTGCAGGGATTCGAGATATTGCGATTATTAGTACGCCTCGGGACATTCCTTTTTTTAAAGGGCTATTAGGAACCGGGGATACTTTAGGGGTTAAACTTTACTATTTGATTCAACCGGAACCTAAAGGTATCGCACAAAGCTTAATCTTAGCGGAAGATTTTTTAGCAGGTGAACCTTGTGCGTTGATTTTAGGAGATAATTTCTTTTATGGGGATAATTTGCCTGCGTTATTACAGACGACGGTTCAAAACTTTAACCATGGTGCACAACTGTGGGCCTATAAGGTACGAGATGCCAGTCGTTATGGGGTAGCAACCTTTGATGCTAGTGGTGCAGTGATTGCTTTAGAGGAAAAGCCTAAACAGCCTACTTCTCCTTGGGCGGTGACTGGGTTATATTTTTATGATCATAAAGCCCCTAGTCTAGCGCGTACTTTAAAGCCTTCCGCCAGAGGAGAATTAGAGATCACAGACCTGAATCAACTCTACTTAAATGCTGGTGAACTGCGGGTACAACAGTGGGGGAGAGGGATGACGTGGTTAGATTTAGGGACTTCTGAAAGTTTATTTGAAGCTAGCCAGTATGTGCAAATTTTAGAAGCACGCCAGGGTGCTAAAATTGCCTGTTTGGAAGAAATCGCGTATCGCATGGGATATATTAGTTATGCACTCTTAAAAGAGTTGGCAGAGCGTGCGCCCCGTAGTGCGTACGGCGAATATATGCGTATGGTCTGTTTGGAGGTGAGTGAATGCGGCGCGTCTGTGTAACAGGTGGAGCAGGGTTTATAGGGGGCTATGTTGTTGATGCCTTACTACAACGCCCTGAAATAGAATATGTGTTAAATGTGGATGCTTTAACGTATGCAGCTTCTCAGGATTTAATTATTCAGCATCAACAAGATGTGCGTTATCAATGGGAACAGTGTCGTTTGGAACATTCCCAAGGGTTATTGACACAGTTATTACGCGAAGAGCGTATTGATACAATTTTACATTTGGCGGCTGAAAGTCATGTGGATAGGTCTATTTTAGATCCTAAACCTTTTATAGAAAGTAATATTTTAGGAACTTATGCTTTATTAGAAGCAGCAAGAACTTCTGCGACTTTGAAAAAATTTATTCATGTCTCCACAGATGAGGTGTATGGCAGCTTAGTGCCAGGACAACCCCCTTTTACAGAAAAAAGCCCGTATTGCCCGAGCTCCCCATATAGCGCGAGTAAGGCCAGTAGCGATCATTTAGTGACGGCTTATAAACACACCTATCAATTACCGGCCATTATTACCCACTGTACAAATAATTTTGGGCCAAGACAGTATCCTGAAAAACTCATTCCTAAAGTGATGGCAGCTATCTTAGCAGAACAGCCTATTCCTATTTATGGGACCGGTGAAAATATAAGGGATTGGTTGTATGTGTCAGACCATGTACAAGCTTTGTTTACGATTGTAGAAAAAGGTACAGACCCTGTTTATACCATTAGTGCAGGGCAACAAAAATCTAATTTATGGGTCATTGAGACCTTATGTGATTTGATGGACCAGGCATTAGGACGTTCTCACGGTTCTAGTAGAGGGTTGATGCGGTTTGTCACTGATAGACCAGGACATGATTTTGCCTATGGTTTAGCGGCAGCACCGTTGCGGGCTTTAGGATGGGAACCCACCTATAGTGTGGAACAAGGATTAAAAGCAATGGTTAGAGCTTATTTGCAGGAGCAAGCATTATGCACATCACAGTAGTAGGCGCAGGATATGTGGGATTAGTGACAGCTGCGTGTTTTGCAGAGGTAGGCAATACTGTTACGGTTTTAGAAGTAAATGCAGATAAAATTGCACAGTTACAAAAAGGTGTTGTGCCTTTTTATGAACCGGATTTGCCGGAGCTGGTACAACAAGGACTTGCTCAAGGGAGTTTAATATTTACCCAAGATACCCAAAAAGCTTTACAGCAAGGTGAAGTGATTTTTTTAGCGGTGGGAACACCGGAACATGCAGATGGGACGGCAGATTTAACAGCACTTTGGGCGGTTGCACGGGCGATTATTGAGCATGTCAAAGATCCGCGGGTGATTGTCATCAAGTCTACCGTCCCGGTGGGGACGCATATGAAGATGCGGGCACTGTTTCAAGAAGCGGGAGTGGCACATAGTGTGGTCTCTAACCCAGAGTTTTTGAAAGAAGGGGCCGCGGTTAATGATTTTAGACGTCCAGACCGGATTGTATTAGGGACCACTGCAACACAAGCCAAAGTAGTATTACAAGCTTTGTATGGGCCTTTTAACCGGAATCATAATAAAGTGTTGGTGATGCAGCCTGCCTCAGCAGAGCTGACCAAGTATGCGGCTAATTTTTTATTGGCCAATAAAGTGGCTGCTATGAATGAAATGGCTAACATCGCTGAACATTATGGTGCGGATATTGATGAAGTGCGGCAAGGGGTGGGTTCAGATCCTAGAATAGGGCGTGATTTTATTTATGCAGGATGTGGGTTCGGGGGATCTTGTTTTCCTAAAGATTTACAGGCATTGGCGGCCTTAGGGCGTGCAGTAGGGTATACCCCACAGATTGTAGAAGCGGTATTAGCGCAAAATGAACATCAAAAACAGCGTTTGTATGAAAAAATCTCAGCACACTTTAAGGGGAGCTTACAGGGACGCACGTTTGCGATATGGGGGTTGTCTTTTAAACCCAATACGGATGACTTAAGACATGCACCGAGTTTAGTTTTAATGCAACAGCTGTTAAACGCAGGGGCGAGACTACAAGTGTTCGATCCTGTTGTTTCTCCTGCACAGTTACAGGCGTATTTACCAGCACAGTCTGCCGTACAGTTTAGTGTGTGCCCGTATACGGCATTAGAATCTGTCGATGCATTAATTGTAGTCACTGAGTGGCGAGCCTTTTTATCTCCTGATTTTGATAAAATGGGCGAGGCGATGAAACAGAAGTTAATTTTTGATGGCCGTAATATCTATGCTTTAGCGTATGTGGCTTCTAAAGGGTTTAGCTATTATGGGATAGGGCGTAGCCAAACAGAAGAGGTCTCTCATGTTGCCACGTGTTAGTGTCATTATTCCCTGTTTAAATCATGCTGAAGCTTTAGCGGAGACTTTAGATAATGTGTGCAAACAGGAATATGCTAACTTAGAGATCATAGTGGTGGATGGGGATTCTTCCGATGATACCCAAAAGGTGATTCAGCATTTTGCAGACCGTATTCATTGGTGGTGCTCAGAGCCTGATTATGGCATTAGTGATGCCTTTAATAAGGGGGTCAAAGCAGCCACAGGGGATTATCTGTATTTCTTGGGCGTAGGGGATACCTTTGCCTCAGTCTATGTTCTAGGACAATTACTCGAAGGCGTGCGTGCGCCTTATCCTTTGGTGTGCGGGCAAGTATGTCAAGTAGATGAGCACAATCGAGTACATGCGATGGCCCCTAAAAAATTGCCGCATCCCTTTAGGGCTCAATTTTTAAAATTTAGAATGCGTTTACCGCATCAAGGATTATTAGTCCCCCGTTGGTTTTTTGAAAAATATGGAGAGTTTTCTATTTTGTATCGTACGGCGATGGATTATGAGCATTTGTTAAGGGCTTATCATAAGTTTCCCCCACTGCTGTTTAAGCCGGTATTGGTTGCCAATTGGCGCATGGGTGGTGTTAGTAGCAATGCAGTAAAGGTTCATGGGGAGTATTTAAAAGCCCAGTTAGCCCATCAAGTCGTAGCCCCCTGGAAGGCTTATTTGAACTATTTAGTCATGCGTTTGAGGATAGGGCTAAAAAAGGTTCTTGTTTAAATAACTTATTGTTTTTCATATATATGCAACAAAACAACCTTGTCTTTTGTATAGAGATATAACAAAACAGCCTTGTGTTTTATTGAAACATGGTACAAAATAACCTTGTGTTTTCATGTTTTTTGCGAGTGCATTAGATGCTATTACACCGATGTGAGCTGGACTATTTAGTAGAGTGGCATGGTCGCTCTGACCGTAAACCGCTATTAATGCGAGGGGCAAGACAGGTCGGGAAATCGACATTAGTCAAACTGTTAGCACAAAAACAGGGGGTGCAGTGTGTAACCCTAGATTTTGAGCAGCACCCTGAAGATGCGGTGTTGTTTGCCTCTAAAGTTCCTACAACGATTTTACGGCTGTTATCAGCACAGCGTAATGAAACATTGGTGCCAGAACACATCATTTTGTTTTTAGATGAGGTGCAGAATGCTCCTGAAGTATTGCAAACCTTACGATATTTTTATGAACAAATGCCGAATTTGCCAGTCATTGCAGCAGGCTCGTTATTAGATTTCACTTTAAAGGATATTCAGTTTTCGATGCCAGTAGGGCGTCTGGAGTATTTGTATGTTATGCCACTGGGCTATGAAGACTTTTTAGCAGCGACGCAGCAAACACAATTATTAGTCTATTTAAAAAATTATACTTTAGATCAGACCATTCCTGAGCCTATTCATAACCAGTTGATGCGTACCGTCAAAACTTATTGTTTAATAGGCGGATTGCCAGAAGTAGTGGCTTCTTATCAGGAAAAAGAGGATTTTAGGGAGGTCGCACGGTTACAACAAGGGTTACTACAATCGTATCAAGATGATTTTGCAAAATATGCCACGCGTGCAGAGCAAGCCAGAATGCGTACTATCTTTAATAAAGTCCCACTCGTGCTGGGGGAAAAATTTAAATATAGTGCTATAGATCCACACCAACAATCCGCCAGTATCAAGGCAGCTTTAGAGCATTTGGTATTGGCCCGTATTGTACAGCCGGTTTATCATACTGCTGCTAATGGCCTTCCTTTGGCAGCAGAAGTGAATCCCAAGCATTTTAAAACATATTTTTTAGATGTGGGCTTAGTATCTGCTGCTTTAAATGTTAATTTGTTGGATTTACAGAAGGCGCCAGATTTAACGTTGGTGAATGCCGGAAAGATAGCGGAACAGTTTGTAGCACAAACGTTATTACAGTTTAGGGAGCTGTATGAGAGTCCTAATTTGTATTATTGGGTGCGAGAAGAAAAATCTTCTGCTGCAGAACTGGATTTTGTAATTGCAATGCACGGAAAAGTCATCCCAATTGAGGTTAAAGCGGGTGCCACCGGTAGTTTAAAGTCATTGCATTACTTCTTTAAAGAAAAAAACCGCACTTTAGGGGTGCGGCTTTGTGGACAGTTGCCAAGCTTGTTGCATACGAAGGTGCGTATACAGGAAGAGGAGGTATCTTTTACACTGCTTTCTTTGCCGTTTTATTTAGCAGGGCAATTGGGGCGGTTGGCGGCTGGTCTGTAAAGTTGTTCGAAACAGATTGGAGCGCGATGTTTTCTAGTGTTTCCGGCACCACCGGTGCTGCTGTTGCTAAGGAATCAGCTTTTTGATTATTGCCCCTGAAGTAATTAAAGCTATTGCTTAAAATATCCATAATATTCGGGCAATAGGCATTATACAACTCACCTATTTTTCGCTCGCATACTAATCCCGCCCCAATGACACCCATGAGGCAAAGGATCAGCGGTGACCAGGCGAGGTAGATGCCTATAGCAACAAAGGCCAACAGTGTAAACCCGATCGTTTGTGTTTCAGAGATATCGTCGTTTGTTGGTATGTCTTTATAGTTATAGCTGTTAGAACCAGGATTGCTGGGGGCTGTTGGAATGTAACGGCCTCCTGGATACTGAATTGCAGCACAGTCTTGTTCTTCTTTGAGGAGCTCCCAGTGTACCCCTTCTAAATTCATAATATGTAAATTGAAGGGGCCTGCGTTTTCTTCACCTGAAGAGATAGTATGACCGAATATGGATGTTTGTTTTAAGATGTCAGCACGTTGGGTATTCAAAGTTGCAAGGCTTACCTCTTGCTGGATTTGTAATGTTCCTGTTGCAATGGCTTTCCCTGGGGTTTTGAAAATGCATCTGAGTGCATTATTTGTTTTTTCTAAATATACGACATTTGATTTATTAGGTGCATCATTAACCCCATAGTCTGTTAGCGATAGCTTTTTTAATATTTCTTTTTTTGCGTCCGGAGTTAATTTTTCTTTGAGCGTATAGGTTATGTTTTTATCTATTGTTTGACCATCTTGTTTGTAAAGGCATCTGAGTTGTTGTTCAACTTGTTCGACATGAACTGTTTTTTCTGCTGGCAAATCAGATATTAATGAAATTTCATAATCAGCAGGTAAATTCAGAGCACTTAAGACGGCTGCTTTAAATGGTTTATCGCTTGATAATCGTTCTGCGTTAACCTCACCGATCTCTTCTCCTGTTAATAATACTGCATTTACAATGCTTCCTTTGCTGATGACGCTATAGGTTTTGTCTTTTTTTATATAAATAACGTTTTCAGAGTGATTTTGTGGTTGTGGGAATTCTTCGACTACTTGAAGCTCGTATCGCTGTAGTGCTTGGACTTGTTCAATAGTGTAAAGTGGGCCAGCCTTAAACGGGAAATTTTCTGTATGGATAATATTGTTACAAGCGACCATTCCACGTGCGGAGAGCCATGTGGGTGCATTTTCTAAATTAGTGAGGCATTCATTTTTTAAACATTGTTTGTATTCTTCGATGTATTTTTTATGCGCTAATTTTGCTGCTTCCATTGTGGTTGTTGCATTGAGAGTAGGTGCTGTGGGGTAAACGTTAGGATCACGAAAATCTTCATCTAGAGCTCCTAGCAGACCGGCTTTGTTATTTGCCGTTTGATGTAGTGATTGATTTGTTTCGGTTTCAACACTGATTAACCCTTGTCCTACGACAAATATTTTTAGGTCGACAACTTTGGTTTGTTTGTCATGCATTGGAAAATAGAGTACATCTTTTTGATTGTTAAAGAACGCAAAAATATCGTCTACTTCTTGGTGTAATCCGTGCGCGGTGTATTTACGTAAAATAGGTGCCATGTCTTTTTGATATTGTTCAAGGTCGGTGGCTTTTTTTCCAGGAAATTTGTGATAGATAAGGTTAAAAATTGCTTCTTGATCTTCTTTTGAAAATTTTGGGAGTGTTGAATTATTGCGGCTGCCCCATTGTGTTTTGACCTCTTTGAGCCAATTCACAATCTTCTGTTTGAAGGCTTCGTTTTCTTGCTTATAAGTAGGGTTTTTTTTCTGACAATTAGAATCGGGAGCTTGTGGCTTAACAGGCCTTAATCTCGCAAAATGAAACCCTATGCCAAGTGCAATTGCATTAAAACCACAGCTTCCATCTCCTACGGTGTCCAAGGCTTTCCATTGTTGTCCGAGTTGAGTAGCAGTGGGTGCGGCAGGCGCTTCTGGTGCTATTTGAACTAATGCGGCTTTTAGTGCTTTTTCATAAGCCTGGATGAGTTGTAATTTTGCTTGGACTGCTTGGATTTCTGCTTGGAGTTCTGCTTGTGTTAGCGCCGGCTTTTGTGAAGGATCTTGTTCTGCTGGCATGGTGTGCTCCTTTTTTATAGTGTGTTGCTGTATGACTCAGCTTTCTATTTTGCCATACGTGGATGTGCATCTTTTTGTTGTTAGTTAACTAATACTATTTAACCAGAGTTACCCGCTGAATGCAAGTGCTTT
>CAZGDB010000008.1:0-35464 GCA_964524705.1 uncultured Francisellaceae bacterium
ATATGTTGATCACCCATTTCGCCTTCGATTTCAGCTTTTGGGTTTAATGCTGCAACAGAGTCGACAACCAATACGTCTACACCACCGGAGCGCACCAACATATCTGCAATTTCTAAAGCTTGTTCACCTGTATCTGGCTGAGAAACATATAACTCAGCTAAATTAACACCTAATTTTTCTGCATATAAAGGATCTAAAGCATGTTCAGCATCGATAAAAACAGCAGTACCACCCATTTTTTGACATTCTGCAATCACTTGTAAGGTCAAAGTGGTTTTACCAGAGGATTCTGGACCGTAAATTTCAACAATACGCCCTTTTGGCAATCCGCCAATACCCAAAGCTGCATCCAACCCAATGGAACCGGTAGAAATAACTTGAATATCGTTTTCTACTTGCTTATCGCCTAAGCACATTACGGAACCTTTTCCAAACTGACTCTTCACTTGTGAAAGTGCTGCTTGTAATGCTTTGCTTCTATCTTCTGCCATGATCTTTCCTTTTCTCTTTAAGTTGGTTCGTTAACCAAAATTGTCATCCAACTCTGCGGACCCAGTATACGCGCTCTAAAATATTAAAAAAAGAATCAAAATTTAGAACTTTAACCCACTTAATATTACTAAAGCTCGGGCTATTGCCGCCTGTCGAATAACCTCTCTATTACCCTCAAAATGACACTGCTCATTAAAGCTGTGTTGCCCCACACACCAGGCTAACCATACAGTCCCCAGTGGGATCTGAGGCGTTCCCCCATCGGGTCCAGCAATACCAGTAATGGCTATGCTAATATCAGTCTGTAATCTTTGTTGTATTCCCTTAGCCATCGCTACAGCGACTTCCTGACTTACGGCTGTGTGTGCTTCTAAAAGTGTCAACGGCACATCTAATAAAGTTTGTTTACTTGCATAAGTATAACTAACCACGCCACCAGCATACCAATTAGAGGAACCTGGAACTTCTGTAATGGCGTAGCCTAAACCGCCTGCAGTACAAGATTCAGCCGTTGCTAATTGTAAACCATGTGTTAAGAGGGCTTGCCCTACTTTATGTGCCAGCTCATAATGCGACAGCATTGCAGTCTTCAAGTTAAGGAATCTATCTGTGAGTCAGTATGAAGAACATACGCCTATGATGCAACAATATCTTGCCATTAAGGCAAAGCACCAAGACGCGTTAGTATTATACCGTATGGGTGATTTTTATGAGTTATTCTTCGAAGATGCACAAGTAGCTGCACCGGTATTAGAAGTCACATTAACCGCGCGGGGTCAAACTAATGGCAATCCTATTCCCATGGCTGGCATTCCTCATCATGCAGCTGACAGTTATTTAGCAAAATTATTAAAAGCAGGATTCAAAGTTGCGATTTGTGAACAAATCGGTGAGAAAACTTTAAAAGGTCCAATGCAACGAGAAGTCGTACAAATTTTAACCCCTGGGACCTTAACAGAAGATGCCCTCCTCCAAGCCAAACAGAGTCATTTTTTAATCGCTATTACAGGAGACAATCATAACTTTGGGTTAGCTGCCTTAGAGGTGGCTGCTGGTCGTTTAATTTTAGTTCAAGAAGCATCTTGGGATCAGCTGCCGGCGGCTTTGTTACGCTGGGATCCAAAGGAAATTTTATGTCCTGACACTTTAAGGGAGCGTTTTGCAGACAAGGCCCCTTGCACAGCATTACCAAGTCAAGCTTTTGGTTTTGAAAAAGCACAAACTTTTTTAGAAAATCATCAATGGCAAACACAGTTTTGTGGCAATGAATTACACGAAAAAGCTCAGCATGCCTTAGGTGCTTTAATTACCTATTTAGAGCATACACAAAGACGTAATTTAGAAGCGATTCATGATTTACAATTAGAATTTGCAAAAGAACTCCTCATCTTAGATGCCGCCGCCCGTCGTCATTTAGAGCTTACTCAATCTTTGACACAAACACAGACGCATCATGTCTTAGCCGTGTTAGATCGAACCCAAACCGTCATGGGTTCTAGAATGTTGGCAAGGTGGCTCAATCAGCCTATTCGTAACCGTAGTATTTTACAAGAGCGCCTCAATCGCGTGACTGCTTTTATAGCCCATAACCAAATAGAATATACCCAACAGTGTCTAAAAAAAATTGGAGATCTCGAACGAATCAGCACCCGTATCGCTCTTCTCTCAGCCCGTCCTAGAGACCTTATTGAACTGCGAACCAGTTTAAGTTATTTACCAACACTTGCAGGGTTATTACCAGAATTTGTTTGTAACCAATGGCAACAACAGTGCTTAACTTTTGAGGCTATAGAAGCATTATTAAACAAAGCAATTGTAGAAGAACCACCTATTTATTGGAAAGAAGGGGGTTATATTAAAGCTGGTTTTGATACTGAGTTAGATCGCCTACGTTCTAACTATCAAGAAATCGATACCCATTTACAAAACTATCAAGAATCCGTACGCGAAGAAACCGGTATTGCCAACTTAAAAGTTGCTTACAATAAAATACATGGGTTTTATATTGAGGTCTCACGAGGACAAGCTAAAAATTTACCGGCTCACTTTGAGCGCCGTCAAACCTTAAAAAACAGTGAGCGTTTCATTACAGATGCCTTACGTACTTTAGAGCATCAAATCTTAACCAGTCAGGCACAAGCCCAGGTGCGTGAAAAACAAATTTATGCACAAGTTTTACAACAATTACAGACTGCATACCATCCATTACAATCCATGGGACGAACGATTGCTGAACTGGATGTATTAGTCAATTTTGCAGAACGCGCGCAATCTTTAAATTTAGTAGCCCCTACCTTAACCACACAACCAGAAATCAATATCCAGCAAGGTCGCCATTTGGTCGTTGAGTATTATCAAAAAGAACCTTTTGTCCCCAACAGTGTGCTTTTAAATTCCGAGAAAGCCTTTGCTTTAATCACCGGTCCTAATATGGGCGGTAAGTCTACCTATATGCGTCAAACAGCGCTTATTGTCATCTTGGCACATATCGGTTGTTTTGTGCCTGCTGAAAGCGCAAGGATTGGAAACATTGACCGTATCTTTACGCGTATTGGCGCCAGCGATCATTTAGCACAAGGTCGTTCTACTTTTATGGTGGAAATGTTAGAAACTGCAGAAATTTTACGTCATGCCACGCCAGCCAGCTTGGTCCTCCTGGATGAAATCGGTCGTGGCACCAGCACCTATGATGGGGTAGGTATTGCGTATGCCACTGCTTTACATTTGGCGCAAGATAACAAAGCCCTGACCTTATTTTCAACACACTTTCATGAATTAACAGAGCTAGAATATCAAGACCCGCATATTTTCAACCTCCATTGTGCGGTCCAACAAGGTGCACAAGGGTTAGAGTTTTTACATGTTATTAAACCCGGCAGTATGCAAAAAAGCTTTGGGATTGCAGTAGCACAGTTAGCAGGATTACCGGAAAAATTGATTCAAAAAGCACGTGCAAAGATAGAGAGTTTAGAATGCCCCCTTTAATGTGAACGTGGTGTTTTTAGTATAACAGACGCTATCTCCGCGTTCTTTGGCGGTACAATCTTGGTGTCACGCAGTGCTATATCATGCCCCATGGGTACAACATTTTTCGGTGGATTAGAAAGCAAAGGGGTTTCGGCATTGATAGCTTTTGAAGGTTGCCAATCCATAGCCTTACGTAATTCTTCTAAGACAGGTTTATGTAATGCAGTATCTGACACGAGTGCCGCTTTAAATTTTTTCGCCTCTCTTCGCGCCACAAAAAAAGCACTGATAGCTGAAAGCATCACTGTAAAAATACCTATGCCTGTAAAAATCGCGCCGATGCCAGGAGCTACCGTCATTCCAGTTGCCCCAATAGTTACCCCAACTTTTAGGCCATTTATCATCGCCGAACTCCAAACATCTTTTTTAATAGCTGCCACAATTTTATGTTCTGCAAATTTATGCATAAAATCAGGATCATTCGCCTTAACTCCTACCTGCTTCATAAATTTATTTTTTTCTTTTTGAAGCATTTCTGCCATGCATGCTTTTTTAGCTACTTCCGGCTCCATACCTTTATTTTTCTCTAGAAAACGTGTATACGGTGTAGACCCAAAAAACATAAATCGTTTCTCATGAATATTAGGAACACAGGTATCTTTCACCAATGCATCCGTATTAGATAAATATTTTTGTCGATCATAATAATTTTGGCCAGCATCTACTGCAGCCCTTAATAAGGCGGCGACTCCTACAAAACCAGCGCCTATTTTACCCAATAGTTCAACTGTATATTTAGCCATACTGCTAATTCTTAAAGCTAAGTTACTAAAAATCAGCCCATCGGAGATTTTACCTAAAAAAGTTTGTTTCTTTTTAACCTTGGCGGCAAAGTGATCTTTCTTATCTTTGTTGTTTAACTGTACACAAGCATCGGTTAGTAAAGCTTCATTTTTACTCAAAAATGCATTTACCTTTTTTTCGACCACACGTCTTTGCCAATAAGTAGCAATCGCTGTAGTGAAACTCCCTACTGCCAAAGTACCTAAAGCAATAATAGAGGTCACCGGGAATGCTAGGGGAAATAATAATCCTGCAGAAAAGATACTCGCTGCAATCCCTGTGGTCCCAACCAGACCTGCTTTACTCGTTTTTAAAGTAATGTCTCGAATGAGTTCTTTTTTACAATATTGCTTTAGATGTTCTGGCTGAATAAACTCCAATTTTTTATTTTTATCTTTTTGTTGTTTCTGCAACTCTAGAAAAGTCACTTTTTTTAAGAGGTCACGACAGTTCTGATCTGTATTTTTAATCCATTGGGTATTCGTATAAGCTTTAACAATCGCATCTCCTATTGCAAAGGTTCCTGCGCCTACTGCACCAAAGACACCTGCACCAAAGGTCGCACTAGATAACGCACCCCTATCGATATGTAACGCCCCACCAAATAAAGAGACATCCGGATCTAAAGATAACTCTTTCACTGCTTCTGGCGTCATCAAACGCGGATCATTCGCCGAAAGATGATCCAACCCTATAAACCCACCATTTTTTATTAAAGGATCCATATCTCCCGTATCAATATGCCCCACAATATCAGAATGTATATATTTACCAAGATCGCCCACGAGCATTCGGGATTCATTATGGGCATCCCAATACATAGAACTTGGTATCATATTATTTGGATAATCTGGCGTATTATGGCGCCAATTATCATTTAAGATATGATATGCAGACAAAGACTGTTTCCCACCATAATTAGTCATGGCAATTACATTTTTACCACGTGCATTTAATTCATTGGCCGTAGGCCATCGGGAGTTTCCCGCAGCATCTAGATAACGGCGATTATGTATATCCTCAAAAAACTCCTCTTTGGTATATAACTTATCACCAAAGGTTGTAGCTAATTTTTCTTCTATATGTTCAGTTATCTCTCGATCTCCAGATCCTGGCCCTTCTGCGCCAATACGGACTACTAATAACGAGGATTTATGATTAGGATCGTTCACCCATTCCCCGACTGTATCTATTTCATCATCAAAGGTTAAGGGGGAAGCTACTGTTGGATCTACAGGCCCATGACTCACTATAGGTTGGCCGTCTACACCCACTCGAGTTTTAAATTCAATAGCACCCAACTCTCCTACTGGTGTTTTTTCTAAAATATCATGGGTACTCATACTCTGATCTTGGGCATAAAAAGGGGTACCCTGCCCCGGTTCAGTACCTACATTGTGGGCATTAATCATGGGGATCTGATTTAAAGGTTTATCTTTTTGTAAAAAAACAGGATTCCACTTACTCTGTTCTATAGGAGTCGAGGTGTTATCTGCAACCAATCCCCCCACCATTACGCCCGCAACCCCTGCTACGCCACCGGCTGCTAAGGCTGCTCCGGTTTCTATTCCATCAGCGGTTGTCTCTACTGCATCAGAACCGAAGGATACGGCAGTTTCTGCAATCTCAACAGAATCTTCTACGTTTTTCTTTTTGTTATTTTCTTCTGATAGGTTGTTAGTTTCTGCTGTCATAAACAACACCTTTATTGCAAGCTTTTATAAATTTGACAATGACATTCTGTGCAAGGAGACAGTGCATAGCGATGCTTCAATGTAATACTGTTACCACATAAAATACATTCAAAGCGCCCAGGACCGCCTTCCTCTCCCGCCATCACAAAAGCCGTAAATTGAAAATTCAGCCATAAGCCTTGATGCTGATCTGAGGCTTGCATTAAATGCTTCAAAATCGTGCCTTCACAGAGCTGCCAATCAATTAAGGCCCAATCCCGTAATTCTTGATTCACATGAGACAAGACTGCAAATTTTTGCTTCCACTCTTCTTGAAGATAATGGCTGGTATCCATGACCCCTTGTAACATACCAGACATCCAGACGCCCAATGCATCCAGGGTTCCAGGTAATTCTTGGTCTTGGAGGGCAGCAATTTTGGCAGCACGCTCACTTTTAGTCATGACTACCCTTTGAGGGGAACTCGGGTGGAGTTCTATCTTTTTACGATCTTTACGAGAAGTTTTAGGTTTTGTCAGCTTTGAAACTGAGTGCTTATGCATGCAAACTCCCCCTAAATAGCGTATGTTTACCCTTTGACTATAAAAAGCGTATTTAGTTCAAAAACTGCAACTGGTATGCTTAAGCACGTTTTTCACTAACCATAGAAAAGTCATGCAAGAAACTTATAACCCGCAGCAACTAGAACCAGCAGTACAATCCCTTTGGAAACAGCACGATGTTTACCGTATGCCGGAAGACAGCCCCAAGGAAAAATTTTACTGTCTCAGCATGTTGCCTTATCCCAGTGGTCAGCTCCATGTAGGCCATGTTCGTAACTATACAATTGGTGATGTGGTTGCACGCTTTAAGCGCATGGAAGGTTTTAATGTTTTACATCCTATGGGATGGGATGCTTTTGGGTTACCTGCTGAAAATGCAGCGATTGCTAATGGTGTACCACCGGCACAATGGACCTATCAAAATATTGCACAAATGCGCAGCCAACTGGATGCTTTAGGCTTTAGTTTTGATTGGAGTCATGAAATTGCTACTTGTGATCCAAGTTACTACCGTTGGGAACAATGGTTATTTTTACAGATGTACAAAAAAGGCTTAGTTTACAAAAAGAAGTCGACTGTCAATTGGGATCCTGTTGATAATACGGTACTGGCGAATGAACAAGTCATTGATGGTAAGGGATGGCGTTCTGGCGCAGCCGTTGAGCAGCGTGAAATTGAACAATGGTTTTTTGCAATCACCAAATATGCACCTGAGCTTTTAGCTGACCTTGATAATCTTCCCGGATGGCCAGATGAAGTCAAACTCATGCAAAAGAATTGGATTGGTAAAAGCGAAGGCACAACTTTTAAATTATCAATTATTGATACCCCACACACTGTAGAGTTATTTACCACACGTATTGACACACTATTTGGAGTATCGTTTATTGCAGTAGGCGCAACACACCCTTTGATCACAGGACTCAATAACCCAGAACTCAGCCAATTTATTCACACACATTGTCAAAGTAAGGTTGCTGAAGCCACTTTAAGCACTATGGCTAAAAAAGGTATGTTTACCGGTCTCTACGCCCGCCATCCTTTTACCGATGCGCCTATTCCAGTATGGGTCACGAACTATGTCTTAGCAGAATATGGTACCGGAGCTTTAATGGGCGTGCCTGCGCATGATGTGAGAGATCACGAGTTTGCCACCACTTATCAGTTACCAATCCTCTCTGTTGTCCAAGGTCCTACAGAAGCCTTGCCTTATACAGGCGAAGGGGTATTACAGAATTCTAGTGAATTTAGTGGTTTAGAAAGCACAGTTGCACGTCAAAAAATAACGCAAAAACTCCAGCAACAAGGCATTGGTGAAACCACCACCCATTATCGCTTACGTGATTGGGGGGTTTCCCGTCAACGCTATTGGGGTGCGCCTATTCCGATGATTTCCTGTCCTACTTGTAAAGATGTACCGGTTCCAGAAGCAGATTTACCGGTAGTATTACCACAAGATGTCGTATTTACAGGGGTGCATTCACCGCTACCTAATATGCCTGAGTTTTATAATTGCGTCTGTCCTCAATGTCATGGGCCTGCAAAACGTCAAACCGATACTTTTGACACTTTTGTAGAATCTTCTTGGTATTTTTTACGTTATCCCTGTTCAGATCAAAACAATGCCATTTTAGATGCACGGGCGGAAAAAAATCTCCCTATCGACCTTTATGTCGGTGGCATTGAACATGCGATTTTACATCTGTTATACGCTCGCTTCTTTCACAAAGTCATTCGAGATTTAGGATTTGTGACTAGTAATGAGCCTGTTACTAACCTGCTCACACAAGGAATGGTATTAAAAGATGGCGCTAAAATGTCAAAATCTAAGGGCAACACCGTCTCTCCTACTGAGCTCTTAGAAAGTTTTGGTGCAGATAGTGTACGTTTGTTTATTTTATTTGCAGCACCTCCTCAGCAAAGCTTGGAATGGTCAGATTCCGGGATGGAAGGTGCACATCGCTTTTTAAAGCGTACTTGGCGTTTAGCGGCCAACTTTAAAGCAGCACATCCTAATGTAGACTATCAAGCAGCTTGTCCTGCAAACACACCGATGTTAAAGGATTTACAGCGCGCGGTGCATAGTACTTTACAAAAAGTACAACAAGACATTAATCGTCGTGCTTTCAATACTGCGATTTCTGCTTTGATGACTCTGGTCAACACCTTACATGAGGTAACCGTTGAGAATGCTGAAACTGCAGTGCATATGCAATTTGCACTACGCAGTCTCGCCTTAATGCTGAACCCCTTAGTTCCGCATTTTGCACAAGGGTTATGGGAAGGTTTAGGGTATACTGGGTTTATTTTAGAGGAGCCTTATCCTGCTATTGATCTGGCTGCCTTAGAAACAGATACGCTCATCTTAGCCGTACAAATCAATGGGAAACGTCGTGCAGAATTGAATGTTGCTAAAGGACTCGATAACAAGACTTTAGAAACGATGGTGCTACAAGACCCTAACGTTGTTCGCCATCTGGGAGATAAAAAGGTCATGAAAGTGATTATTGTGCCTAATCGTCTTATTAATATCGTGGTAGCTGAATAACATGTATAAAAAATGTTTTACATTTACACTTTTATGTCTGACGCTCTGGATAGCAGGCTGTAGCTTTTATCCGCGTGGTTCTGGTTTACAGGCATTAGCCTTACAACTCCCCGAGGTGATGCTACAACCCTATCAGCCGTATGAAATGAATCAACGTTTATTACGTACGGCTTTATTACAAGCAGGGGTACAAGTCAAAACAGAAGGGGCCTATCCTATTTTAAAAATTACGCGCAATGAGTTGTCTACCCGTCCTTTAATTTATGGTCCTAATGCGGAAGTAAGACAACAACGCTTAAAATTAGAAATTGATTACGTATTATTGAATGCTAAAAAAGAGGATTGGATCCCTTTACATAGCTTAACAGTAGAACGGGAACAAATTTTAGATCCTAACTATACTTTAGGGGATGCCCAAGAAAAGGCATTTTTGGAACAAGAAATGCGTATGGAAATTTTCCAGAACCTGGTTTATCAACTTACTATTTTACTGAAGCACTGATGCAACCTTTACGCTTTGAACAAGTGGCTAGCCACTTAAAACGCACCCTCGCTCCTATTTATTGTATCGTGGGCGATGAGGCAGCATGGGTAAATGAAACCCGTAATCGTATTTTACAAGATACACGGGTAAAAGGTTTAGAACGTGAACTCGCAATCAGTCCTGCTGATAATTTAATAGATGTAGTAGAAAATGCCTGTATTCCAGATCTGTTTAGTACTCATAAAATCATTGATCTGTTTTGCAGTAAACAAAATGAGCTTGATAGCATATTACCAAAGATCTTCAATTGTCCTATTCCGCATCTCTGGCTCTTAACCATAGAGCAGGTCTCTCCTGCTTTTTTAAACGGGAAGCTAACTAAACAACTTGAAGACAAAGGTGGCGTACTCATTCGTATCTTTGCGCCCAGCAGTGCCCAATGGCGTACTTGGGCTCTGGACAAAATCCAAGAGTCCCAACTACACTTTTCTAAGGAGACTGTACAAAAGCTTTTAACCCATTTTGAAGGGAACAGTATAGGAGTTTTAAACTTTTTGAAACAAGCGCAATTACACACTCAAAACACTACTGTCTCTGTTGATGCGCTTGCTTTATTAGCCCCTGAATCCTCAACCCTCCTCTGGGAATTTCAACAAGGTCTATTAAACTATCCTCCTGTGAGAACTTATGACTTATTAAGGCGTCTAAAGCACAACGGGGAGGAGATCTTGCTCGTGTTGTGGGCGCTGACACAAACTATCCACATCGTCGCGCACTTCCAAACACGTCCTGCAGAACCACTTCCCCGTGCATTACGATTGAATCCTGTTTTAAAACAGGCTTACATGGGCGCTGCACGGAACTGGCCGAGTGTTGCAACTTTAGGTGTTTTAGAACAGTTGGGAATGGTAGATCGCTTAATTAAAAGTTACGCAATGGAACAGGCGTGGCAGGAGGTCGAAAGGTTGGTCATTGCATTATGCACACGTGTTCAAACCCATCATGCGTAAAATAGGCATCTTGGGGGGGACTTTCGATCCTATCCATATGGGCCACCTGCGGGCAGCATGGGTAGCGCAGTCTTTTGCACAATTTGAATTACTCCACTTTGTACCTTGCGCTCAGCCTGCTTTAAAAAAAGGGCCAGTAGCTTCTTTTGCACATCGTTATACCATGGTGCAACTTGCGCTAGAAAACTGCCCCACTTTTTATACAGACGATCGCGAAGCCAAGCGCGCAGGCCCTTCTTATACTCGAGATACCTTAGCCTCATTTCAAGAACAGTATCCCGAAGATGCCCTCTTTTTTATTTTAGGCTTAGATGCCTTTTTACATTTTGAGCGCTGGCATGCCTTTCAAGATATACTTAAGCTTGCTAACCTAATTATTTTGGCACGCCCTGGATATACGCCGAATTTTAGTCCTTCACTAAAAAATTTATATGAATCGCACAAAGCAGTCACACAACAGGATTTTTTATCCTCAAAAGCTGGTAAACTCACCCTATTAGAAGCCCCCTTACTCTCACTGTGTGCAGAAGACATACGGAAGAGTATTCCCACCATGGACCCACGTTATTTAGTCCCGGAGGGGGTACACGATTATATTACGGCCCATCACTTATATCAGGAGGAAAGCTCATGACGACTGCTGCATTGCTCAAAGAAGTGGTTCAGATCTTAGAAGACCATAAAGGGGGAGACATCCAAGTCCTACCTGTTCAGGACCTCACGCCCTTAACCGACTATATGGTGATCACAACTGCCACCTCTTATAGACATGCTAAGTCCCTGCATCGTCACCTGCTAGAGCTCGTCTGCAAGATGAACCTAGACCTCGTGCGTCATAAAATCCATGATGAAGACGATTGGTTACTCGTAGATTTTAAAGAGATTGTAGTGCATATCATGCAACCTGCAGCACGCCAATATTATGATTTAGAAGGCTTATGGGACAAACAAAGACTCCAACAAGCTTGTTCCGCCTAATACAAATCTCCTTCCTCCGCTTCATGAGATAACTTGCAAACCCAAGTTATCTCAGGCTTTTTTACCCAAAACAATATGCAGCTACACCGAAAGAAAAAATGTTAGTGCTAAATAGAAATGTCCTCTTGTCTCCAAAATAGAAATGTCCTCTTTTACCTCCTCTAAAGAGAACATTGCTAGCTCCTGGTTTTATCTTAGGTCAGTTCTTCAGCTAATGCATAGATTTATTAAGATGTTCTACCTCCTCTAGGGGTACAGGGATTAATCCTGAGATAGGGGCTTTGAGGCTAAAAGGCATCCTAATGATTGTTTTGCTTTCTATTGCTTTTGCATCATAAGGTTCAAAATTTTTCCTAGATTTGTTGTACACTGAAAACATAAGTTCTGTTTCGTTATGAAGAATTGTGATCTTGCCGGATGCATCTTCGCAGACAGTAACTTTAGCTTGGCTAAGACGACGAGTCTTGCCAGGCGCCTCTATTTGATACACTTGACTATGATGCTGCAGGGTTAACGTTTTAGATAATGTACGCTCAATTTTTAGAACAAAGTGTTGATCTAAAATGCTGATGTTTTCTAGCTTACAATGCGCGTCCACAGGGTCTTCTGGTGCAATCGCAAATTGTCGATTATGTATTTCCCTATATTCATCCAAAAAGGCATTAGCTGTATCTCTATCATTGATGCCTCGCAAACGCATTTCTTTAATTAAACGATCTTGTAAGGTTCTATTGGTACGTTCTACACGGCCTTTTGCTTGAGGAGAGTTTGCAAAAATAGTCTCGACACCTAAGGCCGCCATAGCACGTCCGAATTGTGTAAACCCAGTCCCAGATTTTGGCGCAACTTGATTTACTTTGAAAACGCCATGCTTGTCACTATACAACGCCATAGGCAACCCATAGGTTGTAATGTACTGTCGCATGATTTCAAAATAAGCAAAAGTAGTTTCCGATTGCGCAAATCTCAGCCCCACAATAATCCCAGTGGCATCATCAATAAACACAAGCAGTGTACATTTAGGGCCTCTACCTTCAAACCAATCATGTGGCGAGCCATCTATTTGGATCAACTCTCCAAAACGGGCCCGTCTTTTTCGAAGCGCATGTACACGCCGCTCCTTAATTGCCTTGGGCTGCCACAAATCCTCCTGTATCATGAGTTGCCTCACGGTTTCTACAGAAAGTTGTATCCCATCTCTTTGCCACAGCTTTTCTTTAGCTAAGGTAGGACCAAAATCGACATAGTGTGCTTTTATCAGTGAGATTGCGCGCTCTTTGAGTCCCAGCACGCATTTTCGATTGCCAGGCTTGTTTCTGTGTTTTGAAATGACCGCAGAGATGCCATGGGTCTTGTAGGCTCTATAGAGACGTCTAAATTGACGTGTGCTGATCTGAAGCTTCTTAGCAGCATCTTGCTGCCATAGACTGCCAGCTTCATACAATTGAAGGATAGTTAAACGTTCTAGCTCTTTTTGGGTCATATACAACCCTCCTGTTTCGTGCATGGTCGCCTCCTTGGCTTTGGTGAATATTCACCTCCAGTTTAGGCACGAAAGAGGATATTTCTATTTAGCACTAACACCGAAAGAAAAAATGAACTTTTCACCAAGTGCTGGGTCAAAAGGGAGTGAAGTTGTATATCTGAGGTAAAAGATGCCACCAAAAAGTAAAAAAACTGATAAATACTCCCTAATTAACCTAATGAGTATATTATCTCCTGACTCTAAAGACGAGTACCCAGACTCGACCAGTTTCAAAAAATATTTAAAAAAGGTAAAAAAACCCGTTGAACTGACGACGATCTTGTTTGCGTTAATCCCAAAAGCTATACAGGAAAATAATTCAAAAAATTTAAATTTACCTGTCCTTTTGCAAAAAATGCAGAGCACCTATCAGCTGGATGAAAATATCAGACAAAAGGCTTTAAAACTGTGTTCTCAAATAGAAATCAATAATGACACAAAAAAAAGTATCACGGAAAACTTAGAAAAAGCACCTGTGTTATCTTTCAATAATGAAAATATATCAACCCCAGAAACTTTCAAAATTTTTTTAAACACCCCCCCTCCTGTGGAACTCACGAAAATACTTAACGACTTAATTCCAAAATTAATTTATGAAGAGCATCAAAATAGTCAAGATATTTTTTCTGTTCTCTTAGAGAAAATGAAAGAAACTAATGAATTAGATGAAGCAACACGAAGAGCCGCCCTCGATCTATGTAAATCTATAGAAATAAAAAATGAAACAAGAACAAATATCTTCGGGACTTTAAATCAATTATACATCGCTGAACGGGAGCAAGTGGCACCTACCGGCGCAACAGTAACAGTAGACCCTAATCCATGGATCGAAATGGAGTCTGCAGGCATTAGCGTTCCTATCCCCGATGATTTAATATCTGATACATTATCTACTCAAAAAGATACATTATCTACTCAAAAACCTATCCTCAAACCGAAACATTTAAACCCTGATAGTTTCCATCACGCCCGGACGACGCAACAGCCCAGCCCTCCTCCTGGCGCTCGCTCCTCAGTTGTCAGCCCAAAAACAAAGTCATTAATATCAGGAACTACCCCCACCTCAACCGCATCTATCCGAACTACCGCCACCGATTCCACTAATAGTTTGTTTGAAACTATGAGTCACCGATCCAATCTTTCGCCTGTCCCACCACGTCTGAGATTTGGGACACAGACTCCTCTACTGGACATAACAACACAGACAGCCACAAAAACTATCCTTACAGGGTCTTTAAAGAGTAAGCCTACACAATTAGCACCTTTAAATAATCCTGGTCACGTCTCGTTCACTCAAGATCCTCAAGATCCCTTACGTCACCCTAGTCCAACACGTCGTCACGGCACGCTGACTCCCTTAAATTATTCTCCTGTCAAACCCAAATAATACGCTATCCCTATTTTTTAGCGCCCCCTTTTCCTACCCTCTATCCCCTTTCACGGCATTTAGTGTATTGTCTAGCATGAGGTGGTGTAATAACCCTACCCTAATGTTAGTTGACTTTAATCTCCTGTCTGGAACTATACACGATGCGACGTGGGTCTTTTGTACAAACTAGCTTTGAGTCGTCTGTTTTTAAGACACGCATCTATACTGGTGTGGGGATCTTTTTAATCCTCTTTATGCTCTTACTAGTCCGCTTGTTTTATTTACAAGTGTGGGAACACACTAAGTACACAACGCTCTCAGATAAAAACCGTATTCAAATTTTAGCGATTGCCCCTATGCGAGGTCAGATATTAGATCGCAATGGCGTGGTGTTAGCTGAAAACACGCCTGCCTTTAGATTAGAGTTAGTACCCGAACAAGTGAAAGACTTACCTGGAACGCTGACTAAAATCCAACAATGGGTCCCTGTGGCAGAAGAAGATTTAACGCTGTTTCAACAAAAGTGGAAAAAAGGACGCGGATTTGAGCCTATTGCCTTAAAAACCCAACTCTCTGAACAGCAAGTGGCATTATTAGCCTTTTATCGGCATCAATTGCCTGGCGTTCAGATCAGCGCCTCTTTAAATCGTCGTTACCCATACAAAGAAAGTTTTGCACATGTAGTCGGCTATGTCGGTAGAATCAGTGAAAAGGATTTAGAAACCATTGATGCAGCCCAATATGAGGGCAGTGATTATATTGGAAAAATTGGCCTAGAGGCTCAATATGAAGCTTTACTCCATGGAACAGTCGGCTATCAAGAAGTCGAGGTGAATGTCGTAGGACGCCCCTTAAGAACCTTACACAAGGTCGCTCCTATTCCCGGCGCTGACCTGCATTTAAGTTTAGATATCAAACTCCAGCGTGCCGCAGAAGAAGCCTTTGCGGGACGTAAAGGGGCATTAATTGCTGTGGACCCTAAAACCGGGGAAGTATTAGCAATGCTCAGCGCCCCCGCTTTTGATCCTAATTTATTTGTCAGTGGAATCTCTAAAACAGATTATCAGGCATTACAAGCACATCCTAGTAAACCCTTATACGATCGTGCACTCAGGGGGCTCTATCCCCCTGCTTCTACCATTAAGCCTTATTTAGCATTTGTGGGGTTAGAGCATAAAGTCATTAACCCTCAAATGAGTTTTTGGGATAGTGGGCACTATAGTTTACCTGGGCAATCCCACGTTTTTAGAGATTGGAAACCCCATGGGCATGGGCAGGTTAACTTACAAGAAGCATTAATCCAATCTTGTGATGTATATTTTTATCAACTGGCCCACCATTTAGGCATTGAGCGTTTAAGTAGCGGGTTAAAACGTTTTGGGTTTGGAGAAAAAACCAACATTGATTTACCGGGTGAGCCTTCAGGTATTGTTCCTAATAAAGAATGGAAACAGCGTGCCTTAAAACAAAATTGGTATGCTGGGGAGACGATTAGTGTAGGAATTGGGCAAGGTTACTTATTAACCACCCCCCTACAACTAGCACAAGCCTTAAGTATTTTAGCCAATAAGGGTGGGCCCACTCTACCTTTACATTTGGTCCGTGCACAGGCTGCCTTTAATCAATCGGTACAAAATACGGTACATACCCCATTGCCTGCCATCACCGCTCAAAATCCCCAATACTGGGAATATATACATACAGGGCTCAAGGATGTGATTCATAGTGCCAGAGGGACCGCACGTCGTATTTACACTCCTGATTTTTCAATTGCAGGCAAAACCGGGACTGCGCAGGTTTTTGGTTTAAAGGCCAATCAAAAATACCAAGCGGATAAAACAGCTTCTCATTTAAGGGACCACACCTTATTTATTGCCTTTAGCCCAGCTGAGGACCCTAAGATTGCAGTAGCGGTAATCTTAGAGAATGAAAAAGGCGCACCTGAAATAGCAAAACACGTGCTAACCACTTTTTTTGAGCAAGGGAAGGATTCATGACCCCACTTTTAAGTACGCCCTTAACCTTCAGGCAGCGTGTATGGGCTGCAACCCAGTTGGATGCTTGGTTAGTATTAGGTATTGTACTATTGCTCTCGGTATGTTTAATCACCTTGTATAGCGCCAGTCATCAAAACATGGTTGTTTTAGAGCGCCAACTGTTACGTATTGGTTCTGGGTTTGCGGTGATGATGGTTTTAGCAGCGTTACCCGCACGATTTTATTTAAACCTTGCCCCATTATTATATGCAGGGGGAATTTTCTTGCTCATGGCCATTTTTGTGATGGGGAGTATTAGTAAAGGTGCTCAGCGTTGGTTAGAGTTAGGATTTGTAAAATTTCAGCCTTCTGAAATGATGAAAATCGCCGTCCCTTTAATGCTGGCCTATCTCTTACAAATGGAAAGTCTGCCCTTACGCTTCAAAACGGTAGCGATTAGCCTATTATGTATGTTAGTTCCTGTGCTGTTTATTGCTAAACAACCAGACTTAGGGACTGCACTTTCTGTATTAGCTTCTGGGTTATTTGTCTTATTTTTTGCAGGCCTACCTTGGCGCTGGATAGGCTATACTGTTGTCAGTTGTATTCTAGCAGCCCCCGTATTTTGGATGTTATTGCATGATTATCAAAAGCAGCGTATTTGGACATTGTTAGATCCCGAACGCGACCCCTTAGGCACAGGCTATCACAGTTTACAATCCAAGATTGCGATTGGTTCAGGAGGTTTATGGGGTAAAGGTTGGTTACAAGGTACCCAATCTCAACTTGATTTTTTACCTGAGCATACGACTGATTTTATTTTTGCGGTATTTTGTGAAGATTTTGGATTTGCAGGAGTAGTTTGCTTGCTTACTCTTTACTTTGCAGTCATCCTGCGTATGCTACAACTCACTTTATCTCTAAAAAGAAATTTTCACCGGCTATTTGCCAGCAGTGTGCTCTTTACCTTTTGTTTTTATTTATTTGTAAACATGGGGATGGTCGCAGGCATTTTACCGATTGTAGGTATTCCAATGCCGTTATTAAGTTACGGAGGGACGGCATTAGTAACTATTTTATCTAGCTTTGGGATCTTAATGTCTATGCATGCCACCTGTAAACGTCAGATGCATGGCTAATTGCGATACAAATGCAAGTTACGCTATACTCTCCTCCTAGATAAGATCACGGATGGGCCCCTCATGCAAAAGCTACTCATTGGATTATGTGTACTGCTATTCGGACTTAGCGCCCTAACTTGTGTTGCTGAGCCTGCACGACGTTTTTTACCCAATCCTGAAGTTGAACGCTTTATTCAAGAACAGCATGAACAACATGGTTATAATAAAACTGCATTACGCAGTTGGTTTAACCAAGCCACCGTACAAGAAAGTGCATTACGTGCAATGGGTAAACAAGCTGAAGCCAAGCCTTGGTATGATTATCAACCTATTTTTTTAAATCCTACCCGTATTGAAGGTGGCGTTGCTTTTTGGAAAAAACATAAAGAGACCTTAGCGCGTGCAGAAGCCACTTATGGCGTGCCAGCAGAAATTATCGTGGCTATTCTAGGGGTAGAAACCCGTTATGGCACCACCTGTGGGACTTATCCTGTTTTTGATAGTTTAGCGACATTGGCATTTTTCTATCCTAAGCGTGCTGCTTTTTTCAAAAAAGAATTAGAAAACTATTTACACTTAGTGCATACCTATCATTGGGATCCATTGGCAGTTAAAGGTTCTTTCACCGGTGCAATGGGCACCCCACAATTTATGCCTAGCAGTTATCGTAAATTTGCAGTCGATTTTAGTGGAAAAGCTACCTATGACCTCATTAACGACCCTACTGATGCTATTGGTTCAGTCGCCAACTACTTTGCAGAGCATGGTTGGAAACGCGATCAAGAAATCGTGATCGCCGCAAATGCCAAACGTACACTCCAATTACCGAGTGATCGCAAACTCACCCATCAATACACGCTGTCACAAGTTAAAAGCTTTGGTTTAATACCGCAAGGCAAAGCCTCTGTACAAAAATTTTCAATCATTGAATTACAAGCTCAGAACTCCAAAGAGTATTGGTTAGGTACCAACAACTTCTATGTTATCACCCGTTATAACCATAGCCAAAACTATGCAATGGCAGTTACTCAGCTAGCACAAGAAATACGGAAAGAAGTTGCACTTCAAAAAATTAAAGGTTAAAAAGGAAACATATCTGGTTTATAAATAGGTTATCTTATTGACTTATAAGAAATGGAGTTTCCTTTTACTGCTCACCTGTCTCTCAGGTTGTACCGTATGGCGTCATGCACAGCCCGATGGTGCGCCCTGGTTAGACCAGCATCGTAGTTTTGATCATGTCCCTAATGCAGTACCTAAAAAAGAACCTCCCAGTAAATATGGCAATCCTGCCTCCTTTCAAATCAAAGGCAAACGCTACCACGTCTTTCACACTAATTATGGTTATCAAGCACAAGGCTTAGCCTCCTGGTATGGCACGCATTTTCATGGCCGTAAGACTTCTAGTGGGGAGCCTTATGATATGTATGCAATGACAGCAGCCCACCCTCATTTACCAATCCCCAGTTATGCCAAAGTCCGTCATACCAAAACGGGAAAAGAAGTCATTGTAAAAATTAACGATCGTGGCCCCTTTCATGGTGGACGCATCATTGATTTATCCTTTGCAGCCGCTAAAAAATTAGGTATTTTTGGGCATGGGACAGGACATGTGACCGTCACAGCGGTCCCCCCCTATCAAACGCGTACACTAGCAGGCAAAAATACCCCAACCAGTGCTGGAATGTTAAAACCAAAACCGACAGCATCTGCATCTGCGTTTAAGGTGCAACAACATAAACCGGGGTTAAAACTACATAAAAAGCGTGCACCTCAACATAATAAGAAGATGGTGGCTAAAACCACCCTCAAAAAATAACTAAGATATAACGGTCAACTTGACATTTTATTTCTCTATATTACACTTAAGTGTAACAAGGAGAAATAATATGCACTTTTCTCAGTTTGTGGAACAGTATAAAGAATACCCTCTCATCAGAAGCCAGCTCTTCCCTTTCTTAAAGGAAGATCCTGCAATCCTGAGGCGCCAAGTCTCAGAATGGCTCAAAAAAGAGTGGCTTATCGAATTAAAACGGGGGGTCTATGTCGTCAAAGATCCTAGCCGTCGCTGCCCGACTTCTGCACACTTTTTAGCGACCTACCTGGTCACCCCTGCTTATATCAGCCTGGAAACAGCCTTGAGCTATTATCAACTCATTCCTGAACGTGTAGAAGCCATCACCTGCATTACAAGCAAAAAAACACAGCGACTCAATACCCCACTAGGACATTTTATTTATAGACATGTCACACAATCTGCTTATAATTTTTTTGTAGCAGCGATTGATGAATTTGATAGACAATTTTATATCGCAACTGCTGAAAAAGCCCTAGTGGATTATTTATATTTTCATACCCCACATATTCAATCACTTTCCAAAGACTATTTTGCTGAAGCACTCCGGTTACAAAACACAGAAATCTTATCAACAGAAAACTTAGTCAAAGCAGCAGAAAGCTTTCGTCAAAAAAAAATACTGAAAAACGTTGAAGTACTCATTCAATTTATAGAGGACGAAAAATGATAGAAGTTTTAAAACAACAGATTAAAGATCATACTGGTTCTGTAACTGAAAAATACAACCTTCTCCGTGAACTTTTACAGTTGTTAATTTTAAAAAAAATAGACGAAGCGGGCTATTTTCAAAAAATTGCTTTTGTAGGAGGCACTGCGTTGCGTATTATTTATGACTTAAAACGTTTCTCAGAGGACTTAGACTTCAGCCTAATTACTGCTATTGATTTTAATTTCACATCCTTTATTGAAAAACTGGTGTATGAACTCCAACATGAATCGTTAATACTAGAATATAAAATAAAGACCACTCCAGCAGTATGTGGTGCACAACTAAAATTTAAAAATATTTTATTTAATACACAGCTATCAAACCATACAGATGCCGTTATGATGATTAAAATAGAAATAGACTGCAGACCACCAGAAGGATTCCAAACAGAATTAAGTTTAATCACAAAAAGAGATATGATTTCAATTAACCATTTTGATCTGCCTTCACTCTTTGCCGGAAAGTTACATGCTATCCTACATAGAAAATATACTAAAGGTCGTGATTATTATGACTTTCTATGGTACCAAGGACGTCATGTTACCCCAAATCTCATCATGCTCAATCATGCCTTATTACAGACCGGAGAAATGACACAGGATATGAATAACGAAACCTTAAAAAGGTTATTAACCGCAAGATTTGAAGAAACCGATTATGCTATTGTGAAAAAAGATATTGAAGTGTTTTTAAAAGACCCTAATGAATTAAGATTTTTCACAAAAGAATGTTTCTTAAATTCTCTACAAAAGCTCAACTGGCAATAAGGCTAATGTTCTGCGTTTAACGCCCTAATCTATGACCAGGCCAATCCAGCAGTGCGCCCTCTTGATTTTGCGGATTTTTTTCCTGCTTTCCCTTGATCGCAGGTTCTGGAAAAGTAAATACAGTGGGAACAATAGTCCGCCCCTTGGGTTTTGTGTTTTCAACAACATCCATACGTCCTGCTGAAAAAGTCACACTATTGCCCACTTTAGGTTTTAGATCCGTTTGAGATTTATGCCGTCCATCAGGCTTGACCATTTTTGGCATTGCTACCTCAGCCGGTACAGGTGACATCATCTCTGGTATTTTTTTGCTAGGGTCAAAGAAATTAGCAATCGCAGAAGCCCCCATTCCTATCAATTGTAACCCCCCTACTGCAAGTAAAGCTGGCACTGTAAACACTGCAGCAGGCGGAAAAGCTGCCGTTGCAATCAATAAACCGATACCTGTGCCTGCAATAGCCACATTAGCCGCGCCAACTACAGTTTTTTTAGTATCCTTATTTTTTTCCCCCTGCAGGATTTTTCGGCCCCCATCTACAATATCGCCACCAAATAACAGCGTCCCGGCAACGACACCACCTACAGGTCCACCAACCACTAGACCAACCCCTGTACCGATTATTTTTAACGTTAGTGCACCATAACGCAAGACACGTTGCCCTATAGGGTCATGTTGTGCAGCTTCCAAGGCCTTAGGCGCGCCCGATACGCCTTCTAAAGCGAGTCCTGTCATATTTACTGCAGCCCCCACGCCCTGTAATCCCGGAATAAACTTCATCCCCTCACCCACCACTTCCAATCCTTTACCTATTACTTGACCTATTACTTGGCCTGCCGCTGCAGCCAAACGAGGTAATCTCTTTTTTTCGTCTAAATCTTCTTTTAGATGTATTCCAGACATACGTGTTTCCCCTAAAATAATCGATATACTACTCCTATGGACTGCTAACTAGGCTTTTAGTTCAAAAGCATGCATCTACAAAAAAATCTCTGCACATAGTCTGCGGTTTCTTTACTATTCTTAGAGGTGTGTTGTTATAGTAACTAAGAGGAATTACAACATGCCTACAAAAAAGAAGCATGGGTATAAAAAAACTAGCTCACCCTCAAGAGCGGACAAAAAATTTAAAGATGCAGAAAATTATCCCTCGACTGCATTTGCTGACTTATTAAAAATAACCTCAATGTCTAAAGCAAAGCTCTGGCTAGAACAAAATCCAGAAATCAAAAAATTACTCGATGAAACCCGAGAAGGAAAAGCTGTTACAAATCAGTTACGACACAGAGGGATGTTTGAAAATCCTGAAGTCCCACATTGGCCAATAAGCCGCACAACAAAACAAGATTTTGAAGCACGCATAGATAATGTTTTTGGCTACCACAACAACAACGACATTATTTTTTATTTAGAAGTTCTGGATGTATTTCCTAATAATGGAGACATTCGTCAAGGACTTCAAGATCTAAAAAATAACAGTGATATGTTGGAAAAAAACCAGGCTGTATTAGAAAAAATATTAGGCATCACAAAAAGCACTGCACGAAAACCAACAGAGTATATTGCATTAGAAGATTTCGCACTACTAGAATATAATTATGCAGATCTTTTTTATAAAAAACTACGTGAAAAATACATCAGTTTAGCTGCCGTTGAGGAAACACTTCCTCAGCATATTTTGGACCGTTTCAAAGAGTCTACAGCTCATTTTGAAAGGGCATGGATAAAACGGCCCACCACTTTGGAGACGCTAAAGAGAAGAATCATATCACGCTTGCCATTCGAAAACAAAGAAGCAGCTTCCAAAACCTCAGGGATGTTTGATATATTATCGCCTACATTTTTAGAAAAACCACAAAGAAGCCACCCCATAAGTACTGAACCCTCACAAAAACTTACCCCTTCTTTAAACCCAGTAGAATTAATTCGGATTACTAAAGAAGAGCAGTGGGGAGAACTAAAAGATATGCGAGCAAAAAACGAACGTAAAACGCAGGAACCAGAAAATGTTGAACAATGGATCAAAAAAAACGAAGATGCCGTCAATCAAGAACTCTATGGGCCTGATATCGTAAAAAAACTCAAAGATAACCACGAGCTCGAAAAGCAAAAAATTGCACAGCTATCCAAAAAAGCTCAAGCAGAGATTGACCATGTTATGAGTTACATTCATACATTAGAATCAATGGCACCTTTAGATCCAGAGGTTAAAGAAAATCTTTTAAAACAGATCTCTGAGATAAATACAAATCTCGATCAATCCAAAAAAGAAATATTTATCGCTACATCTATGAATGAAGAAAACATTCTACGTAACACACAAAATGAACGTTTGGATTATCTTCATAAAAAACATATTAAAAATCGTATTGTAGCGCTTAAAGAGCAAATAAAAGATGCGGAATCAAATGCTACTGTTGAGCACATTAAAGAGCAGATCAATATAAATTTCGAAGGCCTTCCTATATATGCAAAAAATGAAGCTTTTAAGGCGATACCAAAAACACAAAAGCGTTTAATCCAACTGGCTGACAAAACAAGAACTGAAGCTAATCGTGAAATTGCTCAACTTGAACATGCACTCACCCAAAAACACACCGTTCCCGAATATAATGTCAACGCACGCATAATGCATATTCAAGCACGAGACCAAAAATTACTTAAAGATCCTAACACAACCATTATTACTGATGGTCTCAAGGGTCTAAAAAAACACAACGAGGAGCGCCAAGATCAATTCAATAGGCAAATAGCCTTAGCGGTGGGCATTACTGCTGCGGTTGTGATTGCAGCTATATTTGTGGCGGTTGCTATTTTTGCCCCTCCTGCAATCAGTGTCATAGGGCCTTTAGCCTGGAAAGGCTTAATGCTTGGCATAGGTGCTGCTGCTAGCTTTTTAACAGGGCTCGGAACCTATTTTATGACCAAAAAAGCATTAGCACCGGAACAACCACCTTCTACCTCCGACAATGAAGAATACGTGCCCGCTGCTCGACCCGCACCCGTACAAATACACCACAGCATGCTCACCACACCTCTACCTCATGCAGATAAGAACTCCTCTGAGGTTTCTAACCATAAAAAGCAGCCCTGAATCTACATCTGGTTATTTATATAGATAACCTACCTATGATTCAGGCTCTGCACTCTTCTAAAATCATGTTAAAATAGCCTCTTAAAACATTATTGGGGGCTGTATATGCGACGATTTTTTCCTATGAGTTGTATTTTTTTTGTAACAATACTAACTTCTTTTGTTTGTATGGCACAGCCGATAGCGGATGCAGCCTTACCACGGCCGACCCTTTCTAAACCTAAAGTGATTCCAGTAGCACCCACTTTAAGTGCGCGCTCTTATTTTTTAATGGATTTTCATTCTGGTCAGGCGCTGGCTGCCAAAGACCCGGATCAGCCGATGCCCCCTGCCAGCACGACTAAATTAATGACCATGTATGTCATTGATCAGGCAATGAAAGAAGGCAAGCTAAAAGACACTGATTTAATCACGATTAGTGAAGCGGCCTGGCGTACGGGTGGTTCTAAGATGTTTGTAGAGATTGGCAAGCAAATTCCGGCTGCGGATTTAGTACAAGGGATTATCGTACAATCTGGTAATGATGCCTGTATTGCGATGGCAGAACATTTAGCTGGTAGCGAGGCTGCTTTTGCAGAGCTTATGAACCAATATGCCCAACACCTGGGAATGACACAGACGCATTTTACCAATGCCACAGGACTACCAGATCCTGCACAAAAAACCACAGCCCGTGATTTGGCTCTTTTAGCCCAGGCCATTATTAAAGGCAACAGTCCGAGTTATGCCCTATATGCTCAAAAATGGTTTGTATACCATGGGATTAAGCAGCCCAATCGTAATCGTTTGTTGTGGCGAGATCCATCTGTAGATGGGTTAAAGACAGGTCATACTGAAGAAGCTGGTTTTTGTTTAGTAGCCTCTGCCTTACGCGATAAAATGCGTTTGATTTCGGTAGTCATGGGTGCTGATAGTGACAATATGCGTACAGATGACAGTGCAGCATTATTAAATTATGGATTTAGAACTTTTGAGACTCGTCCTATCTTTGCAGCACAGCAAACCTTAATTCAATCCAAGGTTTGGTATGGCCAAAGCAGCCAAGCAGCCTTAGGGTTAGCTGAGCCACTTTATCTCACTATGCCACAAGGGGATTTTGAAGGACTCACCGCTTCTTTAAGCTTAGACACGCCATTACAAGCACCTTTAATGGTGGGACAAAGCTATGGCAAATTACAATTTAGATTAAAGGATAAACCTGAGGTCTTTTTAGAAAAACCTTTAGTGGCCTTACAAGAAGTCCCTGAAGGCAATATCTTCACACGACTCAAAGATATGCTTTTAATTCGTTTAAGCAAACCACAGGAGCCTGTCGCGCTTGCACTCACTTAGTAGTACTGCTTCTTTAAGGGTGCGCCGCTGGCGCACCCCACAAGATTATCAAGCTATTTACCTAAAAATGCGTGAGTTCACGCAAGTGCGTACGCCTAGCACACCTGATGAGTTGTGGTTTTTAGAACACACGCCTGTCTTTACACAAGGTCCACGCAGTGAACCTGAACATCTTTTAGGCATTGGCGATATCCCACTCATTTCCACCAATCGTGGCGGTCAAGTCACCTATCATGGGCCTGGCCAGCTCGTCGTCTATGTGTTAGTGGATATCACACGTTTAGGTTGGAATGTACGTCAATTGGTTCATAATTTACAAAACAGCCTGATTGCGCTTTTGCATACTTACGGCATCACTGGGTATACAGATATTGATAAACCAGGTGTCTATGTTGGTAATGAGAACGCCAAGATTGCCTCATTGGGTCTTAGGATCCACAAAGGCAGTTCCTATCATGGTTTAAGTTTAAATGTAGACCTAGACCTAGAACCCTTTAGTCGGATTGCCCCTTGTGGGGTTGCCAATCAAAAGGTGACTAAAATCACTGATTTTAAGGCACTGACTGTAAATGAAGTTTATCAACACTATATGCAAACGTTACCGATGCTTTTAGGGTACCCCCCAACATCTATCACTATTATTGAAGAGGAGTCTGTTGCATGATTACTGAAGGCAAGCAAAAAGGGGAAGCCAAGCTCATCCGCCTCAAACTCGCACCCATGGAATATGCGGTTCCAAAACCTGATTGGATACGCGTGCGTGCCAGCCATGCGCCAGAAGTTGCAGCACTCAAAAGTTTATTACGTGAAAACAAACTTGTTACAGTATGTGAAGAAGCTTCCTGCCCTAACATCAATGAGTGTTTTGGAAAAGGCACAGCTACTTTTATGATTATGGGTGACAAGTGCACGCGTCGTTGTAGTTTTTGTGATGTGGCACATGGTAAACCAGATGCTTTAGATGTGAATGAGCCTGCTAATTTGGCGATTGCCATTTCCAAACTCCAACTCAAGTATGTGGTCATTACCTCTGTAGACAGAGACGACTTAAAAGATGGTGGCGCGGGACATTTTGCAGATTGTATTCAAGCTTTACGTATTGCCCACCCTGCCTTACAAATTGAAATTTTAGTGCCTGATTTTAGAGGCCGCATGTTACTTGCCTTAGAAAAACTCAAAACAGCGCTACCTGATGTATTTAATCATAATTTAGAAACAGCACCACGTTTATATAAAATGGCCCGTCCTGGGTCTGATTATCAAGCCTCATTAAATTTGATTCAAGAATTCAAAAGACAGTTCCCCCATATCCCAACCAAATCTGGACTCATGTTAGGATTAGGCGAGGAAGATGAAGAAATTATCAGTGTGATGCGCGACTTGTATAACCATGGATGTGACCGCTTAACCTTAGGGCAATATTTACAGCCTAGTAAGTTTCATTTACCGGTAACACGTTATGTGACCCCAGAAACCTTTGCTAAGTTTGAAACCATTGGCTATGAAATTGGTTTTCAGCATGTAGCCAGTGGACCACTGGTCCGGTCTTCCTATCATGCTGATAAACAAGCAGCTGGAGAAACAGTACGTTAGGCTTGGGTTCGCACTGAAAAATCAAGCTTTCGCTCTACATGCTCTATCTGGCGTGTTATAGCATCCCGTGTTTTTCCTGCCAAATAAGTAGCGGGCGCTTTTTTAATTAAACACGCATTACTATTCTCTTGGTTCAGGCATTCCTGACATTTTTGTTTTAAAGGTTCTAAAGTTGCACATAAAGATTGTAATTCTGTTGTAGTTTCAGAATACCAACCCCATTTTTCAGAAAAATAAGAGCTCTTATTTTCTTCAGCGGTGATTTTCTCGCATAATTTTTCCAACTCTAAAATAGTATTTTCTAATAATTCAACAGGCGTACCCTTAGCAGTATCGACCAATCCATTTTCTAACGCCGCGTTCACAACATCCATATTTTTCTTATATGCAGCTTTAATCTCCATCATGTTCTTTATTATACATGGTTGTGGTGGTGCAATATCACACCCCACATAGTTTAATAACTGAAACAAACTGCGGACCAAACCAAACAGGTATGCTGAGACATTCAACCCTAAAGCAGCCGTATCTAAATCCCCCATGTGCTTACGCAAGATTTCTTGCGTCTTCCTATAAAGCACCTCATCCTCTTTTTCTAAACGGATGGCAATTTCTTTGGCTTTCTCATGCAGTGCTGGTGGTAAACACTGAAAATGTTCATAGAAAAACTTAACTTGCAAACGATTACTTTCTAATCGTAGATTTTCTGCCCATTCAGGATCTTCAGTCTTAAAAACAGTCAACACTTCTTGGAAACGTTCAATACTTTCTGTTGCTTGGTATACATTTTCTGCATTATCGATCTTGGTTTCTTGCAAATGCATTGGCACAAAGTCTTCTAATTGTTTTTTAACAGCAACTACTTTTTCCCGCATCCGCTGATAGGCACCAGAATATTTTATGTGCTCTGATTCAGGATACAATGTTTTATACAAACCCAAATAATGCATTTCTTCCAAATAGCATTCTAAACGTTTTTGCAAAACAGCAAGATCTGCCTGTGAAGACACAAAGTTTTCTGCTACATCAAAGGAAAATGGTGTTTCATTAGCATATTGTAGTGCATTACAAACACGTGATTGCAAAACCTGTACACCAGCTGCTGCATTCACCCAATCCAAACCTTCGGAAACCTTAGCACTTTTATTATTATTAAACACTTTCACTAATTCGTTAACCGTGTAATATTTCGGATGTTGCCCATCACAAATACGCTTAAAATCCTGATTCACTTTTAACATAACCTGAGAAAATACTTCATTCACTTCAGGAAGACTATGCTGCAAATCAGATTCCATCTCGTCTTCAAAAGCAATATTTTTTACAATTCTCGTAGCATACTCTAATTTCTCAGCATCGGTTTCTGAAACTCTCAAAAACACTTCCAGACGCGTTAACAAAGGCAAGCTATTATAATGGCTCACCACTCCAGCAATCTCTGCATGATGGTTATTAACATACTGTGCACTATCCACACCCAAAGATTCCTTCAACAATCTACGCTCAGCAGTTTTTGTTAAAATAGCGCGATCTGGACCTATTTCATGCCACATAAACAGTTGTCCACCTTTATCTCCGCCATAGCCACCCTGTGCTAAGACTTGATAGGCCGCTTCATATTCTTGAATCCGTTCATAGGCTGCCACATACAAAAACTTTTTTTGTACTCCACCGGCGTTTAAAAATTGTTTTAACTGATTGGCAACTTCTTGACCACGTGTTTTGCGAATATACGGAATTTTTTTCAACATCTCATCTTTAATTGTTGGATCTACGGCAAGTTGTTCTTCAATAAACCGATACAACGTAATGAGTTGTGCATCCTTAACTTTTTCAGGATCCCAAGTTTCAGGTGTACTTCTGCCTGCATGCAAAAACAAATGGCCACCTGCAGTTCCATGCATTCCAGGCACGATATCTGCCCGAATATTCGTATTTTCATTATTATTAAGAAAATTACTAGGCACAACAGGAGTAAAGGCACAAGTTCGCTCATGTTCTGCATATAGAACCAAAGATCTGTTTACAACCGATGGTATTGCTTCGGTAAATCTTGGATCAGACCAATACACGAGATGCGTCATGTGACGTCCTGGAACAGGATCGATTAATTGTAAATTAATGTTAATTTCCAGTATTTTTTCGCACCACTCAGAAACATCTTGATCAGCCTCTAATGCATGATTCAACATGTTTTTTAATCCACCGGCCACTCCTTTATTCGGGGAATCACTGATTATTTTTCTCAACTGTTCTGTGGTGATACCGATAGTACCTGATTCACGAATTGCTTTTTGAATTCTTGTAATCTCATGTGTACAGAGCAGTGCTTCACAGCTCCCACGGCTATGGGCGGTTAAATTAATCGTAGTATCCCCCTGCACCGCTTGTTGCAGGATATTCATAACCCCGTGTGCCACATAGGTATTGGCATTTAAACCGAAGACTCCTTCGGGTCCTACGACTTCTTTTACTTTTGCAGCTGGTAACAAATCATGCATGATGCTCAACGTATCCCCATAAGGCTGGTGCTGCGTTGGCGCATGTGTCATTTTTTGACCAGATCCAAAAAATATAAGTGTATATGCCATATTGTTATTAGAATATTTACTACTCAGTAGCTGCAATTTTATGATATTCCTCAGCTTCACTCAATAGTTTTTTAACTAAATAACAAAAAATTATCCTTTGTTAACTGACTCATATTTGATCTATTTCAAAGATCAGGCATTAAACGGCAGCTAATTGACTAAATATACCCCCTAATGCCCCATTACTCATAAAGAGGATCTGCCAATCTGATTGTATATGCACTTGTAAGTAATGAAATAAAGATGACGCATCATAAAGTATAGTTGTAGGCTGCGCGCAGCCTGCTAACATGCCTTCCACATCCCAAGGAAGTGCTTTTTCACTATAGAACACAATATGCTGAGCATCACGTAAAGCACCTGGTAATGTACGTTGATGATGACCTGCTTTCATAGTGTTAGATCTGAGGTCTACCACCGCCATAATGGGGGCTCGCTCCCCTACTTTTGCCCTTAAGGCAGCAAGGCTCATCTGTATGGCGGTAGGATGATGTGCAAAATCATCATAATACGGAGCCCCTTGAAAGACCCCCTTATACTCTAGGCGTCTTTTAACCGGTTTAAAGGCTGCTAAAGCCGCAATAGCCATCTTAAGTTCTACCCCAACCTGTTGGGTTGCCAACAAAGCATGTAAGGCATTTTGCAGATTATGGACCCCATAAACCTCCCAGGTACCCTGTGCTTGAGCCTTACCTTGAAAGAGCACCGCAAAGGTTTGAGCGGTAGGATCCAAAGGAATAATCTGCCATGCCATCGCATTATCTGTTTTGACCCAGGGTGACCATAACCCTTTTTGCACAACAGCATTCATCGTCTCCGTATCAGGTGCAATCAAAGTGCCTTGTGGTGGAATCAGCCTAACCCCATGGTGAAATTGTTTAATAATATCTGCTAAAGAATCAAAGATATCAGCATGATCAAACTCTAAATTATTAATCACAAAAACATCTGGAGCATAGTGCATAAACTTAGAACGTTTATCAAAAAATGCCGTGTCATACTCATCCGCTTCTATCACAAAATACGGGCTTTCCGTTAAGCGGCTCGTTACTCCGAAGTTTTCAGGTACTCCACCAATTAAAAAACTAGGATTTAAACCACAAGACTCTAATATCCAGGTGACCATACTAGCGGTACTGGTTTTACCATGGGTCCCTGCCAGAGCAATCACTGTTTTATCTTTTAAAATCGTATCATGTAACCATTGTGGTGCTGAGGTATACGCATAGCCTTTAGCTAAAACGGCTTCCACCACCGGATGCCCACGGCCTAAAGCATTCCCCACTAAAACTAAGTCTGGTGCAAATTTTACTAAGGCTTCAACAGAATAGCCTTCATCATATACAACCCCAACATTTTTAAGTTGGTCTGACATCGGTGGATAAACCCCCGCATCTTGTCCCCCTACTACATAGCCAGCTTGTTGGGCAATTCTGGCAATCCCACCCATGAAGGTGCCACCAATGCCTAAAATATAAATCCGTTTTTGTGGTTGCATCCTGCGCTACTCCAATGGCATCTCTGGTAAAATGGCTAATAATGGTAAAACACTGGTAAGTTCTACTACAAACACCCAACACCCTGCTATCCAAGGGTTCACTTCTAGGGTTTCTCTGTAAATTTTTAAATTTACACAAAACTTCCATAGCGACAGCAACGCAAACAACAAGGTTATAGGGACAACTAACAGCATTAATCCCATAATCGTAAAAATCGTGCTGACCCCGAAGATTGCGACACTCATTTTTATCCAACGATTTGTTTTATTATAAAACCCCGTTAACACACGAAGCGATAATAACGGTATAACTAATGAAGCAAGTAACGCCAATATTGCCACTAGACTAATGGGCATCACCTGAAAAATAGAGATTGCCGCCACTAAAAACTGAAAAAATATAAACCCGATAATTGTCAGGGGCGCATAAGGAACCACGGCGGTAGAGACTTGAAAAAAACATAAGGGTAAAAGGCGTGTTAAAGTTTTGTACATATGAGTTATTTTTTTGACACAATAAAAAGGGTCTGCTGCATTGTGCTATGATGACAGGTTTTAAGACAAGTGCAATCAGGGCTATTTTAGTTCGTATCATAACCTAATCAAAAGGTTTAAGGTCCCTCAATTTTAGATATAATGAGCATCTTTCTCTCATCACTATATTAAGGATAATTTATGCAAGCCAATGTGTTATATGCTCAATCTGGCGGAGTAACTGCAGTTATTAATGCTACTGCTGCGGGGGTAATTGAAGCCTGCCGTAAGCATCCAGAGACTTTTGGGAAGGTATATGCGGGGCTTTCAGGGATTATAGGGGTATTAGAACAACAACTGTATGATACTTCTGTTTTTACTGATGCAGAGGTTGCGCGTTTAAAGCAAACACCGGGTGGATTTTTTAGGTCTTGCCGACATAACTTAAAATGGCCTCAACATGAAGCAGATTTTCATAAAATATTAGCTTGTTTTAAAGCCTACAACATTCGCTACTTTTTTTACAATGGGGGTAATGATTCCCAAGACACCACCCATCAATTAGCAGAGTTTTGTGCACGCGAGGGATATGCGGTGCAATGTATTGGGATCCCAAAAACTATTGACAATGACTTACCCATTACCGACAACTGTCCTGGCTTTGGTTCCGTAGCTAAATACGTAGGGATTGCGACTTTAGAAGCGAGCATGGACATTGCTTCCATGTGCAAGACCTCTACCAAGGTGTTTATTTTAGAAGTCATGGGTAGACATGCGGGATGGATCGCAGGCAGTGCAGGATTAGCGCAACGTCATGACAAAGACGCCCCTCATATTATTTTATTGCCTGAGGTGCCTTTTGACAGTGAGCGTTTTTTAGCTAAGGTACAGTCTACGGTTGATGAACAAGGTTATTGTGTTGTAGTTGCTTCTGAAGGGTTACAGCATGCTGATGGCACTTTCATTAGTGCCAGCGGGCATAAGGATGCCTTTGGGCATGCACAGCTTGGTGGGGTAGCACCATATTTAGCAAATCACTTACAAACCCAGCTCAAATTAAAATGTCACTGGGCGGTTGCTGATTATTTACAACGTTCTGCACGCCATATTGCCTCGCAAGTAGATTTAGAACAAGCAATTGCTGTGGGAACAGCGGCTGTAGAATTTTCATTAGCAGGAAAGAATGGCGTGATGCCTGTGATCTGCAGAATTCAAGATAATCCTTATCGGTGGAAAATTGGAGAAGCACCATTAGTGGCTATTGCAAATCAAGAGCGTAAAATGCCTGCTGATTTTATTCGGGAAGATGGATTTGGGATAACAGAGAAGGCAAAAGCCTATTTTAGGCCTTTAATTCAAGGGGAAGCTTATCCTGCTTATAAGGATGGATTACCTGATTATTGGACCCTACCCAAACAATAATAAACATTGTGGGCATAAAAAAACCCGGGGCTTTTTCAAGAACCGGGTTTTTTATTAGACAGTGAATCTAGTACAGATTAAGCAAGATCTTGATCTGCAGGAGAATCTTCAACATCTTTCATACTCAGACGCACGCGCCCTTGTCTGTCGATTTCCAATACCTTCACTTGCACTTCTTGTCCAACCTGTACAAAGTCTGCCACATTTTCAACGCGTTCTGCGCTCATTTGGGAGACATGTACCAATCCATCTTTACCAGGCAATATGGTCACAAAGGCACCAAAGTCTGCTAAACGGGCTACTTTTCCGGTATAGACTTTCCCGACTTCGACTTCTGCAGTTAAAGAGTGGATACGTTGGCGTACCGCTTCAGAAGAGGCAGCATCAACTGCAACAATCACAATACGACCTTCGTCGTTAATATCGATACTTGCACCAGTTTCTTCAGTCAAGGCACGGATAGTTGCCCCACCCTTACCAATCACGTCCCGAATTTTTTCAGGGTTGATTTTAAAGGTCAGCATACGCGGTGCAAAATCAGACAGTTCTACACGAGGCGTTGCCATTACAGCATTCATCTGCGTTAAAATATGCAGACGTCCTGTACGTGCTTGATCTAAGGCTACCTGCATAATTTCGCGGGTAATGCCATTAATCTTAATATCCATTTGCAAAGCTGTGATCCCATCAGCAGTACCTGCGACTTTAAAGTCCATATCCCCTAGATGATCTTCATCACCCAAGATATCTGTCAATACTGCAAAACGATCATTTTCCTTCACTAAGCCCATCGCAATACCTGCTACAGGAGCCTTCAAAGGCACCCCAGCATCCATCAACGCTAAGCTAGAACCACAAACTGAGGCCATAGAACTGGAACCATTGGATTCCGTGATTTCAGAAACCACACGAATCACATAAGGAAATTCATCATCTGTAGGCAATACTGCTTGCACACCACGCTTAGCTAAACGGCCATGGCCGATTTCACGTCGCTTAGGTCCGCTCATCATGCCAGTTTCCCCAACACAATATGGAGGGAAATTGTAATGCAGCATAAAGTTTTCTTTCTTTTCCCCAACTGGGTTATCTAAAACTTGTGCATCACGACCGGTACCTAAAGTTGCAATCACTAATGCCTGCGTTTCCCCACGGGTAAACAAAGCAGAGCCATGGGTACGTGGCAATACGCCAGTACGAATCGCAATAGGACGTACAGTTTCAGTATCACGACCATCAATACGCAGTTCACCCGATAAAATTCGGCCACGTACGATATCACGCTCTAATTCATGAAACTCAGATTGCACTTGTTCTTTGGTATAAGCAGCATCTGCAGTGAAATGCTCCACCATCTGTGCTTTTAGGACATTCAGTGCATCTTGACGCAAATATTTTTCTTGAATGCTATAAGCGCGCTCTAAAGCAGTACCCGCTTGTGCTTTTACTGCGGCCTTCAATGCCACATTCGCAGCTGCAGGAGCCCATTCCATTGGTGGTTTTGCCGTATGACGCGCAAAATCCTGAATGGCCTGAATCACTACTTGCATTTGACGATGACCAAACATCACTGCTTCTAACATCGTCTGTTCTGGCAACTCTTTGGCTTCAGATTCAACCATCAACACAGAACTTTCAGTTCCTGCAACAATTAAATCTAATAAAGAAGTTTTTAGCTCTTCAGAAGAAGGATTCAATAAGAACTCCCCTTCAGCAGAATACCCAACACGCGCAACAGCTACTGGACCTTCAAAAGGAATACCAGAAATTGCCAAAGCCGCAGAGGCACCAATTAATGCAGGCACATCTGGTTCAACGGTAGGATCACAAGAGACCATCGTTGCCACAATTTGCACTTCATTCAAAAAACCTTCTGGAAACAAAGGACGTAGCGGACGATCGATTAAACGGGAAGTCAAAGACTCATACTCCGTAGGACGACCTTCCCTCTTAAAGAAACCGCCCGGTATACGGCCGGCTGCATACATACGCTCTTGGTAATGCACAGTTAAGGGGAAAAAATCACGCCCAGGGACTGCATCTTTGGCTGCAACCACGGCAACTAAGACCGTTGTGCCACCCATAGTAACTAAAACAGAACCAGTAGCATGACGTGCGATTTCACCAGTCTCTAATTTGACGGTGTGCTTCCCATACTGAAAAGAAAAACTATAAGCTGTAGACACAACGTGCTTCCTTACTTTTTTAACGACGCAGCTCTAAACGCTGAATTAAATCTTGATAACGAGCAAATGCCGTTCGCTTTAAATAGTCCAATAATCTACGACGCGCACTCACCATATTGGTCAAACCACGACGAGAATGTAAATCTTTTTTAAAAGACTTCAAATGTTCCGTTAAACTACGGATATTATGAGTCAATAATGCAACCTGTACTTCGGTAGACCCGGTATCAGCTGCACCACGTTGAAACTCCTTGACCACAGCGGCCTTCGCTTCTGCTGTTAAAGACATAAGTAAGAACTCCTACTAAATAATAATTCTACGGACAATCCAAGTTCGCGCATTGTATCACCATACTTTCATACTTTGTATACGCTGCACTTACATTTCACATT
>CAZGDB010000008.1:35564-56092 GCA_964524705.1 uncultured Francisellaceae bacterium
CCCCAAACAAAGCGTAAAAGTGTAGGCTTTATCTGCCCCTAAAAAGTGCCCTGATAATCGCGTGGCTTTCCCTAAACAAATAGGGAGCATCCCAGTAGCTAAAGGATCTAAACTACCAGTATGGCCTGCCTTTTTAGCCCCGAGTAAACGTTTGATTTTTTGTAAAATACCATTAGAGCTACAGTCTAAAGGCTTATCTAACAACAATAATCCGTCCATAACTTAAACACGTACCGATTCATGAATGACTTTTTCAAGCTGCAATACTTTTTCTAGATGTTCATCTAAAGCAAAAGACAGTTGGGGGACACGGCGGATCGTCAATTTATTTGCTAATACTGTACGTAAAAAGCCTTGTGCGGCCTCTAATCCTTTTTGGATTTCTTTGGGATCTCCATCCACTAAACTGTAATACACCCGTGCCCACGATAAATTCGGCGCACACTTCACATGTGTAATGGTGACCCAGTTACCAATACGTGGATCGTGTAGCCCTTGTTGAATCAAGGGCGCTAACACTCGGGCTATATTATCGGCAACTCGTACACTACGGGGGTATTCTTTAGGCATATTAATCCGTCACTAAAACGCGTTCATAAACTTCAATCTGGTCATTCGTGTGAATATCTTGATAATTCTTCACGCCAATACCACATTCCATTCCCTGCCGCACTTCTTGTGCATCTTCTTTAAATCTACGTAAAGACTCCAATTCCCCTTCAAAAATCACCACATTATCACGCAACACACGCACTGGTAAGCGACGTTTAACAATACCATCGGTAACCATACAGCCAGCAATAGCTCCAAACTTGGAAGAACGGAAAACTTCACGCACTTGAGCAGTTCCCACGATGTTTTCTTTGTATTTTGGTGCTGCCATACCTTTAATTTTATGTGCCATAGCTTCGATAACATCATAAATAATACTAAAGTAATGGATACCAATCGCTTCTTGTTCAGCCATACGACGTGCTGTTGCATCCGCACGTACGTTAAACCCAATAATTAACCCTTGCGAGGCTAACGCCAAGCTCACATCAGACTCAGTGATTCCACCTACGCCTTGCCCAATAATACGTACTTTGGTTTCAGCAGTAGATTGTTGTGCTAATACTTCCGCCAAGGCCTCTAAAGAACCATTCACATCCGCTTTAACAACAAGATTCAATTCTGCCACCTTGCCTTCTGTCATACGATCCATCATGGTTTCTAGTTTTGCAGCTTGCTGACGTGCTAATTTCGCATCACGCTGTTTGTTTTGTCTAAAGACAGCAACTTCACGTGCTTTACGTTCATCTGGTAAGACCACAACGTCTTCACCAGCTTGCGCAACACCCGATAATCCCAAAACTTCTACAGGAATAGAGGGTCCGGCTTCTTGAACCATTTTTCCATCTTCGTCAATCAACCCACGCACACGACCATATTCTATACCCGTTAAGACCATATCGCCGACACGCAATGTCCCATTACGTACCAACACAGTCACCACAGGACCACGTCCTTTATCTAAACGAGACTCTACGACCGTACCACTTGCAGGACAATTCGTAATCGCTTTCAGCTGTAAGAGTTCTGCTTGTAAGGAAATCGATTCTAATAAGACATCTACTCCCATACCTGTTTTGGCAGACACTGGCACAAATAAATTTTCACCACCCCACTCTTCGGAAATAATACCGTGTTGGGAGAGCTCATTACGTACCCTATCAAGATCTACATCCGGCTTATCCATCTTATTCATAGCGACAATAATAGGCACTTGTGCAGCTTTAGCATGCTGAATCGCTTCAATCGTTTGTGGCATCACACCATCATCGGCCGCTACAACCAACACCACGATATCCGTACATTTTGCACCACGACCACGCATAGCTGAGAATGCAGCATGTCCAGGAGTATCTAAAAAGGTAATACTGCCACGTGAGGTATCTACATGATAGGCACCAATATGCTGCGTAATCCCACCAGCTTCCCCATGTGCTACTTTACTACGACGAATTGCATCTAATAAGGACGTCTTACCATGATCTACATGTCCCATCACCGTCACAATTGGTGCTCTGGCAACCGCATCCCCGGCATAATCTTGCTTAATGGAATCTTCTAAGGCTGTCAAAGAACGTAAAATAGGCTTATGGCCCATTTCTTCCACCACAATCGCAGCGGTTGCTTGGTCAATCACTTGGTTAATAGTAACCATCATGCCCATTTTCATCAAAGTCTTAATCAATTCAGCCGCTTTCACAGACATCGCATGTGCTAAATCAGCCACTACAATGGTTTCTGGAATCACCACATCTTTGAAAACAGGTGCAGTTGGGCGTTCAAAAGCATGCTTTTGAACCGCATTTTTATCTTTTTTCTTATAGCGACGACGCATGACATCTGCTGCATCCGAGTCTTTTTGACGCAATGACTTATGTTCACCACGACGTTTAAATTCATCTTCTTGATGACGCTTGCGCTTGTCATTACGATCATTCACTGCCGCAGTTGGTGCAGAACGACGCACATGATGATGGCTGTCACCAGGTACCGCTACAGGAATCACTGGCAACTCTTCTACTAATACTTCTGGCTCTGGCGCCAATTCAACTGAGGCAACCACAGGCTCAACAATCTCAACCGCTGTTTCCACAACCTCTACGGGGGCTTCAATGACTTCTTCCACAACGGGGGCTTCTACCACAGGGTCTTTCGGCACCACAACAGCGCGACGACGTTTTTCAATAACCTGCACTGTTTTTTTAGCGCTGGACCCGGAAACTTTAACGGTTAATTGGCTCACTTTGCCACGGGTAACCGCAACTCTTGGGCCAGTCTCTTGTTTTTCACGTAAGGATTGTAACAACTTTTGTTTTTGTTCTTCAGTAACGACATGTGCGCCACCATCAGTACAGGCAACCCCTGCCGCCTCTAAATGCTGCACCAAAATATCTGGTGTTATGTTCAGAACCTTCGCAAATTTTTCAACGGTCAACTCTGACATCCCATCTCCTCCTTATGATTCAAACCAAGGAGCACGTGCTGCCATAATTAGGTTTTTCGCTTTCTCTGCATTCAAATCAACTATCTCTTGCAAATCTTCTACGGAGAGTTCTGCTAAAGCTTCTTGATCTGCAATACCTTTTTGTACCAATTTTTGTGCCAACAGGATATCCATACCAGGCAAGCTCAATAAACCCGGATCCATAGTAGCCGCTTCCATCGCCATACTAATCAATGCGGTTTCTGCAGTACTATGTAATTTATTCGCATCTGCCGCTTCAAAACCTAAGGCTTCTAATTCTTCTACTGGAACATACGCTACTTCTTCAATCGTCGTAAACCCACCTTCGACCAACACTTGTGCGACAGCATCGTCTAAATGTAATTGGTTAATAAAGATTTCTTTATAACGTTGTTGTTCTTCTTGCGTACGCTCTGAAGCTTGTGCTTCACTCATAATATTAATTTTCCAACCGGTCAATTCAGAGGCTAAACGTACATTTTGACCATGACGTCCAATCGCCTGAGATAACTGACCTTCTTCTACAATAACGTCCATAGACCCTGCATCTTCATCCACCACGATGGACAACACTTCTGCTGGTGCTATCGCATTAATAACATACTGTGCAGGATTAGCATCCCAGATCACAATATCCACACGCTCTTGCCCTAATTCATTAGACACCGCTTGTACACGGGTACCACGCATTCCTACGCAAGCCCCTACAGGATCTAAACGCGCATCTTTAGCATGCACAGCAATTTTAGCGCGCACCCCTGGATCACGTGCAGCCCCTTTAATTTCAATCAACCCATCCCCAATTTCAGGAACTTCAATTTTAAAAAGCTCTACGATCATATTCGGTGCAATACGGCTAAATACTAAGGGTGGCCCTTTTTGGGTAGGATCTACAGATTCCAAATAAGCACGCACACGGTCATCGACTCTAAAAATTTCTTTAGGTAATAACGCAGAACGGGATAAAATCCCCTCAATGCCATTTGGCAATTCCATAATAATAAAATCACGTGTGACCTTCTTAACAGTTCCTGTTAAGAGCTGGCCTACTTTTTGTAAATATTCTTCGGAAATCTTATCACGTTTAGCTTGACGCAATAATTGTAAAATAACTTGACGCGCAGATTGTGCAGCAATACGACTAAAATCAATAGATTCTACCGGCTCACGAATTAATCCACCCACTTCTGCTTCAGGATCTTTCTTTTTCGCTTCACTTAAAATGATCTCAACTTCTTCATGATGCTCAGGTTCATCCCCTCGCTCATCAGGCACAATTTTCCAAATACGTGCAGTATCATACTCACCTGTTGCAGGCTTAATCTTAACTTCAAACTCCCAGGAAGGATCGTATTTTTTTTTCGTTGCAACAGCTAAGGCAACTTCCAGTGCCTGAAAAATCACTTCTTGTGAGATGCCCTTTTCATTGGACAGTGCCTCAACCATTAACCCTAACGGAAGTTCTTTACTCATGTGCGCGCGCCTCATAGTAGTAAAAAAAATGGGCCAATGGCCCACTTTTGTCTTTCATACTCTTCTTGGAGTACCCTCAAATTTGGTAGCGGGGGCAGGATTTGAACCTACGACCTTCGGGTTATGAGCCCGACGAGCTGCCAGACTGCTCCACCCCGCGATTAGGAGTGGATATTAACTAAAAGACGGGACAATAGCAAGACCCGTCGGCCCCTTAAATGCAAAATCACAGACATAATAAAGTCCTGCAGGGAAAAGCCCTAATAACAAAAGAGTAGCAGCATTAATATTCATAAGCAAACCTACTGACTTTTTGTTGTTTTCAAAATTGCGATACACCGCTAAATCAGGCTCTTCAAAATACATCACTTTCACTACTCTTAAATAATAAAAAGCACCTATAACTGAAAACACCAGAGCTGTCACAGCCAAACTGGTATAACCCAAACTAAGCAAAGCATCTAACACAACAAATTTAGCATAAAACCCTAAAAGTGGGGGGATTCCAGTCAAGGAAAATAAACTGAGCAATAAGATAAAGGCTGCGCCCGGTGCGACTTTAGCTAAGCCTTGCAGATCTGAGACATGCTCAATTTCTGCTCCCTGCGCACTTAATTTAGTTAAACAACCAAATGATGCAAGTGTCATTAACATATAACTCAAAAGATAAAATAAAGCTGCTTGATATCCTAATGCTGGTCCTGCTAATAACCCTAAAACCACAAACCCAATTTGTGCAATCGCAGAGTATGCTAACAACCGTTTTACATTAGTTTGAACCAAGGCAAAGAAATTACCAATGGTTAAACTGGCCACGGCCAAAATCATCAACAAAGATACCCATAAAGCACTCATCGCAGAAAAACTCTGTTCTAAAAAAATAAATGCCATACCAAATGCAGCGATTTTAGGTGCTGTACTAATAAAGAGCGTCACTGGCAGTGGTGCTCCTTGATAGACATCCGGCACCCACATATGAAAAGGTGCGACGCCTAATTTAAAAGCAATCCCTACTAAGATAAAGACCAACGCCATTTGTAGTAAAAACAAATCTTGCGCATGTGCGCCTAAAACTTGTGGCAACTCTGCAATAAACAAGGTTTGCCCTGCTCCAAACAGAAAAGAGATCCCATATAAAATCATCCCCGAAGCCAAAGCCCCCATTACAAAATACTTCATACTTGCTTCAGCCGTCACGGCTTCACGGTTCATAGCCACCAATGCATAAATTGGCAACGTCATCATTTCTAATCCTAGATATAAGGTAACTAACGACCCCCCACACACTAAGACAAACATACCTATCAATGAAAACAACATCAATAAATAGGACTCCCCTAACCCTTCTTTCCATGTGCGCACATAACTACGACTATAAAGCGCTACCAATAAAACCGTTAAGGTCATTGCGCCTTTAAAAACCGTCGCAAAACTCTGACCTACCCAATGCCCATGAAACAAAGCAAGATCTTCTACAACAGGATGATAAAAACATGCTCCCAAAGTAGCCAGTAACCCAGCAATCATCACACTATAGGTGAGTGGTTTTTCAGGTTTCTGCCCCACCATATCGAAAATCAACGTCAGTACTAAAGTGCAGGTTAAAAGTGTTTCTGCCAAAAAAGGTCCGAATAGGAGGTTGTACATATATATTACCCTTTAGCCTGTGCCATCTGTTCACCCAATTGTAATAAAGAGGCTTCGCTGATTTCTAATAACATTTGCGGATGAATCCCGATCCCTAATACTGCGACGCCAAGCACCCCTAAAATAAAGATTTCTCTACGTGTTAAATCTGGCAAAGTTAAAACAGGCCCTTGTGGAGCTCCAAAAACAACACGTTTCACCATCCATAAGCTGTACCCCGCACCAAAGAGCAAGGTTGTTGCAGCAATCAAAGCCCAAGAAAAACGTGCCTGCAAGGCACTTAAAATCACCAAGAATTCTCCCACAAAACCACTGGTGCCCGGTAGCCCACAATTTGCCAACGCAAAAAAGACAAAAAAGACAGAAAAGATAGGCATGACTTTCGCTAGTCCACCATAATCTCTAATCCAACGCGAATGTAATCTGTCATACAGCATGCCCACACTAAAGAACAAGGCTGCAGAAATAAACCCATGGGAAATTAATTGTACATACGACCCTTGCAAACCCCATAAGATCCCCACATCTCCCCCATTATGCATTAAGGTATAGGGCACAAATAACCCTAAAGTCACAAATCCCATATGAGCAATCGAAGAATAGGCAATCAGTTTTTTCATGTCTTTTTGAAGCAACGCAACTAAGGCTATATACACAATCGCGACTAAGGATAAGAAAATCACCACCGTGTCAAAATTACGTGCTGCATCCGTGGTAATAGGCAACATAAACCGTAACATCCCATAGGCACCCATTTTTAGAAGCACAGCAGCCAAAATCACCGACCCCCCTGTTGGAGCTTCAACGTGTGCATCTGGCAACCAAGTATGCACCGGCACCATTGGAATTTTGACTCCAAAAGCAAACAAGAATGCAAAGAATAACCATTTTTGTTGCATCATGGTCAAAGGAACCTGCCAAAAAGTTTGAATCGCAAATGTTTGAGGTAACAAATTTGCTTGTGCCACGCTATGCAAATACAACAATGCAATCAATAAAAAGATAGAACCTAAAAAAGTAAAAATGAAAAACTTCAATGTTGCATAAATTCTATTAGGACCACCCCAAATACCGATCACTAAAAACATAGGAATCAGTAGCCCTTCAAAACATAAATAAAACAAAATACTATCTAACGCACAAAAGACACCTATCATCAGTCCCTGCATCATTAAAAAAGCAGCCGCATATTCCGAAAAACGTTTAACCTTTGGGCGTGCGCCAATCAACACTAAAGGGGTTAACAAGGTAGTCAAAATAATCAATGGCAACGCGATTCCATCTATCCCTACGGAATAGTAAACATCCAGTGCCGGAAACCATGCATGATGTTCTGTAAACTGAAAATCAGCCGTCGTAAAATCAAACTGCGCATAAAGTTCACTGACTAAAAACAAAGAGACCAGACAAGCTAATAACCCCAGCCTATAGGCAGCAGTAGGTGTTAAACGTAACATCGCAATCCCTGCCAAGAGCGGGAGTCCAATTAATGTACTTAAGATAGGCCCTTGCATGATCATTTCTTTAGCCTCGCAGTATCATCCATCCCCACACCCCTAATAACCCCAATAAAAACACTAACGCATAATGGTACAGATACCCAGATTGAAAGCCCCGTATTTTTTGAGCAATACGTAACACACCCAAGGTCACCCCATGTACCACCACACCCTCAATCAATAAGCCATCCACTACTTTGTACAAAATATTTCCTACTTTATGGGTCAAAGGAATTAATACTTTTTCATTGAGCGCATCAAAACCATATTTATGATTCAATACCCATAGGATGCCCCGCAACGGTCCGTTAAAAACGCGCAACCATACTGGATTACGCCATTGTACAAATGCACAAACACTCCCTAAAACGACCAACATAAACGGCACACTTGTAAACGCATGCAACCCCATTGACACAGGGCCTTCAAAATGTGCCCCTAAACTATGTAAAGCCTGATGATAAGGGTCTATAAAAATACTATTCTTCAGATAACCAGTTAATATAGGCTGTACCATAAAGTACCCTATCCCCACTGAAGGAATCGCTAATAACCATAAAGGCAACTGTATGGTCCAACCGGTTTCATGACTATGTTCCCAGACTTTTGCTTCCCCTCTGTAAGTGCCATGAAACACCTTTAAGAGTAGGCGTATAGAATACCAAGCCGTAAACAGCACACTAAGCATTGCGCCTGCTGCAGCCAAAGGCGCTAAATACAGATCGCTCTGTGCAATCCCTTCTATTAATAAATCTTTAGAATAAAACCCTGAAAAAAATGGAAAACCCATTAATGCCAACGATCCTATCCACATGGTCATATAGGTCAGAGGTAAACGACGCGCCAATCCGCCCATATTTCTAATATCTTGTTCATGATGCAACGCCATAATCACTGAACCTGCACCTAAAAAGAGCAATGCTTTAAAAAAGGCATGCGTCATCAAATGAAAAATGGAGACTGCGTAAAGTGATGCACCAAGCCCTGCCATCATCAAGCCTAATTGGGATAAGGTAGAATAGGCAATAATACGTTTAATATCATTTTGCACTACCCCTAAAATTCCCATCAAGACACAGGTACTGATCCCAATTCCCAATAAGGCATTTAAAACCACCGCACTGTGTTCAAATAAAGGACTCATACGGGCAATCATAAAAATCCCCGCTGTTACCATGGTGGCCGCATGAATCAACGCTGAAATAGGCGTAGGGCCTTCCATAGAATCTGGTAACCAGATGTGTAAAGGAATTTGTGCCGATTTCCCCATCGCCCCAATCAGTAAACATAAGGGTATTGCAGTCATTACAGCCACACTAAAATTCCCCCATAATGTGACACTGGGGTGATGTGCAACAACGTTTGGAACTGCCGCAAATACCGTTGCATAATCTAAGCTATGAAACTGAGAAAATACTAAGCCTATGCCCAGCAAAAATCCAAGATCTCCAACTCTGTTGACTAAAAAGGCTTTGAGATTCGCAAATACTGCACTTTCTTTTTCAAACCAAAACCCAATTAATAGATAAGAAACAACCCCAACTGCTTCCCAACCAAAAAAGAGCTGCACAAAATTCGCAGACATCACCAGCATCAACATCGCAAAGGTAAATAATGCGATATAACTAAAAAATCGTTTATACCCAGAATCTTCTTCCATATACCCGATGGTATAAATATGTACCATTAAGGAGACAGCTGTCACAATCACCATCATCAATACCGACAAGGCATCTAACCAAAAACTCACCCCTATCGTAATATCCCCTATGGTTCCCCAGGTATACCCAGGAACCAAGACATCAGGATGCCCCAATTGTAGTTGTATCAATAACCACAGAGACAACACAAGCGCCAATCCGACGCCTGTGATAGTAATGCGATGTGCAAACGCACGAGAAAACCAAGGCGCTAACACTGCCCCGATCAAAGGTCCTGTAACTGTGCCTATAGCGGCAGAAGCGATGGAAAGTTCCACTGTTATCCTCGCAATGTATCTAAATCATCAACATTAATGCTACGTTTTTGCCTAAAGAGCACAACCAAAATGGCCAGTCCTATAGCAGATTCAGCAGCCGCCACCGTCAAAATAAAGAACACAAAAACTTCCCCTGCCAGTGCCCCATAAAATCGGGCAAAAGCAACCATATTCGTATTCACTGCCAACAACATGAGTTCTATTGCCATTAAAAGGACAATTAAATTTTTTCTATTTAGAAAAAAACCAATCACCCCTAAGGAAAACAGTATTGCTGAAAATATCAGATAACACACTAAACTCATAACGACTCCTTAGGAGATTGGCCTTTCACCGGAATACGCCGCAGCCGATCTGCTTTTTTCACCTTCACCTGTGCACTCACAGATTGCATCTTTCGATCTGGTTTAGGACCTCTATAAGTCAAAGCGATTGCGGCAATCATTGCTCCCAACAATAGTAAGCCAGCTACTTCAAAGGGATATAAATATTCTGTAAATAACAATGTGCCTAATGCCTTAGTAGAAGAATAGCCTGCCGCTGGAATTGCCAAGGGTACAGTAAACAACGCTTTAGAATGCGTCACTGCAAAGGTAATGCATCCAAAAAACAAAGATGCAACCCCAACTCCTGCACATAAATGTTTAAAAAACACAGGCAGACGTACTTCTTCTTCCACATCCAGCATCATGACGACAAACAAAAATAGAATCATCACTGCACCCACGTACACCAAAATCAAGGCTAAAGATAAAAACTCAGCGCCTAATAGCATCCAGGTGCCAGCAGTGGCCAAAAAACTTAAAATCAAAAACAATACGGCACGTACTGGATGCGAAGATAAAACAACACCCAATGCAGCCGCGCTTGCTATGCTCGCAAACATTAAAAATAAACCTTGCATCACATCCATCTTAGCTCCTAGCGGTATGGCGCATCTTGTGCTTTTTGCGCGGCAATCTCAGATTCATATTTATCCCCTATGGCCAACAAGAGGTTTTTATCCAAAATATTTTGCCCACGTTCTAAAATAGAAAAATGTGATTCATTTGTTTCCACAATAGAGTCGACCGGGCAGGCTTCTTCACAGAACCCACAATAAATACATTTAAATAAATCTATATCATAACGTGTGGTACGCCGTGTCCCATCTTCTCTTTCTTCAGACTCAATAGTAATTGCTAATGCAGGGCAGACAGCCTCACATAATTTGCAAGCAATACAGCGTTCTTCTCCATTCGGATAACGACGTAATGCATGTAAGCCTCTAAATCTTGGAGAACGCGGGATAGATTCTTCTGGGTATTGCACGGTAATTTTTCTTGCCCAAAAATATCTTCCTGTTAGTTTTAAACCTAACAAAAGCTCCCACAGCGTAAAAGTCCGGATATACTCTAAAATTTTATTTTTCATCCTTGAACCCCATGTAGAAAAATAGCTTCTAGGACGATAAAGACCACAGTTAAAGGAATAAAGATTTTCCACCCTAACCGCATGACCTGATCATACCGGTAACGTGGGAAAGTAGCGCGCATCCATAAATATAAAAATAAGAAAAAGGATACTTTGGTTAAGAACCAAAAAATAGCAGGTACTTTTGTAAAATACGGTGCTAAAAAGGTACCTTCAAAAGGAGAGAGCCATCCTCCCAAAAAGAGGAGCACCGCAAGGCATGACACTAAAATCATATTCGCATATTCTGCCAAGAAGAACAGTGCAAATCCCATGCCGGCATATTCCACATGGAAGCCCGCGACAATTTCTGATTCCCCTTCTGCCACATCAAAGGGTGAGCGATTGGTTTCTGCTACTGCGGAGATCCAATAGATAATAAATAAAGGGAATAATAACACCCCATACCAATGCCAAATTCCGCCTTGTTGGGAGTTAACAATTTGTGAGAGGTTCATGCTACCCGCGGCCATTAAAACCCCAATAAAGGTAAAACCCATAGCAATTTCATACGCAACAACTTGTGCTGCAGAACGAAGTGCTCCTAAAAAGGCATATTTAGAATTAGAGGCCCAGCCTGCAATAATGATTCCATAGACTCCCAAAGAAGTCATGGCTAATAAAAATAATAATCCCGCATCAATATCTGCAAGGACCCAATGGGGTGCAAACGGGATCACCGCCCAGGCGACCATCGCAGGTGCAAAGGCAAACATAGGTGCTACAAAATATAAATAACGATTAGAATAAGTAGGAAAAATAAACTCTTTAAATAATAATTTTATGGCATCCGCAATAGGTTGTAACAACCCAAAGGGTCCCACACGATTAGGTCCCAAGCGAATTTGCATCAGCCCGATAATTCTACGCTCTGCATATGTTAAATACGCCACAGCTAATACCAAAGGCAGGACTACCACAAGGATTTTTAAAACGTTCCAGATCAGCGTATAAGCAATATCCATATTAGCTCCTAAGCTAAATCAACTGTGCCAAAAGGCACAGACAAGTTTAAAGCTGCAGAACGACCAGAAGCAATCCAAACCGTATTCATCGGCACTATTGGATTAAGGACCAAGGGTAACATACAACTTTTGCCTACCTGTTGGACTTTCAGTTCTCGCTTACATTCTAAATGTAATTTTTGGGCCAAGGCAGGATGCACATGTATTGCATCAGCCGCCAAGGCGGTTTCGGTTTGCTGTAAAGCATCCGAACGTCGCACCAGTGCATCCGTACTAAAAGGTGCTGTTGTGGTAAAACGCACAATCCCTTCAGGTACTGCAGTCCACTGCGTTGGTGTCCAACGCACAATCGCACAACTATGTTGTAATTGTGGGAAGGTGGAAACCTCTAGTTGAACTTCAGACAAAGTGTCATAATAAAAATCATTACATTCTAATATTGTCCCAAGCATACGTAGGACTTTCCAGCCTTCGCGTGCTTCTTCAAAAGGTTTGATCACCGCTTCTTGTCGTTGTGTACGCCCTTCTAAATTGATATAGCTACCTGAATTTTCATAAGGGGTAGCAATCGGTAATAAAATATCTGCAATCTCTTCTAATTCTGGTGTCACAAAGCTCGTACACGCAATCACGCACTCTGCTTGTCCCAAAACGCTCATTGCTGCCGCACCTAAATGTGTGTCCCATTGTGGTTCTACCTGAAACAGAATATAGGCTGCTAACGCCGTTTCTAGCATTTGATGTGCAGATTTTCCAACTTGTTCTGTAGGTTGTCCAAACGGCAATTGTGCTGGTGTACAGCCGACCCATTGTAACCCTACAGCATTAGGGCCTTCTGAGAGGTAACCCAAGCTAAATCCAAGTGTTTCTGCCAAAACACGAGCTAAAAACCGTAATTCACTACTAGCTGGATGCGCTAAGGCAATAGGCCCTAACCAAATTGCGCCTGTTCCTTGGGCTTTCAGTGTATCAATCCAAGCGGCAGCCTTTTCTGAAATAGGCACTTCACGCAATAAATTTTCAAGCTGCGCATGCAAGCTACTATTTTTAATCTCTGGCAATAATACTTTTACCAAAGCTTGTAAGGGACCTAATAAATCAGCCTTCTCAGGCACCCATTGTTCTTTAATAGGGATATGGAAGGTAAAGTCTGCTGGGTTAATTCCAAAAACAACCGCACCATTTTTAACTGCTTTACGTAAACGGTGTGCTAAGAGAGGATGTTCTTGACGTACATCAGAGCCAATCACCACAACACTTTTAAGATGCTCTGTTTCTACTAAAGTATGCCCTAGCGTCCATAAGGCCTCAGTTGCGCTATCATCTCGGGTGTCCATTTGTTTTAAACGAAAATCAATATTACCGCTGCCTAGAGAACGCATCAATTTTTGTAATAAAAAGCCTTCTTCTAATGTGGCTTGTGGTGAAATTAAAGCCCCAACAGCCTCAGCACCTTGGGTTTCTATGATATTTGCAAAACGACTTTGGCAATACTCAAAGGCTTCATTCCAATCCATCTCTTGCCAAACACCATTTTGTTTAATGCGTGGTCTGCCTAAACGTTCCGCATGTTGATTCCCTAAATACCCATATCGATCTCTATCAGAAATCCAATTTTCGTTCACACTTTCTTCTACTTTAGGGACAACGCGCCATACTTTATTATCATGCGTGTGTGCATAAAGTGCAGAACCTACACCATCATGAGGCGCAATCATCGAGGCTTGTGTTAATTCCCAGCTACGAATTTTAAAACGAAAAGGTTTAGAAGTAAGCGCACCCACAGGACATAAATCAATAATATTGCCTGATAGCTCAGATTGTAAACTTTGTTCTATGGCTGTTCCAATTTGCATATGCTCCCCACGACAGGTCGCACCTAATTCTCTTAATCCTGCAATTTCTGAACCAAAACGAACACAGCGGGTACAATGAATACAGCGCGTCATTTCCGTAGCAATCAAAGGGCCTAGGTTTTGATCTTGCACAGCCCTTTTACCTTCACTAAAACGGGATACCCCTTTACCGTAGCCTAAACTTAAATCTTGTAGTTCACATTCTCCTGCTTGATCACACACCGGACAATCCAGAGGATGGTTCATCAACAAGAATTCCATCACCCCTTTTTGGGCTTGGGTTGCTAAGGCTGAGCGCGTATGTACCACCATGCCATCGGTCACAGGCGTTGCACAAGCGGGTAAAGGTTTATTAGACTTTTGCACTTCTACTAAACACATACGGCAATTCGCAGCTATAGAAAGTTTATTGTGATAACAAAAACGTGGAATATAAATATTTGCAGCATCAGCAGCTTCTATAATCATTGAGCCGGGCGCCACTTCCAAGGTCTGACCATCTAATACCAAGGTAACCATACTTTAAGATCCTTGTTTCACAATATAGGCTTCAAATTCCGATCTAAAATGTTTTAAAAAACTTTGTACTGGCATTGCAGCAGCATCACCGAGCGCACAAATGGTACGTCCCATAATATGGCCTGCAACTTCCTCCAACAACTGTAAATCTTCTGGCGCTCCCTGCCCTTCCACCAAACGATTCAAAACGCGATATAACCACCCTGTTCCTTCTCGACAAGGCGTACACTGGCCACAGGATTCTTCATAATAAAAATAAGAAATACGACGCAAGACTTGAACCATACAGGTCCCTTCTTCCATCACAATGACAGAACCTGCGCCTAACATCGAACCTGCTTTACTAATGGAATCATAATCCATATCCAACGTTTGCATAATCGCAGCGGGTAATATAGGGACTGATGAGCCCCCAGGGATCACTGCTTTGAGTGGTTTGCTGCTCCGCATACCACCAGCTAAGGCTAGCAAATCTTTAAACGGAGTCCCCAAAGGTACTTCATAATTCCCCGGTTTAGCAACATGCCCTGAGACACTGAATATCTTTGTGCCCCCATTATTAGGTTTACCTAATTTTAAGAACCATTCTGCCCCATTTTGCAAAATCACAGGGATGGAGGCTAAGCTTTCTGTATTATTAATATTGGTAGGCCGCCCATAGACGCCAAAATTTGCAGGGAACGGTGGTTTAAAACGTGGCATGCCTTTTTTACCTTCAATGGATTCCATTAAAGCGGTTTCTTCTCCACAAATATACGCACCAGCCCCTAATAAATTGTGTAGCTCAAAATCAACACCTGAGCCTAAAATATTTTTACCAATTAGTCCTAGCTGTTTTGCTTCTGCTAATGCATGTTCCATACGTTCAAAGGGTTCTAAGTACTCCCCTCTCATATATTGATAGCCAACCGTTGCGCCAATCACATATGCTGCTATGGCCATCCCTTCTATGACTTGATGGGGGTTGTAACGCATAATATCACGATCTTTAAAGGTACCCGGTTCACTTTCGTCTGAATTACAAACTAAATACTTTTGTCCTGCTGCATTACGCGGCATAAAGCTCAGCTTTAACCCCGTAGGAAACCCTGCGCCCCCTCTACCGCGTAATCCTGATAATTTTAAAGCTTCAATAATCTCTGCAACAGGCATTTGCGTTTCAAGAATTTTTCTCCAAACACTATACCCCCCCAAAGACAAATACGTCTCCAAGGACCAAGGTTTTTCAAAAGCCAAAGTACGTAAGCATACGGTATTTAACATGCGTTAATCCAAAGCGTCTAAAATCGCATCTATTTTTGCAGGCGTCAGATTTTCATAATAGGTATCTTCTACCATCATCATCGGCGCACCCCCACAAGCCCCTAAACACTCACTTTCAATCAAAGTAAACTTTCCATCTTCGGTTGTTTCTTTAAACCCAATTTTTAATTTTTCTTTTAAGTATGCTGCAATATCCTTAGAACCACATAAAAAACACGAAACATTGGTACATAACAAAATTTTATGACGACCTACTGGATTCAAATGATACAGCGTATAAAAAGTTGCCACTTCATAAACTGCAATTACCGGGATTTCTAAATATGCAGCAATCGCATCTAAATGCGCATTACTCAACCAGCCTTTATTTTCTTTTTGTACAATACGTAAAGCCGCTAATAACGCAGATTGCTTTTTATCTTCTGGAAATTTTAATAACCAGTGATCTATCTGGGCTTGTGCGGCCTTTGAAATCGACACTGTTGCTGTAGATTCCGTCATCGATCAATCTCCCCGAACACAATATCTTGGGTTCCTATAATCGCCACAACATCCGCGAGCATATGCCCTTTGGCCATTTCTTCTAAAGATTGCAAATGCGCAAAACCTGGCGCACGGATTTTTACACGATAGGGTTTATTCGCGCCATCAGACACTAAATAAATCCCAAACTCTCCCTTAGGGTGTTCTACCGCAGCATAAGCCTCCCCTTCTGGGACACTATAGCCTTCTGAGAACAATTTAAAATGGTGAATCATGGCTTCCATATCTTGCTTCATTTCACTGCGTTTTGGAGGCACCACTTTAGGGTCTGCAGCCATCACTGGTCCTGGATTAGCCCGCAACCATTGAATACACTGTCGAATCAAACGATTAGATTGTCGCATTTCTTCTACGCGCACCACATAGCGATCATAACAATCCCCATTAGTGCCTACCGCAACATCAAAATCTAATTCTGGATAGACAGAATAAGGTAAATCTTTACGCAGATCCCAGGCCACACCTGAGGCACGCAACATGGGGCCTGTAAACCCTAACTGTAGGGCACGTTCAGCAGAGACCACCCCAATATCTACGGTACGTTGTTTCCAAATACGGTTGTCCGTTAAGAGACTTTCATATTCATCCACACAGTTTGGAAACCTATCCGTAAAAGCTTCAATAAAATCTAATAAAGAGCCATGTCTATTTTCATTCAAGCGTTCTAGATCTTTAGCATTACGAACATTAGAGGCTTTAAACTGTGGCATTTCATTCGGCAGATCTCGATAAACCCCACCAGGCCTATAATAGGTGGCATGCATACGGGCACCAGACACAGCTTCATAGCAATCAAAGAGGTCTTCTCTTTCTCTAAAAGCATATAAAAAAACGGTCATGGCGCCCACATCCAAAGCATGTGCCCCTAACCATAATAAATGATTTAAGATACGGGTAATTTCATCAAACATCACACGTATATATTGTGCGCGTCTGGGAACCTGAATGCCTAATAATTTTTCTATTGCAAGGACATAAGCGTGTTCATTGCACATCATAGACACGTAATCTAAACGATCCATATACCCAATACTTTGGTTATAGGGTTTAGTTTCTGCCAACTTTTCTGTGGCACGGTGCAATAACCCAATATGCGGATCTGCTCTTTCCACCACTTCCCCATCCATTTCCAGCACTAAGCGTAAAACACCATGTGCTGCGGGGTGTTGAGGGCCAAAGTTAACGGTATAATTGCGTATTTCAGACACCTGAAGTCTCCTTGGCATCATTGGCTTTGCGTATTACTTTAGGGACTAAAACACGAGAAGGAATATCTACAGGCTCATAAATAACACGACCTTGTTTAGCGTCATAACGTACCCCTACTTTCCCTTCAACTGGAAAATCCTTTCTAAAAGGGTGTCCCACAAAACCATAGTCCGTCAATATCCGTCGTAAATCCGGATGATCGCTAAATAAAATCCCAAACAAGTCATAGGCTTCACGTTCATACCAATTCGCACAATTCCAAACATCTACTACGGAATCTAACAAGAGCGTCTGAAGATCTGGATACGTTCTGACACGTAAGCGCATTTTATGTTTTAGAGATAATAAATGTAACACCACTGCAAACCGTGGTTTTTGAGTATTCATCGTAGTGTCATGGGCGCCACGACTAAAACCTTGTGCAGTAGCTGCTTGTGTGGTCCATTCTGCCGAACCATAATGCAAATAATCTATGCCACATAAATCTATCAATTGCGCAAATGCAAACTGTTCTGCTGTTTTTAAAACACTACACACAGAACGATAATTTTTAGGCCCTACTTCTATCGTTACTTCGCCAATATTACTTTCACTCACACTCAGTAATAATCCAGCAAAACGTTCTTCAAGTGCTGCAACTAAACTCATGCGGTTTCACCTCTTGCAATCGTATTCGTCATTCGAATTTTTCGATGCAACTGTAAAATCGCATAAATTAAAGCTTCTGGCGTCGGAGGACAACCCGGCACATAAACATCAACAGGAACAATTCTATCGCACCCACGCACCACTGCATAAGAGTGGTGATAATACCCACCGCCATTGGCGCAAGATCCCATAGAAATCACCCATTTTGGATCTGGCATCTGGTCGTAGACTTTACGCAATGGGCCTGCCATTTTATTACATAAAGTGCCCGCCACAATCATCACATCACTTTGACGTGGACTAGGTCTGAACAACATCCCAAAACGATCTAAATCGTAACGCGCAGCACCTGCATGCATCATTTCTACAGCACAACACGCTAAACCAAAACTCACAGGCCATAAAGAACCCGTACGTGCCCAATTAATTAAGTCGTCCAGCTTTGTTGTTACAAAACCTTCCTGCAGGACACCTTCTATTCCCATTCTAATGCCCCTTTACGCCATTCATATGCAAACCCTAGCAAGAGTAATCCTAAAAAAGCCAGCATTGCCCAAAAAGCAGCATCACCTAGTTCTCTAAATACTACTGCCCATGGAAGCAAAAATGCTACTTCTAAATCAAATAATATAAATAGGATGGCTACTAAATAAAAACGTACATCAAACTTTAGACGTGCCCCTTCAAAGGGTGCAAAACCGCACTCATATTGACTATATTTTTCAGCATTGGGACGGTGGGGGGCCAACAAGGTACCCATCAATAACGGCACAAACCCAAAAAGTAGGGCCAACACCATAAAAATAATAATGGGCAAATAATTAGATAGCATTTATTCTCCTGACTAAACAGTGCTGCGATCCCTATAGCTTTTGCTACTCTACATCACAAACCCTTTCTTAGTCACGCGACCTAAAAAATGGTGCCGAAGGCCGGACTCGAACCGGCACAGCTTTCGCCACTACCCCCTCAAGATAGCGTGTCTACCAATTCCACCACTTCGGCTAAAAATGTTAAGGCTTTGTGCCTGCGTCATTATCTTCTGTTTGCGGCAAACCAGCAACCCCTCTTTTTTGTGCAGGTTCTACAATTTTTTGCACTAAAGCATCTAAAGTTGCTTCTTTAGCAGGCTTTTGACCTAAGTACGTCAACATAATAGAAGTTGCAAAGAAGATCAGCGCCATCCATGCAGTCATGCGGGCAAAAAAATTACCTGCGCCTTGGCTACCAAATACCGTTTGAGAAGCACCACCTGAAAAAGTTGCGCCTGCTTCTGCACCTTTACCACGCTGTATTAAAACTAATCCAATCACGCTAGCAGCGGCAAGAATATGAATAATCATCACAAAAGTAAACATAACTTATTTATCCTATCTGACAAATCGACAAAAATGCAGCCGCATCTAATGATGCTCCACCTACTAATAATCCAGATACTGCAGGCTGCGCTAAAAACCCAGCAGCATTACTCGCATTCACACTACCACCATATAATACCGGTACTTTTACCAAGGCTAAAATTTCTTGATGTACGCTTTGGGCATAGGCAGGGTCTGCACTTTTACCAGTTCCGATCGCCCAAACTGGTTCATAGGCTACCAATACTTTACTCGTATCCATACCCTCTAAAACTGCCAGCTGCTCTGCTAATAAGGATTGTCGTTGTGCAACAGGCATCTCTGCTTCTACTTCACCTACACATAATATGGGACGTAATCCATGTGCTAAAGCCAGGCTCAATTTTTGTTTAATTTCTAAGTTTGATTCCTGACAATATTTTCGCCTTTCGGAATGCCCAATAATCACATACTGGCACCCTTGTTCTTGCAACATAGCCGCACTCACTTGGCCAGTATAAGCGCCGGCTGTAAAGCTGCTAAGATCTTGTGCTCCTACCGCAATACTCGAGGCACTAACCAGTGCTGATAAATAGGGATAAGCGGGACAAAGTACAACAGTTGCCGTTAATGTGCTGCTGGCAAGCTGCTCAGACAGGGACCTAAAATAAGCACCCGTACCCTGCATTTTAAAATTAGCAATAATATAACGCAAAACGCCTCCTTCCTAAGGCGAGAATGGTACGCTTGTTAGGAAGAAGGCGCAAGCAGCTTTTATTATAAAGTTAAAAAACTAGATAACTACTGTTTGTTCTAAAACAGTGCTAAGGGTCTGTGCCACGTGCTCCAGCATCTGCACTTCAGGCCCTTCTACTAAAATTCGGATCACAGGCTCAGTGCCTGACGGACGCACAACGATACGACCAATACTCAACAACTGCGTTTCACAACGCTCTAAAGCTTGTTTAAATGCATCACTGGCCAAGGCTTCAGTGATATTTTTAACGCGAACATTCACCATCACTTGTGGTAATTTACGAGCCCCTAACTTGAGTTCAGATAAAGGCATGTTCAATTTAATCATAGCTTGCAATATTTGTAAGGCTGCAATCAAAGCATCCCC
>CAZGDB010000009.1:0-21220 GCA_964524705.1 uncultured Francisellaceae bacterium
TTTAATTTTTGAGAAAGTGTTTTAGCATTCACTTTCACTTCGAGAACCCCCTGTAAGTGCTGCACCATCCTGGCTCTAAAGGTACGACAAACCTCTAAAGCCTGTGTATGTAATTTTTTAAAATTTTTAAACTGTGCAGAATCAAGGCGTGAAGGGAACCCTGGCATTTTAAACAACTTTGAAAAATGTGGTCCTAACGCTGTTTGAATATAATGTTGTGCAAAATAAAGCTCCCGTATAATCTGATCTTCTGCTTGTTTTCTATTAGCTTCAGGCAATAGATTGACCGCACCTTTAGCGCTACGAAAAATAATATCGAGATAATCTTCAACACTAATATAATGAGCAGCCTCAGACACTGGCAACCTATAAGTTCTTAAATGTACAGCACTCCCTTTCGCATCAAGATCTGGCAAAACATTCACCGTCAGGATATTTCGATTTACAGAATCCATTTCATCAAATACAACTTGTTTTTTTAACCAATCTTTAAAATCGTCACTTTCGTCTTTAAAAATATCTAAAAAAACCTTTTTTTGTTTTGCAAAATCAAAGGGCTCCCCTAAAGCCTGGGGGGGCAACCCTTCTAAAAAAACAGCCATCTTTTTTTCTAATAAAAGAATATTCCCGGAAGTCTCCTCAACAGAATTGACCGACGCAGTACTAGATCGAAAAGAATCAGACGATGGATGAAACAACACATTAGGCTGAGACAACAACCCAGGATTGCTTTTCTTTTTTTCATCATCTCCTACTGCGCTTACAACAGGAACGAAATTATCTCTAGCCATTTTATACCACCCCTCTAAATTAGGCCTATTATCCAACGGCAAGTTTTTCCAGGCATCAAAAGCACGCTGACTAATCAAAAACAAATCTTCCGTTTTGTCTTTCTCTGATGCAACAACCCATTCATTATTAAAGAATTTTAAATATATTAAATCATTCTTAATGTTAAAGTGATTTCCTTTTTTCCCAAAGAACTTTTCCATATCAACCGACTCTGAAACCCCACGGTCAAAATTTTTTTTATAAGGCTTAGAATCCCCCCCCAACGAGGCATGATTCATAAGCCACTCTTGTGGCCTAGGATCTCCAGGCTTAGACCATGAGCGCGATTCACCTAAACGTTGAACAACCTTTTTATCTGCCAAAACCGTTACAAAAACCTGGTTCGCACCTTTTTTTTCTAAAAGGTTCATTTTGTTTTTATCATCTCTTTTTTTCAAAGGATTCGTAAATGTTCTAGGCAGCACCTGATTTAAATTAGCAGCATCCGCCGCTTCTTCTATTCTTTTTTTCATATCAAGTTTTGTAAACTCATCTAAATCTTCAATACCTTTATATCCTGCTGTAGCAGCTGCCTGCCTGACCAACTCACGCATCTGTGATACTTTTCTCGCAATCCCTTCATCAATAGTGACCCACACAGACTCAGCCTTTTGCTCAACACCAGCAGGGCTTTTAACAAAAACATTCAACACCCCTTCCGCCGCTTTTGATTTACCTACACCAGACGGCCCCGCAATCCATACCACCGTCTGTTTTTCTACATTTTCTCCTTTTAACCTCTTCAAAGAAGTTAAAAAACAAGCCTCTCTAAATTTAACACTCCTAACTTCCTCCGCGATAGCAGCCTTATACAATGACAAGCCTTTTTTTCCTAAAAAATCACGCATAAAAACTGTATTGTCTCCAATAACATCTGAAGCAATCAACCTACTCTCATCATCAGCATCTCTCTTTGACTGCAAAAACTCCACGAAAGCATTTCTAGCTATTCTACTAGGGTTAGCATCGGTATCTTTATACAAAAATTTACGACCATCTCCTAATAACTCCAGATCCTGAACATCTGTTTTTAATTCATAGTCATCAACCTTTCTTTTTAAAGCCTCCGCAACTGGAGATACAGTCGGAAAAACCCTCTCCTTCTTGTTAACACCTAAGCTCCACTCCATTGATACATTTTGGTTTTTATCAAAATAATCTAACATAAAATCCTGAATACCTTTAATATCCGAAGATGCAGCCTGACGAACAAAACCAGAAACTATTTCTTTTAAATCCTCGTTAACAATAACTTTATCAACTTTTTTTATAATCTTTTTCAAGATGCGTTTACTATAAACTTTTGGAGAAGAATCAGAATTAAATCGTTTTTTATCGAGGTTGTCCCTGCCTATTATTTTAAAATATTCTTTATCAAAGGCTAGATAATCAATCTGATTAAAATCATAAGCGACCTTTAGAATTTTTTTGTTTTTTTTATCATCTTTTTCTATAAAAAAGAGATTAAAATTCATCTTGTTTAAATCAAAAATTTTTAAAAATTCATGCTTAAGAAAAGTGAGTTCAAACTCATCCTCAGGAACCCCGACAACATCACAAATTTCTTTTTTAAAAGCCTGCAAAACACATTCCAAATTAATCGCTGGATTTCTTGCAAGATAAACACTATATCTACCCATTATATCTTGAATACCAGACATAAGATGTTCTTTTTTTTCAGAATGCAAGTAACGCTCTATCATTGCAATATAATTCATCATACGTAATTGATAAGGGTAACTCTGCAAAAAAGAGGCTGTAACTAACGATTGATTTTCTGAAGCATGAAAAGAAACAACATCTAATCTGGGCGGCGTATTTTCAGGAATCTTCATTTTTAAAATCAATACTTGATGTTCTCTTAAAAAGCGATCCTCAACAACAATGTTTTTCAACTCTACTTGTTTCTTAAACCATATTTTAAATTCTTCAGTGGTGTTAGCATCATTGAGATATCCTTGCGCTTGAAAACTTTCAACTTTTGCAGATAAATCAAAAACACCATTACGCCCTTCACCCTGCAGAACCGCCTCTGCTAATAATTTTTCTAATATGGTACACCCAAGATGGTCATGCATATACACCTCATTTACACTGCTCGCTCAGTGTTAGCTTAGTGTATTTTGAAGATAAGGTGTGACTTGTATTAGATTTGGTTGAACCTGCGCGTGCGAGACTCCTACTTTTCCTGAAAAGTGCACTACAGGCTGTGAAATCGCTGCTATCAGATTGTTTTCTATTTGGTCTGATGATACAGGCGTAAAAGGCATAGGATGGGTTGGCGGCGGTTTTTTGGGCAGATTTAAGAGTCCCCACGCCAAACCAACAACTGCCCCCACTATCAAAATAGTACTGACAGACAACGCAGTCCCTAACAGTAAAAATCCTAAAATGATAGAACTACACATAGCTTTTACACAGCTTCTGACCTGCCCCCAATACTGTTGATAGGTCAACCCACGCAGGATGCTTGCATGTTTTTGTGCTTCGCGTTCATCAGCAACATCACAAGCTAATTTTTTTAAAGCACTTTCATTCCAAGCTTGGCGTAACTGCTTGCGTCGTGAACTATTTTCAGAAAAATTACCTTCCAAATACAATTCTCGTAATGTGCTCGCCAAAATCCATTCCACCATCGTATCGCATGCTGCAACACTACGGAACTGACAATGATTTAAATACAACACTCGGACAGTCGAATGCGCCACTAAATGTGCTTTTAAAATAGTTAAACTGTGATCACACAGATGCGTAAAAGAAAAATCTACTGTTTTCAGTCGCACCAACCGCATCACTGCATTGGAAAGCAACGTAACCCCATCTGTTGTAAAAAAACACCGCCCTAAAGCTAATCCCCGCAATGGCAAGTCTGCTAGCAAGCGTGCTAAGGATTGCATTAATTGCAAATCTCTCCAATCCTGTTGTGATAAATCTAAATCCTCTAATACACGTGAGGGCTGTTGGCGCGTTCCCGACGGTTTTAAAATATTAGAAAGCGCATCAAGATCTTCAGGCTTCCAAGGAATATTCCGTAAACTCAAAGCCTTAATATGACACGGCGTTTTTAATCGCGTAAACAATGTCTCTCGAACCACAGGCCAAAGCGCAGGTGGCACATTTTCCAAAGCAATTAAGGTTGCCTGCGTCTGACTATACATCAGCTGCTTAAAGGCATCAGCGTTTTGCTCATACCGCCCCCAGTCCTTAATATGAATTTTATGGATGTGTGGCACCAGCACCCGCTCCCTTTGTTATTTAGAATTGTAACTTTTTAAAAACAAGAACCCATAGTATTTGATACCATATTACTATAGAATTCCAAAAATTCTGCTTTAGTAATATGTCTTAGTTATTTTAAGGTTAAAGATGGCCAAACAGGTTTATATAGAGACTTGGGGTTGTCAAATGAACACTTATGACTCTAAAAGGATGTTAGAGTTATTACATACTGTTTTAGACTACATCCCTACCGAAGATCCGGCTGCTGCAGATCTGCTAATTATGAACACCTGCTCTATTCGTGAAAAAGCCGAAGAAAAGGTCTTTTCTTGTTTAGGGCGCTGGCGCAAGTTGAAAGACAAGCGTCCGGAAGTGCTACTCGCGGTAGGAGGCTGTGTTGCCAGCCAAGAAGGCAGTGTCATCAAACAACGCGCGCCCTATGTAGACATTATTTTTGGTCCGCAAACCTTGCATCGCTTACCGAATATGATCTTAGAAGCCCAAACTCAGCAGGGCTTAGCAATGGATATTAGTTTTCCGGCTATTGAAAAATTTGATAATTTACCAACTCCTAAAGCCGAGGGACCTTGTGCTTTAGTGTCTATTCAAGAAGGCTGTAACAAATATTGTAAATATTGCATTGTGCCCTTTACCCGTGGTGAAGAAGTCAATCGCCCCCTAGATGACGTCCTCTCTGAGGTCATGTCACTGGCAGAACAAGGGGTACGAGAAATCACCCTGTTAGGCCAAAATGTAAATGCTTATCGTGGCACCATGCATAATGGAGAAGTGGCGACTTTAGGGATCTTAATTGCATACATTGCAGCCATTCCTACGATTGGACGGATTCGCTTTTATACCTCTCACCCTACAGAGTTTGATGACACGTTATTACAGGCATATGGAGAAATCCCTGAGTTAGCCAACCATTTGCATCTGCCTATACAAAGTGGTTCAGATGCAATTTTAACCGCTATGGGACGTGGGCATACCGCTTTAGAATATCGTGCAAAAATCAAAGCCTTACGTAAACTACGTCCTACCTTAAGTTTAACCTCTGATTTTATCATTGGTTATCCTGGGGAAACCGAACAAGATTTTGAAAATACTTTAGCTTTAGTGGAAGAATTAGATTTTGACCATTCCTTTAGTTTTATTTACAGTCAAAGACCGGGGACTTTAGCAGCTGCCTTACCCGATGATGTATCGCTGGAAGTGAAAAAACATCGCCTTGCTCGCCTGCAACAACAATTAAGAATACAAGCAGCACGCCATAGCCAAGCCATGATTGGCACCCAGCAGTCTATCCTAGTTTTAGGTATCTCAGATACAGACCCTTTCAAACTCATGGGTAAAACTGAGAATAATCGCACCGCCTATTTTAAAGGTGATAGCAGTCTCATTGGTCAATTTGTGACCATGAAAGTCACCGCAGCTGCCCCTTATACTGTAGAAGGAGAGTTAGTGCATGACACTGCCTACGCTTGAACTGGATATTCAAATAGAAACCACGGTAACCGTGCTACCACATCCGGCGCTCATTGAGTCCTGGATAGAAGCAGCCCTCATCACCCCGACCCAAAATACCCTGATTACGGTCCGGATTGTCGATAAAGAAGAAATGACCGCACTAAATGAGCAATTTCGTAAAAAGACAGGACCAACCAATGTCCTGTCTTTTCTGTACAATACTGAAGATCCTGACACCGGCTTCTTACATTTAGGTGATCTGGTCTTTTGTGCCCCCCTCATCGCCGAGGAAGCTATTCAACATTCAAAAGACTGGCGCTTTCATTGGGCGCACTTAATGATTCATGGCACCCTACATATTCAAGGCTATGATCACCAAAAACCTGAAGAGGCCGCTATAATGGAATCATTGGAAATAAAATTGTTAAATGACCTGGGTTTCCCAAACCCCTATTAAAGGAAGCTACTGCTCTTATGAACAACGATGGTCACCAAAATCACCTCGAACCCAAAGTCTCCTTATGGTCCCGGACTAAAAGGCTTTTACATCGTGAGCCTAAAAGCAAGGTAGAATTTTTAGACCTCCTCAAAGAAACTGAAGCCAACCATTGTTTACCTCGGGATACCGCCCGAATGATGGAACGCGTCCTCAAAGTCTCTGAGATGCGTGTAGATGAAATCATGATTCCCCGTTCTCAAATGGTCGTTATTGACCGTCAAGCGACCCCTGAACATATTATGTCCTTGGTCACCCAATCTGGGCATTCACGGTTTCCGGTCATTGGTGAAACTCGAGACGAGGTACTGGGTATCCTCTTAGCCAAAGACTTATTATCTTTTTATCAAAATCCTATGCCCGACTTTAAGGTTGCCAGCTTAATTCGTCCGGCGGTATTTATCCCTGAAAGTAAAAGACTAGATATTTTACTGAATGAATTCAGAAAAAATCGTAACCATTTAGCGATGGTGGTAGATGAATATGGTGGTGTTTTAGGGCTCATTACGATTGAAGACGTCTTAGAACAGATCGTTGGAGATATTGAAGATGAACATGATATCGCAGAAGATGCGCCTATTCGTGCTATTGATGACCACTGGTCTTTAGTGAAAGGCTTAACAGAATTTCCAGACTTTAATCGTCACTTTAATACACAATGGGGCTCAGATACCGTTGCTACAATTGGTGGTTTAGTACTACAACACTTAGGGCGTATGCCTATCCGTGGTGAAAAAGTTCAGTTAAACGGCTTTGAATTTGAAATTGCAGAGGTCGACAATAGACGGCTTTATCTGTTAAAAGTAAGAAAAGATCCTAACGCTGCAACGCCATAAATTAATGAAAGCTTACTTACAAACGAATCTGTACCGTAATCTGTACGCGGGGCTTATCGGAGCAAGCTTAACCTTAGCTTTTGCGCCTTTTAACTATGGCATGTGGGCCTGGGTGGTCATCGCCTTGTTTTTATTTGGAACCTCTACCTGTAACTCACGCAAAAGTAGCCTCTGGTTTGGGTTTTGGTTTGGTTTTGGGCTTTTTGCCTGTGGCGCTTCTTGGATATCCATCAGCATTCACGATTTTGGTCCTGCACCCATTTGGCTAGCAGCACTACTGACATCAAGCTTTGTTGCTATTTGGGCCTCTACCTACACAGTAATGGGGTGGGCTACTTATGCAATGCGTCCCCATCCTTTATGGCTCTTTACAGGCTTTCCGCTGACCTGGGTCGCGATAGAAGGATTTCGGTACCATTTTTGTACAGGCTTTCCCTGGCTAAATATGGGTGATACCCAAATTGATACCGTACTGGGTGGGTATCTACCTGTGCTCGGTGTCTATGGAGTCAGTGGCCTCACGGTTTTATTAGGGGCGCTCCTATATAAAATTTTTGCCGCAAAACGTAATCGTTATTTCTTTTTAAGTTTTGTATTAGGAGGAGCACTTTTACAAACCATCCACTGGACCCACCCTATAGGCACTACCCGTACCGTCGCCTTATTGCAAGGCAATATCCCACAAATGCAACGTTGGGATAGAGGCTTTTTAGCAAAAATTATCGATACTTATCAAACACTCACCAAAGCCAATTTAGATCGTGATTGGGTGATCTGGCCAGAAGGGGCACTGCCACTACCTTTTCCTAATAACAAAGCGATACTCGCCTCTTTAAATGCACTAGCTAAAAACCATAACACTCATCTCTTTATAGGCATGCCAGTAATTGTTGATAATAAATACTACAATGGTGTTGTCGGCCAAGGCTTAGCCTCGGGTATCTATCTCAAACGTCATCTAGTTCCTTTTGGGGAATACGTACCTTTTGAAAACTATTTACGCGGTCTCATTTCATTTTTTGATTTACCAATGAGTGATTTTTATCCAGCCCCTAGCACCATGCCCCCTCTATTAAATGCTTATGATTTAAAAGTCGGCCCTAGCATTTGTTATGAAATTGCCTATGCAGATCTGGTCCGCACCCAAACCAAAGCGGCCAATGTTTTACTCACCATCAGTAATGATGCCTGGTTTGGTAACTCTATAGGACCAGATCAGCATCTCACCATCGCCCGTGTCCGTGCCAAAGAAACTGGGCGTTATGTCTTAAGAGCCACGAACAATGGCTGGACTGCAATTATTAACCCCCAAGGGACGATCACCGCCCTACTGCCTAAAAACACCACAGGGGCATTGATAGGGACTTTTGAAGGAATGCAAGGGCAAACTCCTTGGCAACGTTTTGGCTATCTCCCTGGGCTCCTACTGAGCATTCTATGGGGGGCATTGTGCTGGAAAATGAGCTTGCCACCAAAAGTAAAACGTCCCACCTCCTCTTTACGCGATTTAGGATAATAATACCCATGCAGTTAGTAGTGGCTACGCATAACCCAGATAAACTCAAAGACTATCAGCATTATTTTCAAGCACTGCCGTACACCTTAATCTCTATTGGCAGCCTGAATGCTGAAGAACCAGAAGAAACCGGCACTACTTTTGCGGAAAATGCGCTTTTAAAAGCACAACATGCTTTTAAAATTACTCAACTCCCTGCGTTTGCAGATGACTCTGGATTTTGCATACGTGCCTTAGGCGGATTACCAGGGGTATACTCAGCCCGCTTTGCCATCACGCCAGAGGGTAAAAAAGATTTTCAATATGCCTTTACAAAACTAGAACAACAATTAGGAACACAAAGTCCACTCACTGATTTTGTGTGTGCAATAGCCTATCAAGATGCACATCAAACCCAACGCTTTGAAAGCAAGGTTGAAGGCTATTTTGATTTTAATAAAAAGGATATCCCAGGTTTTGGCTATACCCCCATCTTTGTGCCAACACAAGACAACCCTGAAAAACTCAGCTTAGCAGAAATGGGCGATGCTCGCAGACGTGTATATGCCGCACGTGGAAAAACCACGGCACTCTTAACTGCGTGGTTAAGTCAAAAAACAACGGTCTAACGCATCGGCGCATTGACAGCAATACGTCAGTCAAGATAGAATGCTTGTTAACTAACAATAATAAAAAATATTACAATATGATGCGCACCTATCAATTTACAGATCGCCCTCCAGAATATTACGAGGTAGACCTCAGTCAAGATCCGAATGCGCTCTATGACTGTACGATGGATGCGGTTGAAGCACTGGAAATACTACTAAAACGCTATAACAGCACTGCTGTTGAGGCCCTGTATAAACAACATCAAACAGAGACAAACTGGCTTAACCTGAGTATACGCCCAGACAGCATGGTCTTTACTAGATTTAAAGAAGAGCATGAAAGATTTAAACAAGACTATGCAAGACTAAAAGAAAAAATAAAAATTTTAGAAAATCTTTTAGCATGCAGTCAAGATAGTGAAGCCTACAGTCATTTATACGTTTTGATGAAAAAACATATAGAATGTAATATGTTTCACAAAATGGGAATAATTTTTTATTTTATAGAAAAAAATCCGCAACATCCTAGTGCATTAATGTTACGCGCTCAAATAGAACAACAACTCACAGCAAAACTCACCAAACGTATTAACACAAATAAGCTGACTCCCTATCAGCCCTCCGATACCGTACTGCGCTTTAGCAACTTCTCTCCAACACGGTTATCAACCCCTTCACCGGCACATACCTCCTCCCCCGTACCGATGACAAATACCCCACCTAATCAACCTTAGGGGCCTGTTGTAAATATATCGCTACTTCTTCAGGTGTAATCGGTTTACTGTATAAAAAACCTTGGACCTCATCACAATTTTTAGATTTTAAAAAGTCACATTGTGCCTGAGTTTCTACCCCTTCCGCTAAAACTTTACAATTTAAGCTTTTTGCCATAGCAATAATAGACTCTATAATCACCTCATCACTACGAGAAAGAGAGATGTTGTTCACAAAAGATCTGTCAATCTTCAATCTATCAATATTAATTTGTTTTAAGTAACTTAACCCACTATTCCCTGTGCCAAAATCATCTAAAGAAACTTTAATATGCATGGCTTTTAGCTTTTCTAACATACGCAAAACTTCTAAGTGCGTAATAATCACATTTTCGGTGATCTCAAGTTCTAAGTAGTCAGGAGGAATTCCATATTCTTCTAATAAGGCTTCTACCTTTTCAGCAAAATCAGCCTGTTTTAACTGTTTAGTCGCCACATTCACTGCAACTTGCACATAAGGCAACCCCTGGTCTTTCCAGGCCTTAATTTGTCGACAGACCTCCCTGAGCACCCAATCTCCTAGGGCAACAATTAATCCCGTCTCTTCTGCCAATGGAATAAACTCCAAAGGTCCAATCAATCCTTTTAATGGATGTTTCCATCGTAACAAAGCCTCTAATGCTAATAATTTTTTATGATCCATATCAAATTGTGGCTGATAAACTAAAAATAATTCATTATGTTCAATAGCATGCCGTAATTCGTTTTCTTGATCAAAATACCCTTTTCCTTTAATATCTAACTGATTATCATAAAATACAAACTGATTACCGCCATTTTCTTTGGCCTTATACATCGCAAGATCTGCAGTTTTTAGCAAATCACTGGCAACAACCCCGTCAGCAGGATAACAACTCACCCCAATACTAACGCCAACTATGACTTCCTGTTCACCCAAAAAGAAAGATTTACTAAATTCACTAACAATTTTTTTAACAACAGGAACAATTTGTTTTTCAGTATCCGCATCTTGTAGCAAAATGACAAACTCATCCCCCCCCAAACGCGCTAAAGTGTCAGATTTACGCAACAACCCTTTTAAACGCCCGGCCACAGCACATAAAAGCTGATCTCCAACATCATGCCCTAAGCTGTCGTTAACCGCTTTAAATCTATCGAGATCTAACATTAAAATAGAAAAATATTTTTTCATTCTGCCGGCAGCAGCGATTGCATGCTGAATACGATCATTCAACAAGGTGCGATTAGGTAAATCAATCAAAGCATCATGGGTCGCTTTATGTTCTAACTCTTTTTCTAAATAAGACCGCTCGGTAATATCTCTATAACTTCTCACATACCCTACAGTCTCACCGTGAACCATATGTGGCCGAGACTGCCACTCAAAAATTCTGCCATCTTTTAAATCTATAGTTTTTACAAAATTATCTTCCGGATTAGCACACACAAAAGCAGACTGCCGTAAATATAATTCTGAATTATTCACAGCCCCCCCAATATACTGTTGAATTTTATCTTCTTTTTTGGTAAAAAAAACACTCTCCGGAATTTTCCACATATTAACAAAACGCATATTGTAGTCAATCACATTATTATTAAAATCAACAACCACCACCCCCTCTGTAGAGGACTCTAATGTAGCCCTTAACAATGAAAGTGAATACTCTAAAGATTCTGTTTTTTCAGAAACCATTTCATTTAAATGCTCAAGCGTGTTTTTTGAATCTTTAGAAAGAAGCCATTTCCTCGTTAAAGCACAGGCTAATTGTCTAATTGCCATATTATCAAAAGGCTTCTTAAGAATTAAAAAATTATCACTCATCCCTAACTTTGCAACCATTTCTTCCCAATTATAATCTGAATATGCAGTACAGATCACAAGCTGTATATCAGGATCTAAGTCCCAAATCTTTTTAGCAGTTTCCACCCCATCTAACCCAGGCGGCATTCTAATATCAACAAAAGCGAGCGCATAAGGTTTTTTTTCTAGAATTGCTTTTTCTATTTTATCAATACCTTCTTCACCTTGCGAAGCCGTTTCAAAAGAAAAAACAGGAAAACCTTTACCAATATCACCAATATTTTTTTTATTCACATCATCACCAAACAACAACTCATCTCGCGCATCCACTGCACCCATACTGGATTGTACAGTTAAAACTTTCATCACATCGGAATGAATGCTAGGATTATCATCAATAATAATGATTCTGAATTCTGACATCTCCTGTTGGTTTTCCATTATCACACCTCATTCAATCTGTTTTTAAAGTTATAGGTAAAGAAAAAATAAAAGTAGTTCCTTGATTCAACCCTGGACTTTCAAAAGTTAGACTGCCTCCTAATTCTTGTGCAGCCAGAATACTACTATGCAACCCAAAACCATGGCCATTCTTTTTAGTTGTAAAACCAAATGAAAAAATATTTTTCGCATCTTCTGGAGCCACCCCTGTCCCATTATCTTTGACCCTAAATATCAACTGGTTATTTTCAGTCATAATAGACAATTCTACCACTTTTGATTCACCTTCTGGTTTTTGCAAAACTGCATCTTTGGCATTTTGAATCAAATTCACACAAATCTGTAACACCTTAGATTTATCAGAATAGATAGCAGGTGTTTTCTGAAAATTTTTCTTTAACTCAATTTGTTCAGGTGTTTTTTCATGATTCGTCATCTGTACGGCTGTAGTCATTAAATCCTCAAAAACTATTTTTTCCATCACCCCAGAAGATCCGCTCAATGCATTTTGACTTAAAACAATATCTTTGATATGCGAAACACTTTCCATCAAATTAAAAACTTCACGTTTTGCTTCTGTCCGTGCTTCTTCTATCATAGGCAACAAATCCACTAAATAACCAGGAATAACTTTCCCTCGCTCATCCTCAGTAAGATATTGTTGCAAATTTTCTTTATGCGATTTCAAAAGATCATAAATTTTAACTAACTTTTCATGTAACGGACGTTCTAGAATTTCTTTCAAAAGACTAACAGAAACAGTTGTGCTATTTAACACATTCCCAATATTATGTAATACAGAAGTTGCGATTTCTGCCATACCTGCACGCCGCGACAAAAACAATAATTGTTCATTTTTCTTCTTTTCCACTTCTTCGTTTTTCTTGCGATCTGAAATATCCATCACAATACCAGATAATGCTTTTACTTTAGGAGCCCCACTATCTTCTGATTTATTTAAAAAACAAGACGCTTTGACATAAGCCCACGCATATACGCCTGTTTTTTTATTTTTCCACCGCAATTCCATTTCATACGGCATCCCCTCATAAAATGCGCGTTCAAGATTTTTCCTCAACTGTTCTCTTTCGTCCTCATGAACAAAACTTAAAAGTTTTTCCATCGGAGGCGCTCCTTCAGAAGGATCTATACCTGACAATCTAAACATTTCAGGAGACCAAGACACTATTTTTGTAGCCCTATCAGTATAAAAATACCCCATATGTGCAATTTCGTGAGCATCTTTTAGTCTTTCAGTTAAGTCTTTATGTTCTCGCATCGCGATATCCATGGACCGCTCTAACAAATATCGCTCTTGCTCATACCCATAATAAGCATTACTTAACCAAAATAAAAAATCTTCCCATTGTGAAGGTTGTAAACTTTTTATTTTTTCAACATCCAATTCTGAACGTTCTAATTGTTTTAGCAACAATTTGTGTAAAGGCTTATCATTGTGCGTCAAGTAGTTACTCCTCACTGATACTCGTTAAAGTCATCGTCTGATTATGTAAATCACAGTTACCTATGGCACAAGGAGACAATTCTCCATAAGAATAAAATCCAATTTGTTGCGTTCCTTTTGGAAATAGCTCTAAAGTAGATTCTACTTCTTCATCAATACGTTCTCCCAACAACAATTTACGCCCCACACAGCTTACGGCCACTAATAAAACTGGCGCCTGGGTTTTTGCAGCATTTCTAGAACGAGAATAGGTTAACTGACTCGCCTCTGTTGCTCCATCAATTAATCGGTCAAAATTGGCGCGCATTAATTGCGCTAAATACCCCTCTGGCACATCCCCTGCAAACGTTAAAGATTGTTCTGCTTCATCCACCGCTAAAATCGTACGAACCAATTGATTTGTATCTGTATTATCTTTACGAATTGCTAAAGGGAATAATAAGCCAGAAGCAGGGAGTTCATTTGCTTTTTCTCCTAAATACTCTTTATAAAGCGATAACGCAGGTTTATTATCTAATTCATATAAAACATTATTTTTAGCGCGCGTAATGCTACGTTCAACACCAAAAATATCCCAACCTCCTTTAGAGCCATGCCCTAAGCGAACAGCATCTCCATAAAATCCGACTGCAACTATGCTTTGTGTACTAAATTCACCATTTAATAAAGTCCAGGTCTTTTTAAAATCACTTCCATCTCCCGCCAAACCACCGGTAATCACCACATCTTTATTTTTTACAATATTCAGCCCCTTTGCTAACTCGGATCCATTAATGTTCAAACCATCGGATAAGACAAAGATGCCTCGTAAATCCTGTGTATCCAGTCCTGCCATAATTGCTTGACCTGCCTGCAAAGAATCAACTTCCTTTGATAAATCCACCCGAAAGCTCTTAAGAGGGGTTTTTTCAAATTTCAGGACCGCCACACTAATACTGTTATCGTTAACCCGCTTACCAATAATTTCACCGGCAGTTGAGCAACCCATCACGATAGACTGGGGGTACTGTTTTAATAATGCTTGAATAGGAGTATCTGTTTGCTTGTAGCTAGAAGCTGCAAAAACTAATACCAAGGTATTCGCAGAATCTAAATCAGGCAAAGTGTCTACAGACCACTGTTGTTTTTGGCCGCTATATAAAAATGATTGTAATTGCATGCAACCGCCCTAATTTAAATGAATTATCTTTCTAAAGCATAGGTGCTTTTCTAAAAAGACACCCACCTAAATAGGCAATTCAAAATACTCAGGAATTATGGGTAGGTCAAATCGGATAATGCTGCTCGCATCCCTGTTAACGCTTGTTTTGTATTTGCAGCGGCTGAGGCTGGCAATTTAGAAAAACGTACCGAGGGTGGTAAACAACAACACAACATTTCATACCAAGCTGGTTCTAGTTCTTTTAAAAAAGCCTGACGTATAGGATCTTCCTTGGCACAAGAATCTACTAAATATCGCTTAACTGTCACGCCCTGACTATTAGGCAGATCTGGATCTGCACCTTGCTGTAACAAAAACCTCAAAATAGCTGGTTGATTATAATTCACCGCATCCCATAAAGGAGTACTACCCATCTGATTTAAGAGGTTCAGACTCCCAGGATTCTGTTTTAAATAGGATTTCACCGCAATGAGATCACCCGATTGAATGGCCGTATGCAAATCCAGCGATAACAATTTTTTTTTAAGGTGCACGAACGGGTCCTTCTGTAGGAATAGGCTCTGGTGGATAAAACAGATCGCTAATCACACCAATTAAAGATTGGGGTGTATTATTCATCAAGAATCGTCCATCAGCAATAGAGATTTTCAGGACATAGAGTGCTTTGTGATCTTCCAAAAAGTCTTTCTTGACCCATTCAGCAATACGTGCTTGGCTTTTTTGCTCAATATTGACCGTATCATCAACAACACTCAATCCTTTACGAATTGCATCGCTGCGTACAACTTGTTGTTCATAAGCCCCGACCCATTCTTTTACCGCTTCTTTAGGAAACTGTAAGGAGACATCCAGTTTTAAGCTATTCATCAAATTTGGATCCGTCCATTCTTCTAATTTAACGGTTGCCAATTTAGGATTCCCCCATGCACCTTTGAGCTCTCCATTTATAAACCCGGATTCCGTTTTAATATGTAAATTTGGAATTCCAAAGACAACAGGAGATTCTAAAGCACGACCAGCAATGGTCAGCCAACTGCCTACAGAATCATCAGGTCCTGGACTGAAGATTTTATCAAACCCTTTGCGTAACATCCCTAAATCTAATCCGGTTAAAGAATATGAAAACTCAGCTGGTCCTAAAACTGAACGTGCCAAATGCCAGGATTGAAAAGCAGCTTGCCCCGTCATAGCGATTTTTTGAGCTTCTTCTTCGGTTTCTAGATTCAACATAATCCCAGAAATCTGTTGTGTAGGCATTGTTTTAGTTTCATACAAGACGATATCTTTCACAGAAAGCTTCACATTCCCTGCCCAGAACCCGCTAGAAGTTAAATGGTAAACCCGATTTAAACCTAAATCATGCGCCACCCATTGAAAATTATCCCCTTGGTATTCCAAACGCGGTAAAGTAATGGTTTCTTCAATATGGTTATACATTTGGTAAATCTGCCAGTTCCCTTTTAAGCCATCTAAGATATATTTTTGGGGGTCTGACTGATTATCAATTTCAAAAGGAGACACTTGTACTTTTAAACTCAAATCTCCGTCATAGGCTAAAATTGCCTCAACATCAAAATAGTCCCCTTCATCTAGGGTAATGCCTCTTAATACTAATTGTTCTTTTTCTTGTGCTAAATGGGCACGAATTAAAGCTAAAGCTCTTACTGGATTTTCTACAAAGGGAGGGAAGATGTAAGGACCATGTAAAATTTCTTGTTTAAGGGTAAAAGAGATACTGGGATAATGCGTATCCCCTTCTACATAGACATGATCCGGGGTTAAAATTTTATTTAAGACTGGTTCTGTAATCGTCACCTTCATTAAGGCTTCAGAAGACCATACACCACGTTTGTATGATAACAAACTTAATTCTACACCACCTAATAGGTTTACTTGATGTAAGGCGCGTTGTACAAATTGTTCAATAATATAGCCATTGGCAAAAACAGCGCCTGCAAGCAAGATCGTGCCTACAAAAGCTCCTTTTAAAAGGCGGCGCGTACGTCTGGTCATGTTGTGCTCCTTTGACCTACAAACAGATCTGCATCCTGCATTCTACGCTGAGTTATCTCTGCAAACAAATCTGTGCTAGTTTTGTGATATGTATCTTAATTGTGCTACCCCTAAGGTAACGGATGACCTCATTTCTGTTTATAGTTTCGGTTTTAGGTGCGATTTTCTTAAGTCTTTTTCTAGATCTTGCGCGTAAAAAGGGATGTTTGTTCGTAGGTGCATCACTGATTTTAGTTACCCAACTATTTCCTCCTGGGTTTTGGACCTTTGTGTTAGTCAATATTGCAGTAGGTCTTGGGATCTTACTCTTATGGCCGGATAGCTTTAGGCAACGCCGGATTATCGCTCCTTTACTGCAAGCCCTGAAAAATAACTTACGTGCCCTCTCTGAAACAGAAAGGATTGCTTTAAAGGCTGGCAGTGTTTCTATAGAAGGCGAGTTTTTTAAGGGTCAAGTAGATTGGGATCATTGGCTCAAAATGCCCCACAGTACGTTAAGTGAGGAAGAGCAAGCTTTTTTAGACGGACCTTGTCAAGCTTTATGTGAAATGCTCAATGATTGGGACTATACCCAATATCGTTATGATTTATCTCCTGAGGTCTGGGACTTTCTTAAAAACCGTGGTTTCTTTTCACTCATTATTCCTAAAGCCTATGGTGGTTTAGAATTTTCAGCCTTAGCACAGGGTGCCATTTTACAAAAAATTGCAGCTAAAAGTCTTTTAGCCGCTTCTGTTGTTGCCGTGCCTAATACCTTAGGCCCCGGGGAGCTGATTCGGCATTATGGTACACAGCAACAAAAAGACTATTATCTTCCCCGTTTAGCCAAAGGTATTGAGCTGCCCTGTTTTGCCTTAACGGGCCCTTATGCAGGATCTGACGCCACCGCCATCCCGGATATGGGTATCGTAGAATATGGAGTTTGGGAGGGGCAAAAAACTTTAGGGATAATACTTAACTTTGCTAAAAGGTATATTACTTTAGCGCCAAATGCGACCTTAATTGGGTTAGCTTTTAGATTAAAAGATCCACAACAACTCTTAGGATCTGAAACTGACCTGGGTATTACCTGTGCTTTACTACCCCGTACGTTGCCCGGTATAGAAATTGGATTACGGCATCTGCCGCTCAACGTTCCCTTTCCGAATGGACCGATTATCGGAAAAGATGTCTTTATTCCTTTACATTTTATTATTGGTGGAACCGATGGTATTGGACACGGTTGGAAAATGTTGGTGGAGTGCCTTTCTGCAGGTAGAGGGATAGCCTTACCTGCCAGTAGTGTAGGGATTGCCAAAATAGGCACCCTCACCACCAGTGCCTACACGCGCATTCGGCGTCAATTTAACAATGCCTTAGCAGATTTTGAAGGGATACAATTGCCCTTAGCGGAAATGGCTGGGACCACCTATCTTTTAGATTCCAGTTTACAATTTTTATTAGGCCGCTTTGATGCAGGTGAATCACCTTCTGTATTGGGTGCGATTGCCAAATGCTACAGCACAGAATTAGGTCGTCATCTCAGTGCGATTGCGATGGATTTGCACGGTGGTAAAGGCATTATGTTGGGCCCTAACAATTATCTTGCGCGTTATTATCAAGGAGCCTGTATTGGGGTCACGGTAGAGGGTGCAAATATTCTAACCCGCAACTTAATTATTTTTGGGCAAGGTGCAGTTCGTTGTCACCCCTTTATTTTAAAAGAAATTGAAGCGATTCAAATGGGAGATATTGCAGCTTTAGATACATTGCTATTATCTCATACTGCACTTGTAAGTGGGAATGTTGGTAGAAGTTTATTATATAAACTCTGTTTTTGGTTACCTCGTAAAAGAGCGCGTAATTTACCGGCCGCCTTACATTTACTCACCCGTAGCTGCTTACACTTTAGTTTGATTTCTGAAATGTGTTTTGTACAGTATGGTGCCAAACTTAAATTTAAAGAAGCTATTGGAGGTCGACTTGCAGATCTCTTAGCCTATCTCTATTTTGCCTTTACAGTCGTGCATCGTTATCACACCGATAAAATGCCCCAAGCACACACTGAAATTTTTCACTGGGCCTTTGATTTTGCGATAGCAAAATATTGGCAAGCATATCAACAATTGCTTCCTAATTTGCCTTGGCATTTACGTGTGTTTCTCAAAATCTGTGCCCCCTGGAGTACACAACCTGTTTGGCCACGAGATAATCAGTCCTTGCCCTTGGCACATGCTTTAACCCGTCCAGGGGCCTTAAGAGACCTGTTTATGCCTTACTTACCCCAAGATGCAACGCACCCTTGGAAAAAACTAGAAACTGCTTGTGCTTTATTTGACCATTTAGAGCCGCTCTTTAAAAAGATACATAAAGCTTTCCCTGAAATGCTCGAAGGTGAATGGTTAGCTGCTTGTGACCAGTTTCATATGCTCTCAGAAGCAGAGCGCGAGACTCTGAAAACGGCCCTCACTTTACAAGCTGAGATCTGTGGTGTGGATGCCTTTAGCTTAGAGATGCTCCAAAACAAAGATCCCAAGTAAACTAAGACTGTATTCCGAAAATGTCCGCCATTTTCGGAATACAGTCTATTTTTACATAACACTTTGATTTTATTGAATAATCAACTGTTGTTGTAACGCTTTAGTACAGTTGTTTGGCGCGACCTCCAAGCTGCGTCACTTTATCTGGCGCAGTTGTTGAGTTGCGCCAGATAAACCACTAGGCTCACAAGCACTCTTAAATATTGTCTTATTTTTTATTGTAAATTTTTTATTTTTAGCGTCCATTTCCAAAAAGGAATGATATGAATAGTCAGTTCTTTATGTTGCAGAGTTTTTTCTAGATCACCGGTGATAATAAACAAACTGGATGTTTTGAGCTCTACTGCCGCCTCAAGTAATGCTGAGATTTCTCTTTCATAGGTTTTTTGAGCACTCATATCAAAACAACATTGATAAAGTGATAACATTCCAGTTTCTGATAAGACTACAAAATCAATTTCTTTATTATTCTTAGTTTTATAATAATATATATCTGCATATTGTCTTCTCAGTTCTAAAAAAGTAGCATTTTCAAGCGCAGGCCCTTGATTAAAATGTGGATTTATTGAATAGGCAGATAAGATTCCAGGGTCTACCGTATATATTTTTTTAGGATTAATCTGGCGTTTTCGTAAAGATAAATCATAAATAGGAATAAAAAAAATCAAATAGGCGTCTTGAAAATATTCCACATATTCATAGAGCGTATTTTTAGAAATACTGGCTCCTTGAGATTTTAAGTCATTAAATTTTTTTGTGATGCTCAACGGCGCACTAATATTTTGCAGACAGAAGAACAAGAACATTTTAAGCACAGTAGTGTTAGCAATTTTGTAGCGGTCAATAATATCTCTAAAAATTACTGAATTGACATAACTTTGTAAAAGATCTCTATATCTGTCAGGCTCTATAAATAGTGTTTCAGGGAACCCTCCATGTGAGAGATAATGTTGACAGTGATATCTTAAAAGAGATTGATTTTTTGAGGTAAGTACTAGAGTTGGATCAATCTGTTGAAAAGATAAATATTCACTGAAATGAAATGGGAATACTTCTGTGCTGATCGCCCTTCCGCGTAAATTAGTAGCAATTTCTTTACTCAACATTTTCGCAGAAGAGCCAGTTATAAAAATAGACATTTTTTCTTTGTCCAATAAGCGTCGAACGAAACTTTCCCATCCTGGAATAAGGTGAATTGCATCAAAATAAAACACGACTTCTTTATCATGTGCAAATTGCGGATAGAGATCAAAATAAGCGGTTATAATATCAGTAAAATTTTCTGATTTAAAAGACAACAAGCGGTCATCCTCAAAATTGAGGTAAAGCAATTTTTCTTTAGGAACCTGTGCTTGCAATTGTGCATGAATATGCTGATACATCAACCAAGTTTTACCTGTTCGACGCATCCCCATGAAGACTTGAACTTTTCGTATATTTTCTGGAAAGATTTGAAAATGGATTTGGCGCGGGACCGGTATAGGCAGTTGTGCTTGATGAAACTCCAATATCAACAGTTTAAGTAAATCTCTCACTGCTTTTAACCTTTAGAAAAGATAAAACAAGTATACTTTATATCTTACAAAAGTACAAGATATTAAGAAGTTGTCCTTTTTAAAAATACAAACCAGATATGGATGCAATTGCACTTAATCCTGTAAAGGGCAGCAATGCCCGCTAGTGCACATTCCCCTTTATTCACCAGGCCATTATGGATATCCTTTCGTAAATACTATAGTTAGCTCACTTAACAAAGATCTCATTTGTGAGCCACCCTACCACCCCAGCCAGTCTTTCAGCGGCAACTTTATTAAACACCATACACAAAGAATTTCTTAAAATTCCAGATACTTGCATACGCCGTAGCAACATGACTTTGGCGGATATTGTGATGTCTGGATTAGCGGTATTCGGATTAAAATATCCTTCTTTAGGGTAGCTTTCAGGAAAGTGACGCATCAAATAAACATCAGGCCCAGATCACTTTCAGGCCTTTCGCCCGTTGCAATTCTTTAAGGTTCAGCGGACAGTGCTGGCATCAAGCCCAAATATGGCCTTGGAGATGGCCGTCGAGCCCAAATATGGCCTTGGAGATGGCCGTCGAGCCCAAATATGGCCTTGGAGATG
>CAZGDB010000009.1:21320-43580 GCA_964524705.1 uncultured Francisellaceae bacterium
CCAAATATGGCCTTGGAGATGGCCGTCGAGCCCAAATATGGCCTTGGAGATGGCCTCCAAAAGTATACACTCCTGTATATGGACACCAGGCCGACAATCTTTTAGTGCACCCGCTACCCTGGCATAGCAGTGGGAGTTATTTAATCTTTAACAACCATACTGCATGTCGTCCACGCCCGTGTGAATCAACTCTGCCTAATGCTCTTAATGTAGTCAGATCATTACGTAATGTTCTTTCAGGGACTGATAATTTAAAATGCTCCAGTAAAGTCGACAGTTTGGTTTCTCCATTTTGCTCTAAAAATGAGATAATTATCTTTTGTCGTGCTGTCAGATCGCCTAAATCTTCAGATTTTTTTAAATCCTGCTCTCCCATCCTTTGCATTACTTCTGCAAATCTAAACTCTACCGACACCCCTCTTGAGTATTCCGTAAAACTAGGAGGTGCAATACCATGTTCACGACATTCTTCAAAAATCTTCAGCGTCCCAGTCCCCCAGGCTTCTATAAACCCACGCCTATAAAAAACGTTAGCAATCAATTTATTTCTGCGCTGAGAAGTATGGGGATACTGTAAATCTCCCACTTCTAGTCCTGGTGGAAGCTGGCCACTATTCCAGATCTCCAGGCGATCATCAAAAATAGCCAGGGTAATTTCTGTCCCTCGATTAGCATAATCACGATGACATATCGCATTAATCAGTGCTTCCCGTACTGCTAAAATTGGCAATGTTGGTTTATCAATACGCACAAAACTATCAGTACTATAACTACTGGCAATAGATAAATGTCTACCCATAAAAACTTCAGCCTCACGTAAAATACTAAAGGCATTACCATAAAATTCTTTATTATCTAAAAAATCACCGGTTTTACTTAACCCTATAAATCTTGCCATTTTAAGCATACAGTGTGAATACAGCGAGGTTATTTTTTTTGCATATAAAATAACCGCTGCATTTTTTAGTTGTCCATCTCTCACAAGATCCAAACTGGATAAGACTTCCAAAGTAGTTTGGGTTCGTGCCTCAGGTGGAAGGCGTCCCACGGTAATTCCATTACTGACTGTATGCTGGATTTCTGTTTCATCCAGATCTGCAATCGTATACCCTTCGGCTAGATAATCTTCCCAAGAATAATGATGTTTTCCTCTTTGAACTAACCTTTGTTCATACGCATCCTGGCCCATCACGCTTGTGCTGGACTGTACCCGAATATAAGGACGACCGTCATAGACATAAGGCTGATGGGCACTAGGAAAAGCGGTAATCACAATAATCGATTTATTCGCTTCGATTTCCACATACTGAACTGTAATGCCAGGGCTTGGCTCAAAGTGACGTAACTCATTAGCAATTTCCAAACGCGTATTATCCGTTACCATTTGTCCTACTAAACGTCCATCTGGTTTAACCCCTATCAATACAGTCCCACCTTGATGATTTAAAAATCCACAGAGGGTCTGACATGCTTTTTTAAGCTCAGCAGTCGTAGTCTTAAACTCAAGAACCTCAGATTCTCCTTTGCTAATTAACATCTTAACGTGTTCTAAATCCATGATTTTATCCCTCAATTCCCTGAGCTTTTTTTAGTAACCTTTTTAATTCTTTTTGAGGTGTCGGTGCTAATTTTTTAAAAATAATGACATCCTCCACCACAGAGACAATAAATTTATCACCTATGGCGAGATCCAAAACTGTCCGAATTTCCTCAGGAATCACCACTTGGCCTTTGGTCGTCATTTTCGTAGTACCAAATATAGACATGTTTGTACTGCCTTTAATTTCCTACTTGTAGGAAAATGGTAACAAAAGCTTATATACAAAACAAGCAATTTATAATGAAACCAAGAGAAAATTTATAATGCAAGACACTGCAGCATAGGGTGTCCCACACTGCAGCTTTCAAGGATTACTAGCATAACCCTTCGGATAAAGTAACATTCGACTCTAAAACAGAATGGTCTCCGGTTTGATCAAGCTGAACACGGATCTTATCAGGATCTATCTTCACATAACGTTGCAAGACTTCTAAAATTTCACTTTGCAAACGCTTTACTAATTCAGGTCCACCCTCTTGACTACTTTCATGAGAGACTATGATCTGCAAACGCTCTTTCGCAATGCTGGCAGACGCGCGTTTAGGCTGCCTAAACCAAAAACGCTCAAGAATTTTCATGTTGACTCCTAAACAAGGGTAATTTATCCATCCATTTACGTGCCCAGCTCTTTTCAGGGGCTAATAAAGGAATGTTTTCGCCTAATAAGCGACTCACAGTATCTTCATAAGCTTGTTTGGCTTCTGAAGGTGTATCCAAAGTCACCGGCACCCCACGGTTAGAAGCAGCCAGTACAGCAGGAGACTCTGGAATCACCCCAATAACGGGAATCGATAAAATTTCAGTCACATCTTCCAGGCTCATCATTTCACCCTTTTGTACACGTCCTTCATGGTAACGTGTCAACACTAAGTGAATTTTGACTGGTTCTAAATTGTTTTCTGCACGATAAGACTTGCTTGCTAACATCCCAATCATACGGTCAGAATCCCGCACAGAAGAGACTTCAGGATTGGTCACAACAATGGCTTCATCCGCATAATACAGCGCCATGAGTGCCCCACGCTCTATTCCAGCAGGAGAATCACAGACTATAAAATCAAAGGTTTCTTTCAACTCATTCAAAACACGCTCAACCCCTTCTTGGGTTAAGGCATCTTTATCACGCGTTTGAGAAGCAGGTAAAATATAAAGCTTCTCGCAACGACGGTCTTTGATCAAAGCCTGCCCTAAGTTAGCGTCCTGATTTATTACATTTACAAAATCATAAATCACACGACGTTCACAACCTGTCACGAGATCTAAGTTTCGTAAGCCGATATCAAAATCAATAATTACGGTCTTATAGCCACGCTGCGCCAACGCTGCACCAACTGCCGCACTGGTCGTAGTCTTTCCCACACCGCCTTTACCGGAGGTGATGACGATAATACGCGCACCATTCTTTGCCAAGGTAATCCCCTTAAATGATACTAAATTAATACTTCCACCTATAGATATGTAATCTACAATGGGGCAATCTGCAAATGATCTTCCTCTAAATAAATCTTAACAGAGGTTTTCCAGCCCCGATCTTTAAGATCTTCACTCAATCTATAATGACCCGCAACAGATATTAGCTCAGCTTCCAAACTTTGGCAAAAGATATATGTATTTTTATCTCCTAATACCCCAGCTAATGCTCTGCCTCTTAAGGGCGCATAGATATGGATGTTCCCATCAGCCAACAGTTCTGCACCATGACTCACGGGTGCTAAGACGATCAGATCTGCCTTTCGCGCATAAATTTGCTGCCCTGAACGTACAGGTTGCGTAATAATACGCGTAGGCGCGCCAGGGCCTTCTTGTTCTTTTGCAGGCGTGGCAGATGCTGGACTGGTAGCCCCTACTTCAACTGCACTATGTGCATCATAGGGTAATACAGGTAAAGACAAGTCTCTAGCAGCATCACGTTGCGCCAGAGAAGCAGTTTTAAGACCAATAGGGTAGAGTTTTGCGTTCTTAACGATAGTTAAAATCGCCGCTAGATCGCAATCTCCTTCTAATTTGGTGCAATCTAAAATCACTGGCGCATATTGAAAAAAGGCGGGAGCCTGTTCAATTTTTTTAAGTAACTCAACCTCAAACTGTGGAAGATCGTGAGTCAATAATTGCAAAGACGTAAACGCATGCAACCCGCCTTTAAAGACAAAGCTGCTTTTCGTTCGTTGAGCCGTGGTACTTTGCATTGTAACATTACTAAAAAATAGGTTTCCTAAAGGCTATCATGGGAGCCTGAGAACGTGCAAGCAAATATTATTGGGAAGGTAACCAAATTACAAATTTTGCACCATGCCCTTCCTTGCTTTCTACCCACATCTGGCCTTGATGGGCTTTCACCACGATACCATAACATACGGATAACCCTAAACCTGTCCCTTCGCCGGCTGGTTTAGTGGTAAAAAAAGGCTCAAAAATATGTCGTTGCACTGCCAATGGTAGCCCTACCCCATTATCCTGCACCTCTAGCTGGACCCCTAAACCTTCAGGGTAAGCACGAATATGTAACATAGGTTCAGCGGTATACGTCATCGCTTGTGCCGCATTTTTAAAAATGTTCACTAAAACCTGTTCTAACTCCATTAAGCAGCCCCGGACCATGGGTAAGGCCTCGTGGTACTCTGTATGCACCTGGATACGCGCAAACTGTGGCTCTTGTGGTAAGAGTTGCAAGACATTGCTCACCCATTGAGGCACAGCAATTGCTTTATAATCCAACATAGGTTTACGACTAAATTGTAATAAATTACGCACAATCAAGGCCGCTCTTTCTCCTGCTTTTCGGATCCCAGCGACAAAAGATGGGATATCTCGGCTCTCTAAATAATGTTGTAAGTTTTCCAACTTTACATCGCATACACTGGCAACTTGCTGATTTGCAGGTAGCGCAGGATCTAAACGGCGTTGAATATTTTGAGCATATTGTAAAATTGCCCCCAAAGGATTATTGATTTCATGGGCAACTCCAGCTGCCAATGTTCCAATAGAAGCCATTTTTTCAGTTTGTACAACCAGATTTTCCATATGAATACGCCAACTCACATCTTCAATTCGGATCACAGCCCCCTGAAAACTAGCACTATGCACAGGATAGATAATGATCTCATCAAAGCGCTCCACACCAGCTTCTAGTTCACGACGATGCAATATTTTTTCAATATTCCCTTCTTTCATCGCACGCTCTAAACGATGCACAAATTCTAAGAATTGTGGATAAACCGTAATCAATGGCTTATTATAAACATTTTCAAAAGTTAGCTGGCTTTGTTGTGCTGCGGTTTTATTCCAATCCTTGACTAAGCCCCCGCGTGTTACAGAGATAACCATAGCAGGCATAGAATCTAAAATAGCGCTTAAACGTTCTTGCGTATCATATAAAGCGGCTTTGGTGTTTTCTAAGCCAGAAACCATACGGTTAAAGCCAGAAAATACTTCTCCCAGTTCTGTATTTAAAATCTGAGTAGAACTCTCTAACGGTACGCCTTTACCTTGCTGTAAATTCAATAACCCATGCATGAGCATACGTAAAGGGCGTGTTAAATAACGTTTACCGACCCAACCAAATATCCCCCATAACAATAATAATGAACCAACGATGTTAGCAAGTAATAAAAATAGACCTAACTTTAGTTCAGGCCAAAGTGCTGTAATCCCTGAATACAAAGTGAACTGTCCACCTACAGGAACCATTGTCACTGTCACCTGAAATCCCAAGGTAGGCTCCAAGTTACCAACATAAAGACGTTGTCCTGTAGCAGTCTCCTCCCACACAGCACCGATGACTTCAGGATGTTGGGCAAGAATATTTTGTAAATGGGTATAGCGCTGAACTGGCACAGCATCGTGTAAAACAGGTTTTAGCCCTTCTGCAAGAAATAAAAGTTCCTGTTGTACATTATGCCGTGCTTCATAATAAAAAGTACCCAATAACACCGCCATGAGCAACATGCTACCCATCACGTAAAATCCAAACACAGTGGTCAGAATCTTACTGGCTAAAAGACGTGGCGGTGTAAAGGCAGGACTCATCCGACCACGCGTTCAGAAGTTTCATTCGCCATTTCAGCTTTTAAAGCCCTTCTTAAAATTTTACCCACGTTAGTTTTGGGTAAACTTTCTCTAAACTCTATTAATTTAGGCAACTTGTAATGGGTTAGGTATTTTTCACAAAAAATCATAATTTCTTCTATAGAAACAGGTGTACCATCTGTCACGATATACGCTTTCACCGCTTCTCCGGTGGCAGAATACGGAACTCCAATGACCGCTGCTTCTTGAATATGCGGATGACGCACCAAGATATCTTCTATTTCATTAGGGTACACATTAAACCCAGACACTAAGATCATATCTTTTTTGCGATCAACAATACGCACAAACCCTCTGCTATCCAAAGTCGCAATATCCCCAGTCTTTAACCAACCTTCAGGGGTTAAAACATTTTTGGTTTCAGCTGGGTTATGCCAATACTCACGCATCACTTGTGGGCCTCGGATCCACAACTCTCCAGAACTCCCAATAGGTTGTTCTTTGCCCTCATCATCACAAATCATCACTTCTGTGGAAGGTAGCGGTGTTCCAATACTGCCATTGTATTCAGTAATATTAAAAGGATTAATACAAGCTGCGGGTGAGGTTTCAGTCAACCCATAAGCCTCTATCAATACATTGCCTGTGACTGCTTTCCATTTTTGTGCAACGGCCTGTTGTACTGCCATTCCACCACCCAAAGTAATTGCTAAATGACTAAAATCCACCGTTTTAAAATCAGGTTGGAGCAATAAAGCATTAAATAACGTATTCACGCCAGTAATCGCACAAAAAGGACCGCGTTTGAGTTCTTTAATAAATTGCTTAAAATCACGAGGATTAATAATTAAACGATTGGATATCCCAAATCTTAAAAAAGTCAGACAGTTCGCTGTCAAAGAAAAAATATGATACAAAGGCAATGCCGTAATGATCGCACCGTGCCCTTCTAAACGATGCCTTATCGGCTCTATCCATGCACCAGCCTGTAATACATTCGCAATCATATTACGATGCGTGAGCACTGCTGCCTTACTTTTACCAGTGGTTCCCCCGGTGTATTGTAAAAAAGCAATACTTTCATGATTAAGCTCAGGATCTTTCCATCGCAGTTTAGCGCCTGCGGCCAAAATTTCAGGAAAAGTGCAATGTGGTAAATAATAAGCAGGAACTGCTCGCTTCACTGCTAACACGGTATTAATTAAAACGCGTTTGGCAGTAGATAACAGATCTGGCACTTTAGTCACAATCACCGTTCTTAACATGGTTTGTGGCAATATTGCTTCTACCACATGTGCAAACTGTGCGAGAACCACAATCACTTGTGCCCCTGAATCCTGTAAAATCCCCTTTAATTCTTCTGCCGTATACAGTGGATTAACATTCACTACGGTGGCACCGCTAAGTAAGGTGCCAAACAATGCGACAGGGTATTGCAAACAATTCGGCATCATTAAGGCAATACGACATTGTGGTGTAAATTGTGGCAAGCTTTGTAAAAAAGCCGCAAAGGCTAAACTTTTAGCATAGAGTTCTTGGTAAGTCATTGTACTACCCATAAACTCTAGCGCATTACGCGTTGCATATTTTTGTACACTTTCTAAAAATAATTCATTCAAAGAAACATATTGATTCGGATCTATCGTGTGGGGGACGCCCGTTTGATAAGCAGTATACCAGGGATGATTCATAAACAGTTCCTTAACTAACATCAGAGAAACACGCATTAACCCATAATTTTATCCACGTTGCGGTCAAATTAGGATGCTCAAAGGGAAATAAATGTCCACCAGGAACAATTTTTTGAGGATATCGTAACCGTCTTGCCAGTGAATATCTATCTTGCGGTCGGATCACAATACTATCTTGTCCATACATTAACAATGTAGGCATTGGTAAATCTGCAATACCTGCTCCCACACGATGCGGGATGGTATTATAAATTTTAGCTTCTACAATAGGTGAAAATTTTAACTCAAATCCTTGTGCAGCAGGTGCTAACCCATGTTTCAGATAATCCTCAAAACATCGTGGATCGAACTGTGCGAACAATGGTTTTTTTTGATAATGGTGTCGAGCTTCTGCCAAAGATCTAAAATGCGCACGCCGCCATGCTGCATGACGAGAGGGGGTGACCCAATTTTGTAAACCTAATTTTTTTAAGAATGCTAAGCCCACTGCACGCGTACGACTGAGTAAAGGTGGTTCTAGTAAAATCAGATGACTAAAGGCCTCTGGTTCTGCTTGTGCAGCTAGCAACATTAAAATGCCACCTAAAGAGTGTCCTACGCCAATGATCGGTTTGGGTAAGGTCTGTAACCTGGCACGTAGTTCCTCTACCAACCCACCCCAGCCATCGGTCACTGCAAAATCTGGGTTATGCCCTAAGCAATCAATGTAATGCACTTTGTGGGGCTGTAAATACTGAAAAAAAGTTTGATAACTCTGTGCGGGAAATCCATTTGCGTGTGCAAAAAACACATCTTTTGCTATCATACTAACTTTAATGTTTTGACTTATATCCAGTATACAAAACTGTTCTGAAAATACCAGGTCCAAAATAAATAAAAGCTAAGCAGCAAACTATATAGTATCAGTATTCTGAGGTAGAGAATATAAAAAATCCAGCGTGGTCTTTTATCTGAATATTTTTAATTTTTACAATTTAAAATCAATCCCTTGTGCAAGCGGTAAATGATCCCCAAAATTCAAGGTCACTGTTTGACGGCGCATATACGCCTTCCAGGCATCAGAACCTGCTTCACGCCCACCACCGGTCTGTTTTTCCCCGCCAAAAGCCCCGCCTATCTCTGCCCCTGAGGTTCCTACATTAATATTGGCAATCCCACAATCGCTACCCACCACTGATAGGAACTGCTCTGCCCGTTGTAAATCACGGGTAAAACAGGCAGAGGAAAGACCTTGTGGAACAGCATTTTGTAACCGTAGCGCTTCTGTAAAATCTTTGAAAGCAAACACGTACAAAATAGGCGCAAAGGTTTCTTGTTGGACGATAGGCTGCGTATGAGCAATTTCTACAATAGTGGGTGCTACATAGCAGGGCCCTAAATCAGATAAAACTTTTCCTCCCGCATGCATTGTACCCTGTTGTGCTTGTATTTTTTCTAAGGCTTCCAAATACCCCACAACGGCAGCCTTATCCACTAAAGGTCCCATATGATTGGTAACATCAGCGGGATTACCAATACGTAATTGCGCATATGCTTGACACAGCTGCTTTAAAAAAAGTTTATAATGCTTTTCGTGGATAAAAACTCTACGTGTAGTAGTACAACGTTGTCCTGCTGTACCAATCGCCCCAAAGACGATGGCACGCAAAGCTAAAGCAAGATCTGCACTCTCATCTACAATAATCGCATTATTCCCACCTAGCTCTAATAAACTACGCCCCATACGAGCTGCGACTGCTTGTGCTACCTTTTGTCCGGTTGCACACGAACCGGTAAAAGAAATCAAAGGGATACGCGTATCTTGTACCAGCGCCATCTTATCAGATTCAGCACCTGGTAAATAACATAAAAAAGGGTTCATCATGTGTAACTCTTGGCAAACCTTTTCAGCAAGCCGCATGACTGCGATTGCACATAAAGGGGTTTTAGAAGAAGGTTTCCAAATCACAACGTTACCGGCAATCATCGCCAAAAATGCATTCCAAGCCCACACTGCCATGGGAAAATTAAAGGCTGTAATCACCCCTACCACCCCCAGTGGGTGCCACTGTTCAAATAAACGATGTTCTGGCCGCTCAGAAGGCATGGTATGGCCATAAAGCATACGTGATTGACCGATGGCAAAATCTGCCATATCAATCATCTCCTGGACTTCTCCTAAACCTTCATTTAGGGCTTTACCCATTTCTTGTGTAATCAAAAGACCTAAGCTTTGTTTTTGAGCAATCAACTCGGTTCTTAAAGCTGCTAAAACTAATGCACGTTTAGGCGCAGGCATATGTCGCCATGACAAAAAGGTCTTTTGTGCTTGTTCTATCAAAGCTAGATATACCACATCATCAGCCAGGCCTACTTGTCCTAAGCTTTCACCCGTAGCAGGATTGATACTCTCTAAGATAGTAGTGCCCGTATACCAACGCACACCATCAAAACTACCCGATTGAACCGCCATACCGCTACTCCCTAAAATATTGTCCAAATCTGTTTTCAACAATCGCTTCCCATTGAACCTGTTCTTGACGTACCCAGCCACTATAATGCGCTGGGTCTTCCAATACCACTTCTAACATCGTGCATAACCCGAGCGCAGTGGTACGTTGAATAGCGGTGATCCAATCCCCCCGTTGCTCTGTTGCAATAAATTCTCGACTATACATTTTTTCAATAGGTTTATGATGTTTATCACGTCCCATCACGATAACACACAAGAGTACTCTATCTTGATGAATTTGTGGTAGCGCATTTTCTAGTAATGCCACCAATTTTTCTTTTTGGTTTTTGAGCTCTAAGTCATCCAACAAAAATCTCATTTTTTCTAAATGTCCTGGATACCGTAAAGATTTATAATCTAATTTTTGAATTTTGCCAGCATACGAGAACGGCATGCTTCCTAACCCGCCAGAGGTATAAAAGGCTTCTAGGTGCTCCCCATGTAAGAAAAAATCTTCCTCTGCTGTGAGGGAAGGATAATAAACTAATGCACCGTTTACCAATCCACAACTGGGTTGTATATAGGCATTGACCATTCCTGTTAAGGACCAAGTATTCGCATGTCGTAAGCCATGATTACTCATTTGTGGTAATGCCCCCACTCTCAAGCTTACGGTATCCACAGTTGCAAAACTACGCATTAAATGTGCTGCTATGGCATTCACTATCCCTGGGGCAATCCCACAATGCGGCATCACAACACTTTTAAAGGTGCTGGCGCGATCTAAACACCATTGTGTCATATTCAGATCTTCAGTTAAATCAAAATATGGAATTTTATGTTGTACGGCTAAATCTACCAAGATTAAGTTATAAGGCAGACAATTTAAAATAGCATCTGGTTTATGGCGTTTGAGTAATACTTGCACTGCATTTGTATCTTGAATATCCAAAGTAATATATTCAACACCGGTAACAGTGATGGTGTTTTCAGGTAAGCTTCGATCTACACCATACAAAGTATATTGCCCGGTTTCCGCCAAAAACTGTGCGACCAGTCGTCCCACCCGTCCACCACCAAAAATCATGACTTTCATGTCAGGTCACTCATTATAGAACTATTCCTTCAGTATAGTATGAGTAGTATGGTTACTGACTATTTATCACTATACTAAAAGTATCCTCTACGACTGCAGCCACCATGCATGCCACTCTAAATACGCGCTTTAAACTTGGAATTCTCCTGAATATCTGCTTCGTGGCTGCAGAATTAGGTTTTGGGATACAAGCACACTCCATGGCGCTAATTGCCGATGCCTTACATAATGCAGGAGATGTAATAGGTCTAGTATTAGCCTGGTTAGGTTATGTTTTAGCACAAAAACCTGCACCCTCCCGCTTCACTTATAGCTTTAAAAATGCGACTGTCATTGCGGCATTTTTAAATGGGTTATTGTTATTTGCAGGCTTAGGAGGGATTGCTTGGGAAGCTGTAGGCCGTTTTGCACATCCAGAAATGGTTGTATCTGAAACCATCATGATCGTTGCCAGCATAGGGGTCTGTGTGAATGGACTCACAGCCTATTTTTTCTTTAGAGAGAGACATACGGACATTAATATTCGCGGTGCTTTTTTACATATGTTATTAGATGCTGCAGTTTCAGTTGGAGTGATTATTACAGGCGTGCTGATTTTATGGACAGGATGGGCTTGGTTAGACCCTGCTTGTAGTTTAATTATTGTCGTATTAATTGCAGGCGGCGCATGGTCCTTGTTTAGAGAATCTTTAGATCTGATGCTCTTAGCAGTTCCCACTGCTATTGATTTTGAAAAAATCATAAAAGATATTCAAAGATTGGAGCCGGTTCAGCAGTTTCATGACCTTCATATCTGGCCTATGAGTACTACTGAAACAGCCCTCTCTTTACATGTCGTCGTAAAAGCACAAGATTTCAAACCAGAAGTCAGCACGCATATTGCTAGTTTTATTCAGCAACATTATCCCATCACACATGTGACCATTCAGTTGGAAAGTGAGCAACATATTGCCCACTGTCCTAATGCTTGTTAACTTGGCAGTCTGTTTTTACGATCTTCTTTACTTAACCCTGAATCATTAATCGTAGCACGTAAGACACCGGCATCTGAAGTAAAATGAGATGCAATACTCTTTAGTTCAAAAACCATCGCTTCTCTCGCTTCAGACTTTAATCTTTCTAAAACAGAACGCGTCTCTGTTGTATTCGCTTTTTGTGCTTTATAACGAGCAGACTCTGCTTTAATAGCTAAGAAACGATTTTTGACAGAAGGGTGTGAGTGAAAGGTCTCTGCCTGTAAAGTTAAACAACCACGCACAACACGTACTATCCAACCCCATAAATGCGTATTAGTATTACCCACAGTAGCAGAATGTCCTTCATCCATTTTAGCTAAACCACGTTTTAAATCACTTTTGTAACCACATTTTACAGCGGTCGCATCCGCCATATATTCACATTGTCTTGAAAAGCTAGAAAACATGAATTCAGCATAAGCAAAAAGACTCAGTAATTGACCTAATAAAGGCGCGGGTTTACGCAATAACTCCCCCATCTTAACAATTGCATCGAGAATATTCATCAATACATTTTGTAAAACATGACGATGTTTAATATGTCCTAATTCATGCGCAAGCACGGCCTCAAGAGCGCGCTTGTCTAAAGTGCCATCTTGTTTCTTCAATAATCTTAAAAGACCAGTGGTCACACAAATCATGCTCGTCCCTTTGGTCACACCAAAAGCAAAAGCATTAGGTTCTGCATCATCACAGATATAAATGTCTATACCAAACCATTCGCCGGGTTTTTTAAGACGCATACCAGGAAATTGTGCGGGATGTGCTTCCAAGATATGCTTTACCATCTCATATAAGTTCTCACCTTGTGGATCGTATGCCACTAAAGCACGCTGATCTAGAGTTAAATTATCATCTATGAGTGCATTATAAGAATTACCGGATACTTTACTAAAGTCATGATCCTGGGAGTCATTCGCACTTTTTGCAGGTGCTGGCCCCAGTTGACGCATAAAGGGTGCATTCATCAGGCGTATAGCCAATTTACCCACACACAACGCTAGAACAGCAATAGCAACAGGCACCATGATAATCTCTGCCGTGAGCGCTAGCCCAAAAGTAAGGGTCAGCCACCCTGCCGTAGTCATCATTAAAGCCCATAGCGCATAGTTTTTCAAAGTCGGTGCGTAAATTAACATGTAAATACCTCAGTTATAATTATTATGTTACGGAGCTGGCTATTAAAACAAAAAATACATCTCTTGTCTATAAAAAAATATTTAATAAACTAACTTTGTTGTATTTACAAGGAAATCTTGACACACCCAATAGCGATCCCTGCCCTATATAGCCTATTGTTCGGTTCCAACCGAAGGATTTAAGGTTAATCATTCGGTTGCAACCGAATGATTCATACCTTATACTTAGGTTATAACCGAAGTATAAGGAATAAGAGCATGGAACGTTTATTTGCCATCCAAAATATGCTGATAAACCAATTTCAGCAAAGCACCTTTTATCCACGTTTATGCTTTAATAATATTACCTATGATAATCGCATCACGGGGATTATCGGAGCACGGGGTATAGGTAAAACGACCCTCCTCCTCCAACAAGCTATAGCCAAAGGCGCCATTCACAAAAAAGCCTTATACATCTCCGCGGATAACTATTACCTCCTCAATACTCCGTTGATAGAATTAGTGGACAGCCTCTATACAGAAACAGAGGTACGATTACTGTGTGTAGATGAAATCCAAAAATATCCTAATTGGAATCAAGAATTAAAAAATATTTATGATATGTATCCAGATTTTAGGATTCTGTTTAGTGGAAGTTCTATGATCGATCTCATTCGTGCAAAATATGATTTATCACGCAGGGTCACAATACATCATTTGCACGGTTTCTCTTTTCGAGAATATTTAGAGTTCTCCCATAAAATATTTCTACCTCAATTCACACTAGCGGACATCCTTACAAATCATGGGGCTATTACCAACACCCTAGAAACTCAAAACATACTGAAATGGTTTAACGATTATTTACGGATTGGCTATTATCCTTTTTTTAGTGAATTCCATCTTGACATAGAAAAATTTCAAGCCGTTGAAAATGCAGTTCAAAAAGCGCTCTATGAAGATATTGCAAGCCTTTACTCACTCAAAACTTCCACCTTATCTATCATAGAAAAACTATATAAATATGTGGTAAGTTCATTACCAGGCGAAGTCAATGCCTATAAGCTAGCTTCTGCCTTAGGCAAAGATTTTGAGAGCATCAGTGAATATTTACACATTGTAGAGCAGGCAGGTCTCATCCGATTTTTATTCCCAGACAGAACTGGCAAAGCATTACTACGCAACCCCACAAAAATGTACCCTGACAATTCTAATCTCATTTTCTCAGCCTGTTTACCTCAAAGCCCAGATGCCATTCAAGGCAAAGTACGTGAAACTTTTGTGGTCAATCAACTCAAAAATAGTCATCATGAGATCTATTATAGTGAAATAGGTGATTTTAAGGTCGGCGACTTTTTATTCGAAGTCGGAGGTAAAAATAAATCAAGCGTCCAACTACAAGGAAACCCCAATGGCTATGTACTAGCAGACGGGATCATGCATGGCTATAAAAATAAAGTACCCCTGTATCTGCTCGGACTTTTGTATTAAAAAAATACCGCACTCCCATAAAGGCAAAGTGCGGTATTTTTAAAAATGACCTATGGCTTTAAGAACGCGCACCTAATAACAGTCGATTGCTACGTTGCACAAAGCTTGCAGGGTCTTCCAAAGTTCCCCCTTCGGCGAGTAAGGCTTGATCAAACAATACCAATGCCCAATCTTCTAAGGCTTCAGGACTCAAGGTTTCCAATTGCTGAATCAACGGATGGGTAGGATTAATTTCTAGCACTGGTGCAAAATCCACCTTTTGTCCTGCAGAACGTAAGATCCGTTGCATTTGCAGGGTCATCCCTTGGTCTTGTGCGACTAAACAAGCAGGAGACTGTGTGAGTCTTACAGAGGCACGTACTTCTTTGACTTTATCTTTTAAGATTTCTTGGATCTTCGTCAATAAAGGCGTAATAGCTTCTGCTTGTTGCGTTTCTTCAGGATTTGCAGTGTCTTTATCAAGCTCACTCGCCTCTAAAGCACCTTGCGCCACTGATTGGAAAGCTTTACCTTCAAATTCTGGTAAATGTGCCACCAACCATTCATCAATACGCTGGGTTAATAACAACACTTCAATACCTTTTTTACGGAAAATTTCCAAATGTGGACTATTCTTTGCCGCTAAGAAACTATCAGCCGCGACGTAGTAAATCTTAGTTTGACCTTCCTTCATACGCGCACAATATTCTTTTAAAGTCACCTCTTCCACATCCGTATCCGTATGCGTAGAAGCAAAACGTAACAACCCTGCAATTTCATCTTTATTGGAATAATCCTCTGCAGGACCTTCTTTTAAGACGTTACCAAAGGCCTTCCAGAACTTGGAATATTTTTCAGGCTCTTGTGTTGCCAAATTATTTAACATTCCCAAGACACGTTTGGTGATTCCATTACGCAGGCTATCCATGATCTTACTGTTTTGTAAGATTTCACGAGAAACATTTAAGGGCAAATCATTACTATCTACAATACCTCGTACAAACCGTAAATAGGTTGGCAACAAAGTTTTAGCATCTTCCATAATAAAGACACGTTTCACATACAGCTTCACGCCATTACTTTGTTGTGCATGAAATAAATCATGTGGTGCAGTCTGAGGGATATACAGTAAGCTCGTATATTCTAATTTACCCTCTACTTTGTTATGGGACCACAATAAAGGATCTTGATAGTCATGCGCAATATGCTTATACAGACTAATATATTCTTCATCAGTGACTTCACTTCTAGGACGCACCCACAATGCATTCGCTTGATTCACACGTTCATATTCAGCATGCACTGCGGCATCATCGCCTTCAGCCTGTTCCTTATTTTTTAACAATACTGGCACAGTAATATGGTCTGAATACTGAACAATGATGTGCTTTAAACGCATAGGGTTTAAAAACTCATCTTCTTCAGGTTTTAAATGCATGACGATTTCAGTTCCGCGATCTTTTTTCACATATGGCGCAACAGTATATTCACCCTTGCCTTCAGATTCCCAACATACGCCCTGATCTGCAGGCAACCCTGCACGACGACTATAGACCGTAACTTTATCTGCTACCATAAAGGAAGCGTAAAACCCAACCCCAAATTGACCAATTAAAGCGCTGTCTTTGGCTTTATCCCCACTTAAAGATTTTAAAAACTCTTGAGTGCCAGAACGCGCAATGGTTCCTAAATTTTTAACAATTTCATCCATAGACATCCCAATCCCATTATCCCTAATGGTCAAGGTACGTGCCTTTTCATCAAAATCGATCTGGATTTCAGTATTAGGTGCATCCTCAAAATATTCAGGATGTGCAATACCTTCATAACGCAGTTTATCTGCTGCATCAGAGGCATTCGAAATTAGCTCTCTTAAAAAGATTTCTTTATGACTATATAAAGCATGGATCACCAAATGTAATAATCGGGATACATCACTTTCAAAACCACGTGTCTCTACCATATTATTGTCTCCTCTTGTTGGCATGATATCTAAAAAATATTATTTATAACTCTAGCGATTCTTGTGCTTGCCAAGAGGTACGTTGAGATAAGGCCAAAGATAAAGTAGGCGTATCCACCCATTCTAAATCCCCCCCCAAGGGTACCCCAAAAGCGATACGGGTAACCACTATTGATAAATCTTTTACTAACTCAGCAATATAATAAGCGGTCGCCTCTCCTTCTACAGAAGGGCTTAAAGCTAAAATAATCTCTGCAACCCCTTCCTCTAATCGTGCCTGAAACGCGGGCAACCCTATCTCATGGGGGCCACGCCCTTCAATCGGCGATAAACAGCCATTTAAAATAAAATACATTCCTTTAAACGTACCGGTTTTTTCAATCGCCCACACTTCTTGTGGGGAGGTCACCACACATAACACCGCCGCATTACGTTTAGGGTCTTCACAAATACTACAGCGCTCAGTTTCACACAACATGCGACACTGCGTACATTGTCGCACTTTTGCTAAAGCTTCTGTTAAGCGCTCACATAATAATGCTGCTGCCTGTCTATCTCTTTGCAAAAGATGAAAAACCCATCTTTGTGCAGTCTTTGGACCTACTCCCGGCAACCGTCTTAACGCACTTAACAAAGACTGCAATACTGGACTAAGCATCTTCTGACCCCATCACTGTATCAATATCTGCTTCAAGCGCTGCCAACACATCCTGCACTCCTGTATCACTCATGGCTGCTGTCTTACGTTGGGCAGCTTCTGCAACCTGCAACTGCTCACGCTGTTGCGCAAAGGTTGCCGTCACTTCCCCTTCTATCCACATTAAGACAGGCTTAAAACCCAATACCGCTTTAAGAGCCTCTTTTAACTTCTGCTCTCTGGCTTCATCCAAACAACTGCGTAACTGTGGGTCTATCTTCAATGTCACCGTTTCCTCTACCCGTGACACCCACTCTACTTGCTCCACAATCGTCTTTAATAACCCAGATATTGCGAGCCTAGGCACTATCTCCATCCAAGCCAGATCTGAACCTGTCTTTACCGCTATAGTAGTGGTGACCACTGGCTGAATCTGAGGCTTTACAGGCTCTGCTGCCGCAACTGGCGCTGGCGCTACTACTGCAGGTGCCTGTGCAACCAGGGTCTCCACCTTTGATGTGGGGACACTGTGTACTAAATTCAACCCCATGGTAGAGCGCAACAGCCATAAATCTAAAGCCTGCCGGTAATCGGTCACCAAAGGTAGCTGTTGTTTGGTCAGTAACGCCCAGTGATACCAATTTTGAATTTGTTCAGGTAACACACAACTGGCTAAAGTCTGTATAGCCACAGAAGCACTGCGTTCTGGTAATGCTTGTGCTACCGCTAAGGTATGCAAAAAAGTCAGCCATTGATCTAACAAGGCCGCAAAATCCCCTTGGGCCAATAAAGCTTCCCCCAAGGTTAATACCGCACCACAATCAGCCTGTAAAAAACCGTAGCTTAAAGTGACTAAACTCTCTTGCGACACATCCCCTAAAAAGGTGGTCACATCTGCCAAAGTTAAAGTAGGATAACTCAGCATCCAGACCTGCTCTAACAAACTCAAGGCATCTCTTAAACTACCGCGCGCCTGTATCGCTAAACGCATGACAGCCGCAGGCTCAAAAGTGGCATGTTCAGTTTCTAAAATATGCGTTAACTGCCCCGCAATATCTTCAGGGGGCAAAGCTTGTAAATGAAAGGACAAACACCGGGAACGAATTGTCGCCGGTACACGTGCCACTTCCGTGGTCGCAAATAAAAATTTGGTATGTGCAGGCGGCTCTTCCAAGGTTTTAAGCAATGCATTAAAACTATGGGTAGACAACATATGCACTTCATCAATCAAATAAATCTTATAGGGCCCTACTTGAGGTGCATAGGCTACGGTATCTAACAACGCACGGGTTTCTTCTACTTTAGTACGAGAAGCTGCATCAATTTCTAAAAAATCCGGAAAACACTCTTGTTGAAACTCCACACAAGCAGTACAGCTACCACAAGGCGCCACCATCGGCTCAGCCGTACAATTTAAAGCTTTGGCAAATAATCGGGCTAAAGTGGTCTTACCCACCCCTCGAGTCCCTGTAAAAAGATAAGCATGGTGTAATTTTTTATGCAGCAGCGCATTCCGTAAAGCCTGTACGGCAAACGTATGTCCAACGACTGCTTCAAATTTCTGGGGACGCCACTGACGGGCTAACGCAACATATGACATCACGAGTCCTTTTGCGAATATATTGCAAAAAAATAATGCCAGCCTAACCAAACACCTGCAAAAAACGTTACCGTTGCTCCCTTCCGGGCCTGGCGGGGTTCACGCATCCACAGTGTATGGGGACTGGCGGATGCATTGTGACGTATTTGGTCTGAGGATTCAAGAGGGCCTGCATCCCACTAAAGCAAATCGACTAACTTTTTCAGAAATGCTCCCGTTGTGGCTGCCTCCTCCGACAACCCAGAAACCACGGACTGTGCACTCGATTGTGCAGACACAATCGAGCGCCCGACACGCTGTGAATATAATTGAGGCTGAACCGTTTTACGCACCCAACGTTGTAGTTTCCGCGCAGCATGCTTATGGCGTAATAATTCAACCTGATGTGCCACCCAACTCGGCATTCTTTTGAGCGCTGCCGCCTGATGCTGCTCCCACCGTTTTTTTCCTGTTTCACCTGGCAACCACGCTAAATCTGATTGTGAACAAAAAGGAGAAAAATAATTCTCAAACCCCTGTCTCCAAAAGGCAAATTTTGCCATCCCTGCCCTGTTTTCTTTTAAACACATAAAATGCGGGGCTCCACTAAAATAAGTCACCAACCCTATACGTGTTTGTTGTTGGACATAAGAAAAATAGCTCTCTAAAAAATCTGACACATTTTCTATGCTTAAAAAATATTGTATCAATTCTTGTTTTTTAACATTATCTATCAATCCAGATTCTAAATGCTCACGCAAAATTCTTTTTTTCTCTAAAACAAAAAATAATTGCGCATCTTGAGTATGATTTTCGCACTCTAAAAGATTCCTCATAAAATGATGTGCGTACATATATATTTCAGAATTTTTCAAAAGGTGATCTTCTATCCATTGTCTTAATTTTGGAACAGTAAATGTTTGCACAACCTGCACATACGCTTCAGAATTGAACAGCAACGCTAAAGCGTCCCCAAAAAAATAATCACACTCTGTAAAATATGCTATATTACCCTGTAAATAAGCAACTGGCTCCCTATAAGCCTTCTTCAGACTTGCATGGATCTTATAAATATCACTCCTTTCTTGATGATCTCCTAAAAAGGCAATAATATCATTCCAACAAGTCCGGTTGTCTTTGCCTATATTCAGCAATAATGGTGTATCAGAATAAAACTGTAACTGCCTAAATTTTGATTTCACAGTTATATTCACATCTATATCTGAGTAAACCCCTAAACGTAAAGTTGGAATAAGCCAACGCACCAAATCACTCGCAGACGCAAGATTACCACCTTTTTTTAATCTAAAGGCAGCTAATTCTGCTAACGCATCGGTATATAACTGATAGCCTTCACGACCGCACATCATCGTAAATATCTTATCTTTTTCTAATGAATAGGCGCTAATTCTATATTGACAACAAAAGGTGACTAATGCTTTTTGCGCCTGAGCATCTAAACACCATTCACTATAAATTAAAGCAATCTTTATATCAGGATAACGCTCCCTCAGATCCCGTAAACGCCATTGGTGTAATTCCGGCATAAACACTTCAAGATTTGGACTGAACCAAATTTTCACATGTGAAGACATATCAAGGGTATAATGAGGCAAAACAGTACTACTTATCAAAGAAAATAGTTGGTAAACAAACTATATCAAACATCGCTCAAAAAACGCAATCCTAAGTTAAAACAAAGATGTAAGTTATATAAATCATACTTATAGCTACCAATGATGCTCCCTTGCAATGCTGCAGTAGTATTTCTGATGACACCTGCTATCCTGAGATCTAACACGCATCGTTACTTTAGGAAAACACCTATGTGGCACTATGTAAAACTCATCCCTATTGTGATGGGCATCACTTTAGTTTCCTCAGCATGCAAACCAACAGCATCAACAATTTTGCAAAATTGTTTATTTTTCCTAGGTCAGGGTTTGCTGTCTGCTGCAGTAACATTTCACATTTTAGATCGATGGGCCTTAAATACCCGTTTAGATAAAATGACAGAAAGTATTAAAATACTAGAACAGGGGTTAGCCACACAACAACAGAATATTAGCCACAGACACACTCACCGCCCTCCCATACGATTAAACCAGCATCATAGCCGACATCACCCTCACAGAGTGAGTAGTACGAATGTATCCTCTTATGGCCCAACCTCACCACAGGCACGCCCAGAAAACGCTGTGTGAAAAGACTATACAATGTACTGAAAGCACCCTAAAATTGGGCGTACTAAAAAATACAATAAGGATTTAGGTGTGTCACGCTCCTTAAAAATTGGGCTCGGTCTAATAGTAACGTGTGCGGGTTTTTTCATCACACAAATGATCCTAGGGTCAAAATATTGGATTGGCGGGCTCATTACAGGCGCTGCCTCTACCCCTTTTGTAATTAATGCCCGAGAACAAGCACGTCAAGCAAGATTACCAGTATCCACCATTACAACCCTTTCACCCTCACTGGAGCCTTCTTATGTTGCACTGGCTCAAACGCATACCGATCACACTCAGCATTTGCCTGCTAACAGCCGCAGTGCAAACCCCTGATTGGAACGCAGGCAAAGCTGCCCTATATCTCTTTGGTGCCTCAATGATGCTTGCCAGCTGCATCTGTCACATCGCAGAACGCAATACTTACACGTGATGTTGCAAACCTACAACAAGAATTAATACATCTACGCAATACACCGCCACCACCCATAACGCCCGCCATGCGCGCAATGCTCTTCCATCAATCCAGCGGTTCTCTGCCACCAGCTTATGAGCTCCAACCTACTGCCCCCCCGCCACTCATAGCTGTACGACGACATGCACCACTGTAAGTGGTTTAACACACCCGAATAATCAAAAAGAAATGACAGATGCTTTGTGCCTATTATAGACTGATACTGTTAAAAACCTGATAGGAACCACCCCCATCTTTCAGGGAAGTTATCGCCTCTGAAAAACTTCACACAACGCCTAACAGGCATCGTTATACCAAACATTGTAAAAAAGTCGAAGCGCTTATTACTAATATTTTATAAGATGGGTATTCGATTATCTTATAGACGTTTGGTTTCATGACCAATTGCACACCATAGGCACAATTCAAACTCTTCATAAATTGTCCCCAAGAGGCAGACGGTTTCTCATCTGTTAATTTCACCTCAATTGGTAAAAATACTTTTTTATCTTTTAAAATAAGAAAATCAACTTCTTTTTTTTCTTTATTTTTTAAATATCGCAACTCATAGACGCCTGCCCCTGTATCCGTTAAATAATCACAATACTTTAAAAGGTGGGATGCAATACAATTTTCATACCGAGCCCCCTCATTTTCAATTTCACTCCAGTCCCACAAATACAGCTTGGTTTCTTTTTTTATAGCACGGGCTATTGATCGCGCGTAGGGTTTTATTAAAAAGACATAATAGAGTTCATTGAGATAGTTCAGCCAGCGTTTAACCGTTGTATAAGCTACTTCCAAGTCTTCACTGAGTGTTTTAATGCTGAGTGGTTGTGCTGCTCGCTCAGGCAACAAGCTAGCTAACATTTCCACTTGACTTAATTCTGGTAACCGACTTAAAACACGCAAATCTTCTCGAATCAATTTTTCTATTCGGTTACGGCGCCA
>CAZGDB010000009.1:43590-50002 GCA_964524705.1 uncultured Francisellaceae bacterium
ACAAATTTAATGTTTTTTGACTGGCTGCAAAATAGGGCTCTGGAAATGGCCCCCATTTATAAAGGTTTTTCAAAATTAGTTCTGCCTCTTGATTGTGTATTGCAGAATTTGAAAAAACCGTTTGAATAAGATCTTCTGGTGCTAATGTATAACGTCCCTGTAATAATTCAGCAACAGAAAAAGGATGCAAACGAAAATTATAATAACGCCCCATGAGACTATCGCTACCTTTTCGATATACATTTAAACGCGCGCTTCCCGTGACCAAAATATCACAACTATTTTCTTGAGTGTCATAAAGACCTTTTAAATTGCGTTTCCATAGTTTTGCTTTATATAATTCATCTAAAATAATTAGTGGCTTTATGCCACTTGATGGGATTGTTGGTAAAATGGCGCTGGGGTCTTTTGTCCATTGTCGTCGGAATTTTATTTCATCCCAGTTATAGTAGTCTCCTAATTTTCTTTGTTGCAACAAAGATTTTGCCATTGTGGTTTTACCACACTGTCTAGGACCAGACACAAAAGCCATTTTCCCAGCATGAAAACACAGTTCAATAATCATGTCTTCAAGATAACGATGATAGGGTGCCATAGGTCGCTACGCCAAAGTTTATTATTGACTATTTTAGCGACTGTCGATAAAATAGTCAACTTTGGCTTCTGGTGCTTTTCGACTATTTTATCGACCGACGATAAAAAAGGAATGACTTTTACCAATAAAATCAATAAGTTATTTATATTTTGGTCTATAGAAAAAGAACTAGGAATTAAAAAGATGATAAAATCTAAACACTTTATTAAACTAACGCCCTTACCCTTTAGAGAAACAGGTGATGCTCGCAGTTCAAAAAAAGCACCCGCCGTCTCAATCCCAGCAATGATTCGCTAGTCTGGCTTCATTCTAACTGCAGCAGCAATTTCACCCCACCTCTCACAGACAACATCCATATAGTAATGCCGTCTAATCTAAAGCGAACACCTGCTGTCCATCTTGCATAGCTGCAAATGCAGGTTGTTCACTTGTGGTATTTCTAATAACCTATGCGCTGCTTCTCAATCTCCAAAAACGAAAAACTCCAAACCAGCATCAATCACCATGACATTCGAATTACAGGACTAGAACACAAGGCACTGTTCTTCTCTGCATTCCTTAGCCTAATATCCACACAACTATCCACCCATAGCGCCACTAGTGGCACGGCAAGAAGACAACACTGACCTCGTGGTTTAATCCAAAGCAAATACTTGCTGCCAATCTTGCGTTTCTGCAAACGCAGGCTGTTCACTTTTTGCCATAAAATAATTACCTACAACCAGATAATCCATTTGTGTGCGCATAAAACACCGATAGGCATCTTCAGGGGTCATCACAATCGGCTCACCGCGGACATTAAAGGAAGTATTAATCACAACAGGACATCCGGTTTGGGCCTCAAGTTCTGTTAACAAGCCATAAAACCGTTCATTACGTTCTGCAGTCACGGTTTGTAAACGCGCTGAATAATCCACATGCGTAATTGCAGGTAATTTGGAGCGCACTTCTTTGAGTCTATCCAAACCAAAAGTGACTTCTTGACAGTCTAAACGATGGTCAGCATGAATAGGCCCTACAAACAACATATAAGGACTCTCTCCTTCAAAAGCAAACCATTCAGATGCTTTGGATTCTAAAACTGCAGGTGCAAAAGGTCTAAATGACTCTCTGAATTTAATTTTTAAATTCATCACTGACTGCATTGTCGTACTACGTGGGTTCCCTAAAATCGAACGATTACCTAAGGCTCGTGGACCATATTCCATACGCCCTTGAAACCAGCCTACCACATGATCTGAAGCCAACACTGCAGCCGTTTTTTGTAACAACTCTGCCTCTTCATAATAATGATAAACAGCCCCTTGTGCTTTTAATGACTGTCTTATCTGTTCAGAGTTATACTCAGGCCCTAAATACCCACCCCGCATCGTATCCTTAAAAATAGTACGTGGTTGCCCAAAATATTCATAATACCCCGAGAGTGCCGCCCCCAAAGCTCCACCTGCATCAGAAGCTGCAGGTTGCACCCAAATATTTTTAAAAGGGCCTTCTCGCTTTAATCGACCATTCGCCACACAATTCAAGGCCACACCACCAGCTAAACATAAGTTATCCAACCCTGTAGCGGCATGTGCTGAAAAAGCTAATTTTAAAACGATTTCTTCAGTCACGACTTGTATAGAACGCGCTAAATCCATTTCCTTTTGAGACAACGGACTCTCCGGAGTTCTAGCAGGTCCTCCAAACAATGCACAAAACTTCGCATTGACCATACGAAGCCCCGTCACATAATCAAAATATTCCATATTGAGTGCAAAACTACCATCGTCCTTCACATCAATCAGATGCTCATAAATCTGTTTAACATAACGCGGCTCCCCATACGGCGCCAAGCCCATGAGCTTATATTCCCCAGAATTTACTTTAAACCCTGCATAATAAGTAAAGGCTGAATATAGCAACCCTAAAGAATGCGGAAAATCAATCTGCCACACTGGGGTTAGGGTATTCCCCTGCCCTTTCCAAAGCGTTGTACTGGCCCATTCTCCTACCCCATCTAAGCACAGCACTGCGGCTTGCTCATAAGGAGCAGGAAAAAATGCAGAAGCCGCATGTGATTGATGATGCTCTGTAAATAACAATTGTGGTAAAGCTTTAACCTTCACCTTCCATAAATCTGCTAATGCTTTTTTGAGGGTTTGTTTTAAAAATAATTTTTCTTTTAACCATACTGGCATACTAGTCACAAAAGATCTTATCCCAAAGGGCGCAAAAGCAAGATGGCTTTCTAATATTCTATCGAATTTTAATAAAGGCTTGTCATAAAAAACCACTGCTGAAATTTGCTCTGGTGTAATACCTGCAGACTCTAAACAATAAGCCACTGCTTGTGCAGGAAAGGCACTATCATGTTTTATGCGTGAAAACCGCTCTTCTTGTACCGCCGCAACGACTTGTCCTTGCTTCACCAGCGCAGCCGCGCTATCGTGATAGTAGGCGGAGATCCCTAAAATATATTCTGGTTCCATAATCCATTATTCTATTACAACGCATGAGGCTGAGAGTATAACGAAGATGCTGGCTAAAACGCAAAGTCCTAAGATCTTATTAGTTCATAATTTCTATCGCCAAGACGCTATTGGTGGAGAAGACCTCATCTTTGAACAAGAAAAAGTTGGTTTGCAAACTTTGATTGGTGCACACAATGTTTATACTTATACGGTGAGTAATGATCATCTACCATTCACGTTACCTATAAGTTTATGGTTTCCGTTAGGACATGCACTACGCGTATACCGTTTAATACGCCAAGAAGGGATTCAGCTAGTCCATATTCATAATACAGTCCCTCAGTTAACGCCCTTAATTGCCTGGGTAGCACAAAAAGCTGGTGCTAAAGTGGTACAAACCTTACATAACTTCAGACCATGGTGTTTAGCCGGGACTTTATATAAACGCAGTAACCCACTCTGTCGAGACTGTTATTTACAAAAATCCTTTTGGCCAGGGATTGTACAAAAGTGCTACCGTCAAAGTCGCCTACAAAGTTTAATTCTAGGATTAGCCTATACCTGGTATCAATGGTGGTCTGTCTTAAAACACATTGATAAATTTATCGTTTTAAGCAAAACCCAATTACATCTATTAAGCACTTTAGGCATTTCAACAGATCGTTGTGTCCTCAAATACAATGGGATCTCCCCAGCGCCTTTTTCAACATTAACACCTCCAGAACAAAAACGTGGGTTTATAGTAGTTGGACGTTTAGAAGCATCTAAAGGTATCGAACTAGCTTTAGATGCATATCTCCAATCAGGATTAGATATCCCTTTTATAGTGATAGGTAATGGCCCTTTATTAGAACCCTTACAAAAAAAATATACGCAAGCCTTGATTCAATTTTTAGGCCCCCTTCCGTATACAGAAACCTTAAAACATATCACTAAGGCACAATATTTGATCCACCCTGGGTTAATGCAAGAGACTTTTGGGCTAACTTTGTTTGATGCCATGAAAGTTGGCACCCCTGTGATTGGGTTCAAGGTCGGTACACGAGCTGAATTTATCATACCTGGAGTCAATGGTTTTCAAACTGAACCTTCTATCGAAGCCTTAAGTCATGGTATGCTGCAAGCCATTCAAACACAGGATTATCCTGCATTATGTTATCAGGCACAGCAATATGCAACGCAATTTGCGCTCAAAGAAATGTTAGACAAACAACTTCAGATTTACACACAGGTGCTGGATGCTTCCTAAAATTACCTTAATCACGGTTTGCTATAATGCAGCGGCCACGTTACGTGATACTTTAGAAAGTGTCCGTGCCCAAAATTATCCCGCATTGGAATATTTGATTATTGATGGTGGTTCTACCGATGGTACTTTAGCTATCCTTCAAGAGGCTCAATACGCAAGTCTGATCACCCGTTATGTTAGTGAACCGGATAAAGGGATTTTTGATGCCATGAATAAGGGTATTAAAATGGCTACTGGAGAGATTGTAGGCTGTTTAAATGCTGATGATTATTATGCAACGCCTACTGTATTAGAAGAAGTGGCAACAGCCTTTTTAGATCCGACCTTGGATGCTTGTTATGCAGATCTTGCCTATGTCCATCCCACCACTCAAACGCTCATCCGGTATTGGCACGCCACTCCTTTTATCCCAGGCGCCTTTGCCCGTGGTTGGGCGCCCCCACATCCCACATTTTTTGTACGAAGAAGGCATGCACTCGCCAACCTTTACGATCTGAACTTTAAAACGGCAGCGGATGGAGAATGGATGATGCGGCTGCTGGCTAAAAACCAACTTAAAAGCAAAGCCATCTCTCGTTTATGGGTCCATATGCGTTTAGGGGGAGTCTCTAATGCGCACTGGCGCACCATTGTGAAGCAAAATCTATTAATATTAAAAGCGCACCGTAAACTAGGCTTGCCGATTGCGACAATCCCTTTTATGATGCATAAACTAATCAACCGGGTAGGACAATATGTCAAAGCGCGCAGCCTTTCAAAAGGCATGGAAAAGGAAGCTTGAACAAATCGGGCATTTTCAAACCCAATTATTACTCATCGTGGTCTATTTTTTGCTAATCATGCCTATAGGCCTTTTACGTCAATTATTCAGTGCTAATGTTTTTAGAAGCACACTGAATCGACAAAATGGCACGTATTTTAAACCTTGCACCCCACGTCCCATACAACATATGGAGAAACCCTACTGATGTTAGAACTGTTAGGTGATTTATTTTCTTTTTTAAGGGAACGTAAAAAATTATGGATGGCCCCTTTAGTAGTTACTTTGTTATTGTTAGGGGGATTAATGATTTTTGCACAAACCTCTGCACTAGCACCTTTTTTATATACGGTATTTTAAAGTATGCAAAACCCTCCCTCTCTCCTCGTACGTCTTGGCATTTGGGCCCTCTTTTTAGGAGTAGGGTTGGGTACTACAGAATTCGTAGCGGGTCGTTATTTTGGGTTTGGAAAACCGGTGGTCTATGAAGCCCATCCGCTGTATGGGTATCGTCCATTACCCAATCAAAATCTTATCCGTTTTGGGGGAGCGCGTTTAACCTTTAATAATAAAGGGTTAAGAGCAGACCACGATTGGGATACCAACCCAAAACATAAAATCCTCTTTTTAGGCGATTCAGTTACGTATGGCGGTAGCTACATTAGTAATACAGAGCTATTCTCCCATATTGCCAGCAACACCGCATTACCCTCTTTTCAAAATGGCAATGCAGGCGTCAATGCCTGGGGCGTGCTCAATGTACAAGCGCTCGTACAGACCTGTGACTTCACCCCTGCTGAGATTTATGTACTGACCTTTCCAGAAGGAGATTTTTACAGAGGCACTACCCGGTTACCTGGTCAACCCTTTTGGGCTAAGCAACCTAAATTTGCCCTAGAAGAACTCGCACTGTATGCCTTGTATCAACTCAACCTCTACCGTTATGAGGTGCCTGATATTCACCATAATCCCGTTGAAGCCCAACGTGTGGCCCAAGATGCTGCGAATAAGCTTAAAGGGTTACAAGATTATCTAAAACACAAAGGCCTTAAGGTGATGATTTACCTCACCCCTACCCTAGGGCAAGCTTTAGGGAATGAACCTAAAGACACCTATGTCATTCAAGCACTCAACACTGCTGGTGTCTCTTACACGCATTTATTAGATAAAGTACAAAAATCAGATCCTGTGGCTAGCTGGTATTGTGATAGCGTGCATTTAACTAAGGCTGGTCATGTACAATGGGGTCGTTGGATCGCTGAAGATCTTAAAAAACACCTACCCACCCCCTAACCTGCGCAAAGCACTTGCATTCAGCGGGTAACTCTGGTTAAATAGTATTAGTTAACTAACAA
>CAZGDB010000010.1:0-48533 GCA_964524705.1 uncultured Francisellaceae bacterium
CAATAGGTGTGCCTACTTATAAAATTAAGTATCTATCATGAATTCCAAACTGACAAGGTAATAAAGACTTTTTTTGTGGTGTTCCAATTTTAGTTTAGGAACTCTCTACGATGAATTGTGAAATACCAAGCCCAGAACTAGATTCTAGATTGGATATTCTTTTAATCGTCATCGTAACCGTAATCGCTTGTTTATAATCGGTGAGTGAGCTTTGGTAGGAGACTAACATCGGTAGTTTGATACGCCAGGTGTAAATGTCTTCAACATTACCTTCTGCTGTGATCTCAGCAGGACCGGTAGCAATCGCAGAAACCACTAAACGTTTTTTTAATACCGCTTCTAAATTGTTCGATTCTGCGAGCGCTTGTAAAAAACGACGATAACCAGTAGCAGTAAAATTAGCGCGGTTATATTGCAGCGCTTGTTTATAATTCATAAACGTAAAAGAGTAAGTAGAAATAGCTGCTTGGGTTGCCCAGCTTAAAATCTCTTCTTTTTTAATATGCGGTCTATCTAAAGGTGTAATCTCTAAGGCTCCGCCGTCTGCATTGGTAGGAAAATACTCAGGCGTCGGTTGTGTCTTTTGTAAATGCCAGGCAAAGGCACCACATTCGATAATAATAAAAATCATGATGAGACACAGTAGTAAAATATTACGATGGCTTTCCGCATAAAAGGCATTACGCTCTAAAACAGCAGATAGGCCCGCATACTCTATTTCAGGAAGCGAGGGAGGAGCTACAGTTTCAGCAGTGGTAGTGTCTACCATAATATACCTTTTAGACAGATTGTTGGTTCAATAACTAAAATCTTGATTTCTTTTGTGGGCCGCCAATAAAATTAACGACCCAACGTTTAAAGATTAGCACCGTAAATCCAAAGCGCTGCAAAATACCAAAAAATAGGGTACAGACAATCGCTAAGATAAAAGTATTCCAGGTTATGTGTAAGAAAAACAACAATAACGGAAATGTTGCAAAGGCATCTATCCCAAAAAACTTAGGAGTACGCGCTGAGTCGCGCCAATGGGCATTACTGGGATCACGTACCGCCATAGTTACTCCTTTAGGTTAAGAGACAATCCCTAAATCACGATCTGCACTGGCAGAACCAGCTGCAATCATACGATAGAGCTTGTCAGAAATAATACCACTTTCCAGTTTACGCTGAGCATCCACTAACATCGTTTGACCACGTTCTTTGAGTAACAAACGTGTCTTAGCAGCCAACATCTCAATAGGCGTGTCCACTAAAATATCTCGGATCTCTTCGTCAAACACTAAAAACTCGCGCAAGGCACAGCGTTTCATATCTACGGTAGGCACCAATTTTTGCCAGACAACCAACCTAAGTGTTTCTAGAATATCTAGTGCACGACCATGACGTTCTTCAGCGGGGAAGGTGGAAATCATACGACGTACACAGTCGGCAACCCCGTTACTGTGTAAAGTAGTATAAACCGGGTGTCCTGTTAGCGCCGCATCAATCACCGCAGCAATCGTTTCTTGGTCACGTGCTTCACCCACGAGGATTAATCGGGGTTTACGACGTAAAGCATTACGTACGCCATCTGCGAAGGTGGGTAAATGCTTTGGAATCTCTGATTGTGAAATAATAGAAGTAGGAGCTTCAACTGCATCGTATACAAATTCTATTGGTGCTTCATAAGTTAAAACTTTACGGTGTGCTTCAGGGTCCTGAATAATGCTCTTAATAATCGAGGCTAAGAGTGTAGATTTACCAGAACCAGTAGAACCGGTTACAACAACGGTTCCTTGTTCAGGGGCAAAAGCAGCTGCAATTTCAGGCTCTAGACCAAACGTAGATAAATCTGGCGGCTCACTGGGAATGGTACGCATTGTGATCTGAATACCATCATGTCCATCGACCTGACAACCAGTACCGTTTACACGGAAACGATAACGCTCAAATCGACTGGGTTTGATTTCATAATGGGTATCCACGTCACGGCCAGAAGCTACTTGTGTGGTTCCGTTAGGTCCATAAACAGCATTGAGCATATCTGAGACTTCAGCAGGAGACATTTTTCGGGCGGTAATATGCCTTAAACGCCCATGGACTTCAGCCAGAACACAGGCATTTGTCTGTATAGTAATATCTGAGGTACCCAACTTTGTTGCATGTAATAACATGCGGTCCATCTCTTCAACAGTGAACCGAATAGGTTCATTGGGTAATAAAAATGATTCTGGAGCTTCATCGGCCATTATCGTGAGATCTCCGTTTTCCAATCGTTACCTTGAGCTTGTAGCGCAGGATGGGCTGTGATCTTAAGGACGCGATCATTCACGGCCATTTCACTACCACCACCTGTAATACCCATATCAACTTTAGCCACAAATGGTTGAGAAACCATATTTTGTGCCAGTAGAATTCTGTAGCGAATCATGCCGTTCATGTCTCTTTGTAAACGGCCAATATTTTCACTGAAGATATTGTCTGCTTGACGTAAGCCAGCTTGCCAGCCTTGATAGACGTACTCTTGCCAGATCCCTTGTTCAGTACCATTACGTGGTAATAGGCTGCGATCGGGCGGGGCTGGGGTTTCATACTGCATAATTAAATAATCTTGCCAAATCGGTGCTGCCGTGACAAATCGTGCTTGGCTGTAAATATTATAAATTCTGTCAGAGAAGCGTAGGGCATCACCACTGGATTGTTCTAGGGTGTTGCGGGCTTCAATCAGCACAGGAGGTAGGACATTGTCATCGAGCATTAAAGGTGTAAAGTTAAAAATTCTATCTAGGGTGCGCTCTTGTGACATTAAGTATTTGTTAATTTGCTTAGCACGAGAAGCCAGGCCGCCTCGAGCGCCAATACTTAAGGCAACATCTCGAAGGGCCGCAAAACGCATTTCACTGACTTCTTGTTTAGCGCTATTGCCTTTTTGAAGGGCTGCTATCTGTTCTATATTGGTAGTATCCAGAATAGGCGTGTAGCGTTGACAGCCTGCCAGCCCCATTGCAAGTAATAATAATGCGGTTTTACATCGATGCATAACGTAACTCTATTACACGATTAGAGGGGTAGACCATGATATCGGCACGTTTACCAACTTGTAAATCTGCATCCTTGAGTACTTGTGCTAAAGGAATGCCTTTGGCGGTTACGGATACTAAAATTGGTAAAGGTGGTTCTATGCCTAAAACTTTAAATTGATAATGTCCAAGATCTGCAATCTTTTGGAGTAGGGGGGCAATAGGACCAGACCAATCTAAATTAACCGGTTGGCTCATGCCGCCTTGTAAGGACATCAGTTGTTCTATATCTAAAGCTTTGCGTTGTTGGACTTCTTGTGCTGCAGCCAGTTTGAGTAAAGATTTTTCAATCGATTGTGCTGCACCTAGTAATTGTGCTTGAGATTCTGCACTCACGGCAGACATACTTTTGTCGGTGGGAGCAGAGGAGCAACCACTTACAAAGACAAGAAGTATAGTTGGTAAACTAAGCAACAACAATGGTTTTTTCATAAATAATCTCCAGATCTCTATAATTGTTATACGTACTTTATCCAAAAATCGCAAGCTTTGAGAAAGTGTCGTATTATTAGAAAAGTGGCGCGAGCACAGTTATGCTTGTAATAGATTAAAGGTAGGTCAATTGTATGTCGATTTCGCAACAGCTGGGTCAGATCTCAGAACTTTTGAAATGCCAATTTACTTTGAGAAACCAACCTATCTCTATAGAACAGGTTTTTTTAGAAACAGGGTTATTGCCAGCGATGATGAGAAGAGCTGACCAACTAAGTTCCTTTTGTTTAGGGTATGGGCTAGGCTTAAGTTTTGAGGAAGCACCGGGTTCTATCTTGGGGATTAAAGTCAAATTTGATGATACAGTGGCTAATAGCTTACGTTTATTGTGTGCATTAGATGTATTAGTAGAATTGTATCATGCGGCACCCTCGCGTGAGGCTATTCCTCTAGATACGCTATTGGCTGGATAAGGAGATCTGAATGGGACAAGCAGCTGGAGGACAAGGAGATGATCGCAACTCCATGGAAATCCTGTGGATCATCTTTCTTATCTTCGCTATTGGGGCGGGGGTTTGGTATTTCTTTAGCGAACAACTGCAGACAGCCTTTCTTTTTGTAAGAGAGTGGGAGTTAGCAGCGGTTTCTTTTTTCTTACCTAACTATGAAGAGCTCTATCGTTATACACAAGGACTTTCTCCTTCCAGTGTGGATGCTAACTTAGCAACAGAGCTGAGTATTAAAGTAGGCAGCATTATTCGATGGCCTTTAGGGGCGATTACTTTGCTAGGTATGGCACATTTATTTTTTGGGCATTTAAACTTACGTTTTAATAAAGCCCATGACATGGAAAGCTTAACGAAACAAGAACAACGTAACTGGCCTCAAATTGCGCCAGTGGTAAAATTAGATTTAGTAAAACAAGATATTCATACGGGCCCTTGGGCTATGGCGATGACACCTTTACAGTTTGCAAAACATCATAAGGTGTTAAAAATTGAACGTATGCCTTCTAATAAAGCAGCTTGGAAAGCCGAAGCTGTGGGTAAGGCGACGGTGTTGCGTGAGCATGCCCAGCGGGTATTCTATTTACAGTTGGGGTCTTTATGGAAAGGGGTGAATCATTTACCCCCGCATACGAAGGCATTGTTTGCGGTTTTTGCCGCGCGTGCTGAGCATGATGTGGATACTGCGCGTGCGATGTTAACGCAATTGTCTCAGTCTTATGCAGAAGGCCGATTAGATTACGATGGGGTGGATGCTTTAATTAAAAAACACCAAGGTTCTAAAGTTGTGAAGCGTGTTTTAGATAGACATGCTTATGTATTTACAGTCATGGCGTCTTTATTAGAATTGGCTCGTGTAGATGGGGTCTTAGCCTCTGCTGACTTTTTATGGGTTAAGCCGGTGGATAGACGGTTATGGTATACGCTTTCGTGTGTAGGGCGTCAGGTAGCTTATTCGGAAGTAGGTGGTATTTTTGCGCATTGGCATGCTGAACGTAATATGGGTAGACCTTTGGCGTATCCAGTCGTAGATGCTGCGGTGAATGCGTTAGAGCGTGCAATCGCAGGTATTTTATACGTATTGTCTGAAGAGGAAGAGAAAACCTTAGCTGAAGGTGAGTCTACATGAAAAGTTTTAGAGGTCTAGAAGCCAAACATGAGCGCGGCGCCCGCGAGATGGCCCGTGACACCCGTCCCTTAGGGGTTCGGGTGGCAGAGTTTTTGTCGGATCCTAATTATGCGGTAATGATATTAGGGTGTTGTGCGGGAACTGGGATCGTGATGCCTTATATGGCAGATGTGAGCTTTTTGGTGGGGGCGTGTGAGTATCTTTTTGTGACCACACGGCGCGTGATGTTACCGATGAAGATGCCACTTATCAGTAAGAGCAAAGATTATAATGATACGATTCCGGGAACAGATACCCCACGTAAGGCGGCGGGGATAGCCTTTTTAGGAAATGAACAAAATACTAAAAAAGAGCTGTGGGCGACGAATGATGATATGCGTACCCACTTGTTAATCTTTGGATCTACAGGTTCTGGTAAAACTGAAGGCTTGGTATCACTGGCCTTTAATTCCTTGGTGCAAGGCTCTGGCTTTATTTATGTTGACGGTAAAGGGGATAACTCGCTGTATGCGAAAGTATTCTCAATGGTCCGTCGTATGGGTCGTGATGATGATTTATTGCTTGTGAACTTTATGACCGGTGCTCGTGATATTATGGGCCCTCAAAAAACCCGTTTATCTAATACCATGAACCCATTTGCGTTGGGTTCTTCAGGTATGTTAAGTAACTTGGTTGTCTCTCTGATGGACTCTGGTGGGAGTGGAGAGGGTGGAGATATGTGGAAGGGACGTGCGATCTCTTTCGTAGAATCTATTTTAAAAGTTTTGGTGGCCATGCGAGATGAAGGGCATATTTTATTAGATGCTAATACCATTCGTAATTATTTTGCTTTAGAAAAACTTGAACAAATTGTGGTGGATAAGCGTTTCCCGGTTTCAGATACACAAGCGGTGCCTTTGGATGCGTTGCCTTCGGTGGTTTTAGATCCTTTAAATAACTATTTAGGAAGCTTGCCGGGGTATAACCCTTCGCGTAAGGGTAACCAGGTTTCAGAAGTACGGGAACAGCATGGGTTTATTATCATGCAGTTGACCCGTATCTTTAACTCCTTGGCTGATACCTATGGGCATATTATTAGAACCAACTTGGCAGAAGTGGACTTTAAGGATGTGGTTTTAAATCGCCGTATCATGGTTGTGTTATTGCCAGCATTAGAAAAGTCCGTAGAAGAGTTGTCCAACTTGGGTAAAGTGATTGTGGCCTCCTTAAAGGCGATGATGGCTTCTGGGTTAGGGGACCAAGTGGAAGGTACCTATAGAGATGTGATTCAACGTAAACCAACGACTTCTCCTAGTCCTTATGTATGTATCATGGATGAGTATGGGTATTATGCGGTAAAAGGGTTTGCGGTAGTGCCTGCACAGGCACGTTCCTTAGGGTTCTGTGCGATTTTCGCAGGGCAGGATTTACCGGCTTTCCAAAAAGCAGGTAAAGAAGAAGCAGCCTCTATTGGTGCGAATACAAATATTAAGATTTGTATGAAGCTGGAAGATCCTGGTGAAACTTGGGACTTCTTTAACAAAACCGCTGGTGAAACTTATGCGACCAGTGCACAGAGCTTCCAGACAGATCCTGGTAGTTTTACGACCAACTATATGGACTCTCGGTCTGCGACAACAGAAAAACGACAACGTTTAGATTTATTAGATTTGAAAGACCAACGTGAAGGGGATGCCCATATCTTCTATCGTTCTAATATTATTCGAGCCCGTTTGTTCTATGCAAATCCTAAGCCCGTAAAAGAATTACAGGTAAACCAGTTATTATGTGTTGAAAAACCCAGTGATCTTGCATTAGTGACTTTAGATCGTAGATTACGTCGTTTTAACCAAGTCTATAATGACCCGTATTTTAGAATTTTACCGGGTGAGTCGAATGAAGATATTGATGTTGTCGCACAAGCCTTTGTAGATAATGAAGGGTTTCCTTATCACGAACAGGCAACGGCTGCTTTAGTGGCTTTATTAGAAAACGAACTGCGTCGTCAAAAACGTGTGACACCTTTTGAACTTGAAGAAGGTAGTACTGGTGAAGTTCATGCCTTTACCCGTGTGGTGTTATCCAAAATGGCGACCAAGTTGGTGCCTCCTTATGAACATGCCGAGTTTAGTGAACCATTATTGCCACAAGTGAAGACCAGAGATGCGTTGATTCATATTGAGCGTATGTTAGGTAAACAAGAAGCAGAAGCGGTGACGGTTGCTGATAACTTGATGAAAGAAATTGTGAAATCCACCTACTATCCACCTGCCATTACTTTAGACCCTGACCCACATGGGGTTGCAGAAGCCATCCATGACTTTATAGATAGCCTCTTACTCAGTAACGCCCGTGCGGCCCGTTTGGCCAGCGAGCGTCCTTTAGGTATCATCAGTGAAGAAATGCTGGAAGATGCACTAGAAGAGGGTGAGGATGAGGAAGAAGAGGACAGCGATGAGGATGATGATGACGATCATGAGGATGATGCTGAAGATCATGAGGGTGCTGAATCCTCAGAAGTAGATGACTCTGATACGGAAGATGAGTCTGATTAAGGCCTAATGTTGACCTAACTCCAATATCCAAAAGTAGAACACCTGGTTTTCTAGAGCTGTCTTATACTCACAATATAAGTAGTAGGAGAAAAGGGTGTAGGTATGGGTTTTTTGGATTTCATCTTCGGGATTTTTGACGGTGGAGGTTCTTCTGGAGTTTCCTCTGTAGTTTCCTCTCTTGCTCAAGGTGCTAGTGAGGTTCTGACTGGAACCGCTATTGGTATCGCAGATGCACAACGCCAAGGCAGGATGTTTGGGCGGATGAAAGAGACAACCGAAAGTTTTAATGAATTACCAGCAACGATAGAAAGACAGACTGCTACCTTACCAGAACAAGCGATCCCTGCAATTCTAACGACAGTAGGAGCTGATGCATCAGGAACAGCAGTGGATGGACTCAAGGCGGTGGATCAGGCTCATATTGTATTAACGGCAGTCCAAAATGCGCCTGAAACCACAGAAGAACAAAAAAAACGTGCAGAAGAACAACAAAAAAAGTTAAATATCGTAGCAGCCCCTCTTGCAACTTTAAAAGAAATAAAAGGTGCACCTACTGATGCACAAAAAGCCAAGTTGGGTACGGAGATGGCGGCAGTAAAGAAGGTTAACTATCTCGAAATAAACGCGAAGCCTAGTAATGCTGGTGACATGATTGCCTGGGCTATTGAAGAATTCATTAGAAACTTAATAGAATTGATCAAAGCCCTTATTAATCTGATAATGTTTTTGAAAGATAAGTGGGATAATAGATTAGGTGCTAAAGAGCCTTCCTCCACTATGGAAATTGCTCCTACAACTGATAGACCTCAATTGGAGACTAATACACCTGGGCCTGAAGTGAAGACTGAACCAGAATTAGAAAGCAATGAAGCCGAAAAAGCTACACTTACTGAACAAGATGTGTTTGTGCCGCCTGATGGGGGAATGGGAACTGCTACTGTAGAATTAGGGGCAGAAGAACCTGCGCCTGAGCCAGAAAAAGAAGAAATGAAGGCAGAGAATGAGGGTGGAAAAATTGAAGAGCCAGCAGCTGGTGCACAGGCACTAGAAAATAATGAGAGCTCTGTAAGTGCTGATACTCCAGACGTTCCAGTAGAAAATACAGGACCAGCACAAGTTGAACCACAATCAGAAGCAGAAGCATCAAAACCAGAAGAAACAGCTCCCGCAGTAGAACCTCAAATTCCAGAACCCGTTGCGGCTGTGCCTGAACAACCAACAGTACAAGAACCGGTAGTTCCGCAGCCGTCAGCGTCAACACCCCAGAGACCAAGAGGAGATGCGCATGATATTACGATATATCTGAATTCGTTTTTGAACCAGAAAAAGTTTGGATCAGATCAAATAAAGCTGTTTAACGACTTTGTGAGTAATTCAGATAATGCAGCAGCTATTCAAGGCGCTTTACAGCAAGAAGGTGTGCAGGCGATAGTGGACGGGCTATTGAAGAACAATCCTGAACTCAACCCCTTTATTCCGATTCCTACTCCGGTAGAAGGGCCTGCCCCTGTAGTGGCTGCGGAATCGGTACATCGGGCGGAAACGCCAGCACCACAAGAACAAACTATAGAAGCTAAGGTAGATGCAACAGTAGAGAAAACAGCAGAGCAAAAGGAAAAGGTAGAGTTGGGTAGCAATGCTGAGCAAAATGAAGAAGAGGCTTTTGCTGCTTTGGAAGCAGCAGAGCAGCAAGTACAAAAAGAAGTAGAACAAGAAAGAAAGGGGTTGCGCAATTAGTGCCTAGGTATGCACTTGCACTTAATTCTTGAAAGAGCGTTCTAATCTGGTGTTGTGTCTAAACATATACACGCATTTTTTTCGCAACATAAAATCATCATAATGGCCTAAACTACAAAAGAGAGAAAAAAGGGTTTATAGGGGTTATTATGCCATTAGCGGCTGATTTAAGTAAATTGGTGCAAAGTAATGCGTTTCAAAATTTACAGGCTAGCATGCCTTTTTTGATTGATGATATTGCTAGGATTAATATTAAAGGTCCGGGTGGGAAAAATGAAACATTAGATTTGAATCCATGTAATCCATCTGCTGCAATAACAGAAATTAGTCAACTAATGCACTCCACAAAAAGAGTAACACACCCTGATTATAAAGATGTGCCAGATTATGGAATCTCAAGATCTTTATTGGACCAGATTAAAATGATGCAGAGCATTCTAGAAAAAGAAGCTGGTATGGCATTGGGTGGCGCGACGTTGCAGGGGAAAGGCGTTAGTCCGGAGGTTATGACTAGGTATGATTCAGTGATTAAAAACTTAAATATTGTTGTTAATGAATTAAAGAATATTGACAATAAATGCGGTAAGGATGCAAATCTGCCTCAGGCGCTTCCAAGGTCGCAGAGCAAAAGCTCTATAGGTAGTGTTTCTCAAAAAACATATTCTTCATTGTCTACAGTATCTTTTCAACATTCTCAGTCCACGAAATTTGTAGAGGCGCATGCAAAGAAATGCGTTGATATCAAAGAGTCTATTGGGTATCTGAGGGAAGCTATTAGAGGAAATAGAGGAAAGGATATAGCTAATATTAAAGACGAGCTTTGTTTTTTAGCTAGGGCTTTAAACAGTACAGAGAGTAGATATAAGGGCGGCTTAACAGCGGAAGATAAAAAAGATTTTATGGCGGTCATGGATAAAGTGAATGGTTTAATAGATTCTGGAAAATTGGTGGTGGGAGAGAGAACCGAAGATGCATTGAATACTATTGCAGCGCGTGCCACAAGATTTGAGATTACTCCTCCTAAACAAGAATCCCCACGTGATGATATGAGTAATAGATCTAAACATGGCATGAGCATGAGACATAACGGATAAGGAACCATAATGAACACACAAACATCAACTGCTTCTAAAACAACTGGTGCGCCTGTTATCCAGTCTGTCGTGGATTTTATTGTACAAGACCAAATAGAGAGTAGTTGGTTTTGTTCGGTTTTAAGACGATTTTGGGTGGATTTATTGGTGTTCTCCTTTGAGTTGCATCAACTAGAAGATAATACCTGGAAGGAATTGGTAAAACAAACTCCAGAAGAACGCTATCAGCTGCTATCTGTCCAACTGTTAAGTTTAAATTTACCTAATTTCCCTGAAAAACTCACCGCACCTATTTTAGCTAAGTATAATGCTACTTTAGATAATGCTAAAACGCTCACCGATAAAAAAGCTATTAAAAAAATGGCGCGTAATGCCTTATTTACGGCTGTGTTAGAATATTTTGATTTACGTATGATTGGGGAATGGTGGCTCAATGGAGAGCTCGCAGCAATGCAGGGTAAATCGACGATTAAACCTGATTCTGCATTGGCTCGTAAGTTACATCAAAAAGTACAAATCTTATATGGACACTATAAGAGCTTATATAATCCTGGAGTATTAAAATTATTTGATGCACAGTTTACTGCACATGTTAAAAACTTTATAGATGCTATCGCACATGAAATCGACACTGTGTATCCTGGTATTGCGCCTGAGTTACGCAACAAGATGATTCATGTTGTCGTAGGGGTTAAGTTGCATGCCATAGAACACCCTAAAATAGGGCCAGAAAGTTTAATTGCGGCTCCTAATTGGTTATCGGTTAGAACAGAGTTAGATAACTTGAATAATCGATTTAATGAAGTGCGCACTAAAAAACCAGATTTAACATTGATTGATTTTATTCAAACCTATGGGACAACTACCCCAGAACAACTCAAAGGTTCTGTTGCTCCAGCTTCAGGGGATGCAAATGTATTATCTGTGATACAAGCTAAGCCTGCGGTACCATTTTTTCACAGTACACAGTTAAAAGAAGAGATTATGACCGCATTATATCTCTCTTTTCCAGAACTCACTGGGGAAGTGCATCAAGGGGCCTTACAATATGTGATCCAAGTTGCAGAATTCCATCTGAATAAGCTGGTAGGGCCTTTGGATAGATTATTGGGCATTCAGCATTTGGCTTGTACCTTTAGCCCGGCACCTTATTGGACATTAGCGGATGTGATCAAACGCTATATGGCATAGTATAAAGGAGTGCTAGCGTGTTAAGCATACTTTCTATTTTTGTAGCAGCCCTGACTTCTCCCGGAGATCCCTTGGGGGGAGGGAAGACGCATGTAGACCCTGATACTCCAAAGGGTAAGGAGTTTCAAGAATATAAAAATAAAGAGGACCGTAAAGTTCTGGATGCTAAAAACACGCAAGACTTTAAAGATGTATTATTTCGTTTAGAAAAATTGAATCGTCATCATCGTTGGAAACTAGAAAAAGATGCAGAAGAGTTTCGTGCGTTATTGAGACCATTTTTTTTAGAGTTATTACAATGTCTTCAAGATCCTGACTATGTCCCTTCCAAGGGAGATGATGTGTTAGATTGGACCCTACCTATTGAGCCTACGCCTTCTATTTATAGATTGTTGATGGTAGTTAAGATACTACGTAAGCATTTAAAGGTTGAATGTAAAACTTTGCAACAAAAATTTGCAGAAGAACAATTTTTATTGGAAAAATCACTTTCTGATAAAAAGTTTTTTGAAAAACAACTGCTTTTGGAAACGACTTTAGTATTGGCTGCACTTAATTATTTGGAAACCAAACTTCTTGCGATGTGGTATAGAAAATATTGGATGGAAAATAACCCTGATGTGTTAGATGCTGTAGAATGTCATCGCATGCATAAAATCTTAAAATTACAAAAAATACATCAACAGTCTATGGCAAAATATATTCGCATGATGATTAAAAGTCATTCTAGATTGCATAAAGCTTTTATGAATGGGTTTAAAAATCGTATAAAAAATACCTATTATAAAAAATTTAAACGACATCTGTCTAAAATGGCACATGCTTTTACCCATGCTTTAAGTGTGGTTAAAAAGCGAGTAGTGGCCACTTTTAAACCTAAAGAGCGCATCAAAAGTAAAACTTTGATTGAAAAAGCTTTAGATACCCATGAAAAAATCTTAGCCCTAGGGATTATCGATGATTTAAAAGCACCCGTAGAACTACCTAAATCACTCGCTGCCATGTTAGAACTGCGTACTTTGCAAGCGTTGTTTGAGCAGGTAACCTCAGAACATCCTAATGTAAAAATGACTACCTTTATACGCGCACAACAAGATATATTGGCACAACGTACTCAGACACAGTTAGAGGTCTTAAATAAATTAAGCAAGCTTCCTCATATGCCACTGAATACCCCAGAGCTGATTCGGGTCTTATTACCGTTTTTGAGCACTACAGTACCTATGAGTGATGGCGCATTACGTAGTGAGTTGGCTAAGCATCCTGTTTTAGATAAAAAGCTACAAGCGGAACCTCATTTACTGCCTGAGGTGCTTAAAATTATGACCAAATACCAAAGACAACATAAAGACCTCTTTTTATTATCGGATAGTAGTATCTTAGAGCCACAACCAGTGCCTACTAAAACTATTCAAGCAGAGCTCAGAGAGCCTGTAGCACGCGTAAGAAGGGTTATACAGCAACAACCACCAACCAGAGGGGAGTAATCATGCGTAGCGTTATTTTAGCCATGCTATTACTCAGCTTGAGTGCTTGTACGACTACACAGGGGAGTGGGGTGTCGAACTCGAAGGTTCATCGGATTTGGGTGTGCGAGAATAGGGTTGTTGACCCGAGTCTACATGCGGCTGTCCAGGAGTGCCATTGGGAGATGATAAATGAGCCCCTACCTTTGGCTTCTCAGATCCCAGGGAGTCAAGGCTCACCGATGCCGAGGATAGCTCCGTAGTTTTTGAGTTTTCATACCACTTTTGTAAATAATTCCTACCTAAAAACAGTAGCGCTAAGCTAAGTATTGCTATCCCTATGGCCAGATAAACACTGTGTAACATCACCAGACCCAAGAGAACCACAGCAGCCAATCCTAGAAAAAACATACTATATCGTCGTGGACGTCCGCCTTTGGGGGTACTCGGCGTTTGTTGTTCTAAATCCATATCCACGGGCATATACTCCCAAATGTAGTCGTATTCCTATTTAATATAGGAGATCTGAATGTGTTTTGAGGGTATCATCGCCTTTAAAAGGCGGGATTACAAGCAAGAGGATCTTTATTGAGTAATTTCGTTAACTCAGTTATTGCATTTGGTCAAAGACTATGGTGTAATGATCTGGAAGAAGGAAGAAAAAGATAACCAAGAGAGGTGCTCAATGGCGAAAACTCGAGAAAAATTACAGAAAGCGGAAGCAGTATTTAATGCTAAAAATCTGGGACTGACTTTAACGTCAGCCGATCAGCAGGCTTTATGGGCCAGCCTTGATAAGCATTGGAATTTAAGAAATATTTTTACGACTAGTGAATATAATCAATTAAAACAAAAATTACAATTGAAAAAGATTGAAGATCAAAAGGCCTTAGAAAAGGCTTTAAAGGGAGATAAAATAGCGCTCTCTAATTTAGTCTTAGACCATGCGAACCTTGCAAGTTTAAACGCTAAAGCTGAGCTTGATACAGCCTTAGAAGGCACTATTGAGCGTTTAGCTCAGATTGCACGTGATAAGCGTACAGAACAAGCTAAAAAGACTGGCGAAAAACCAAAGGCTTCTAGCTTTCCAGCAACCTTGGAACAGCAGCAGCATTATAACGGCGAACAAACTGTGATGTTGTATGCCATTAAATCTCTAGCGTTTATCCTTGGCGCAACACCAATGATGGATCTGATTAGTGCAGGTTTTGATGCACGTGCTGCAGGACATACGAACTGGCTTGAAACGTGGTTCTCAGAGGCACAGAATCGTATCAATAATCGTCTTGAAGAGTTTACGGGGCGTCCTGGTGAAGGCCAAGAAAAAGAGGATGATTATGGTGCAGCAGCTGCTGTTAATGCAGCAAATGCACCACAACAATTAGCACCTTCAAGACAGGCTCCAGCTGTTAGAGTGGGAGTGGGCGTGTAATCGATACTGACTTTAAAAAAGGAAGATTTCGGTCTTCCTTTTTTTTTGTCTAGCTTCTCCTGAGGCGATCATTTACTGTATTGAGTGCCTTTTCATTCGCATCAATGAGTGTTTTTGTGGCTCCAGCTTTACGTAAATGACGTAATGTATCTTCAATATGGGTCTTGGCTTTTTGTAGTCCCTGTTTATTAAGTTTGTTAATCTTATCATCGGTAAGGGGTTTTCCGCGTTCTGCCAGGGGCATTTTTTCAATATGAGATTTGAGCTGTTCCAGGGCGGTTTGTGTTTTTTGCAAGGTATCCTTATCATGCCCTTTAAATATACTGGTATTGAGTTCCTTCTCATTACTTTCCATTCTTTCTTTCATAGCAGTGGCCTGATGGATATCCATTTTTGAGATATCCTCAGCAGTAGGCGCTTTGAATTTTTCCAGGGCTGCTTGTTGTTTTTCACGTGCACTTTCTAACATAGCAATACCTGTTTTACCCAGACTTCCCAAGGCATCACCGACTTGCTTGGTGGCAGCTTCGCCTTGGCGTTCCACGCTCTTCATTTCGCTAGAAATCTCTCTGCCATAGCTTTCTGCTTGACCGCCGATCCAACGCATGACTCTATCTGGTAATACATAAATCATAGAAAAACACTTTGTGGCCAAAGATAGGCACAAAGAGACAAACAGTACCACAAGTACCACAGCACCAAAGAATGTGACTAAGGCCACATTGGTTTTAACAGCTGCAGCGAACGTAAAGTGTAAAACCCCAAACCCAATACTAAAGAGTTTTCCACCCACTATTAATCCAATCACCATTAAGGTGGGTCTTAAAAAGACATTTGCGATTAAGGTAATAGCAGGTGCTGCTTTTCCTAAATGGTCCGATGCATGAGAAGGGGCGGTTAAACCTACCCCTACTAATGGCGCTGCAATCATTGCTTCAATCACCGCGATAAACCAGGCGAGGGAGGCAAACAAATAGGTAATAAAGGGTAACACAGGTAAATAAATCCCAAGCGCAGCTCCTGCGGTCCATAACAAGGTGAGGATGGTAATAATGATAGGGCCGATCACCATGACTGCAGTCATAATGGCAATCGCAAAAGGATTGCCCCCTGTATTAGAGGAGCCAGCCAGTGTTACAAGCATAATGACGGTTAAAACCGCAAAAAGTGAAATTTCACAATCCAGCATCATACCAGTACCCCATTGGCTCATGGAGAGCATGGGGTCTAAAGTGTTATCACGATTAGTGATTTTTTCAATTTGGTTCAGCGCTAATCCTGCACAGCTGTCTTGATAAAAACTTTTTAGATCATTAATACTGTGATTTTTACTCGTATTCTGAGCGTTAGCTAATGCCGTTAAACTGGCTTCTGAGGCACTGGCGTCCCCTTTAGTCATATACATTTCTACCAGTGCTGCTAATGGCATTTGTGTACCATCAGAGGAGGTAGGCATTAAAAAGGCAGGTTGTGACAGGTCAGTACTGCGTTTGTTTAAAGCATCAAAACCCGGAATAGTCACTTGAGCAGGGGGTAACATAAAGTTACTTTGGTTACGGGGATAGACCAGGTCAAAATAGTTCGTAGCTGCTACTAACCAACCTGCTTTACGCATTTGGTTAGTCGTTACATCAGGATCTGCAGTATTACTTGGTAAAGTATTTAAAGGTACATTAACTTGCGTATTATTTTTATTGAGTTTTATTACTCTTAAATTAGAGAGCAGCATCAGATATTTTTGGGTCTGTGTTTTGATGAGGCCGGGGAGGGGGATCCAATCTTGTGTTTTAGCGGTGACCAGGTTTTTTGCAGAATCGCCAAATATCTCAAAAGTATCTATGATAAATTGCATATGTAGACTGGTAGCGGGACCATATTCAGCAGCTTTACCTTGAACAACATAAGGGGTAGCTATTTTTTGGATCTGATTTGTATTCGCTGTCGCAGAATAAAAAGTCGGAGCTTCCCATAAACCACAGAGATATTGGTTGGTGATGGCGGTATCACCCTGTATTCCAATTCCAATCGTGGTTATGCTTTTGTTGCTTAAGATATGGGGTTTTATTTCTTCTGCATCCAACCCTAAAACCGCGATAGAATCTGTGCCTTTGGCAATCAGTTTTCGTTGTGCTTCTACATAGGCTGCTTTACAGACGGCAGCTCTAAAAATATTTTCAACCGTATTACGGGCATCTTTTTGTTCTTGATCTGTAAATTTAGTGATGGGCAGTAAACTGACGCCTTGAATGTTTTTATCTAAAACGGTGCCCCAAATCTGATTAGCAGCGCCGACCCCTTGTAAGATAATCCACATCGTAAAGATTTGAAACAGACAATAGCCGGTTTTGGTGGGAGTGATTAAGGCGATGCCTAAAAGGGCTTTAAAAGGGACCCACATTGCAGAAAACTTTTGCCCCATTAAGTTTCCTTCATGGGCGGTACTGATGGTAGAGATGATGGTTGCATACCCAACGACAATAGTGGCCATCGCCAGAATCGCGTTATTAAAGACTTTGAATACAGACCCTAGCATGGAGTCGGTGAAAGGCAGTAGGGTACCTACCGGTCCAAAAAGCATAGCAAGGTATTTAATGGAAAGGTCAGTATTCTGATCTGTAGTTTTTAATAAGTCAGGCAACTCTGCCCAGACTAAACTAGGAAAGCATAATAAGAGTAGCGTCAGTAAATGCTTTTTATGCTTCACCTTTGGATCCTATTTATATTCATCGCCACTATAGTCAGCATCGAAGTCAGGCTTAAAGTCATCATCATCTTTACTTTCTTGAGGTTTTAAGCTGCCGCCACCGCTTTTACCGCCGCCTTTCCCGCCACCTTTGCCACCTTTACTGCTTGAACCACCGGAGGAGCTACTACTGCTATCATCGGAATCGTTGTCATCGTTTCCGCCGCCAGCCCCACCGCCGAGGCTACTACCCATAGCTTTTCCTAAACTTGCCGTTGCGCCTTTACCATCGGTTGCGCCGCCTGTAGTGGGACCGGCACCACCGGCACCACCGGCAGGCGGACTGGCACCACCACCTGCAGCTTCACCACCAGGAGCGGCCCCTCCACCTTCAGCGCTTTTCGCAGTATCTCCGGCTGCTTTGCCGGCCTCTTGCGCGGTGCTGATGGCGGCTTTGCCGATTTCGCCCATGGTTTTGCCGGTAGCATCGGCTGCGCCTTTGACTTCTTGTTGAGTTTGCTGGACTGCTTGACCGGCTTCTTGACCCCAATGTTCGACTTGACCGCCGATCCAACGTAATACTCTATCAGGGAGAACGTGAATTAAGGCAAAAGCTTTGTTTGCAATACTTAAAGCTAAAGAGACATACATTACAATGATTAAAATGGCACCAAATGCTGTAAGATCTGCAACCTGTGTTCTTACGGCAGCATCAAAGCTAAAATGTAGCATGTCTACGCCAATGATAAAGAGACGGCTACCGATGATGAAGCCTAAAACCATCAGTGAAGGTCTTAAAAAGACATTCGTAATCAGCATAATCGCAGGGGCTGCTTTACCTAGATGCTCTTGAGAAGGGGAGGTGAGTCCTAGGCCAATTAACGGGGCTGCTACGATAGCTTCAATGACAGCCAAAAACCACCCAATGGCACTAAAAAAGAACAGCAAATAGGGAATCATCGGTAAGTAGATGGCAATTAAAGCACCCGCTGACCAGAGGGTACTGATTATCATCAAAATAATAGGCGCAATAGTCATCACCGCATTAATGATAGCGGCAAACACAGGGTTAACGGAAGAAGCAACACCACCAACTGCTGCTAATGGAATAAATACTGCTAATACTGCAAAGAAAGCAATTTCAGTATCAACCATCAGGGAGGTACCCCAGATAGACATAGACATCATCGGGTCTAAGCCATGACTTTTAGTGATGGAGTCAATAGTTTTCATAACATTACTCATTAAACTATCACGAATCGCATCTATAAAAACATTTTTACCACTACGGCGTGGATTCTCTTTAGGGGTGATTTTTTCTACTGGAGAGGATTCGGGGTTAATGCTTTGTTTTATGTAGAGGTCAGTAGCATTCGCTAAAGGCATTGAGAAAGGCAGACTAATAGGACCAGTTTTTATAGGCTCGCTAATCGCATAATCTTTATTGGTCATGGTCAGCATATTAATCTTTTCTAATTCTGTGATATCAAAATTATGTGCTGGGGCGTCAATTCTTTTTTTGCTATTAGGCGGATAGATAAGGTTAAAGTAGTAACTCCCGGCATATAACCAACCACCTTGACGGGCACTGGCTAAGCGGTCTCCGGTGTCGGTATGTAGTTCAGGGAGCAATTCATCCATAGGCACTGGACCGCTTACATCTATGAATTTTTTGCTTTGTAAAGCATTATAATAAGTTTTTACTGCTTCTTTAAAAAAACCAGGAGGTGGGGCGTATTCTGTCGGTTTAGTATAAACTGCTTCTTTCGCGGCATTGTCCATATTTTGGGCCATGGCTAAGAGGGCTGCAGCGTGCGCTTGATCAATATCTGGTCTAGATTTAGTGACTCCTGTATTGATATAGGATTGCGCAGGTAAATAAGTGCGGGTCATGATATCTGCTAATCCACCAATTGCAACTGCTCCAATTGCACCAATAGGGCCTGCAACAGCAGCACCTGCTGCAGCTCCCCCTGCAATCCCACCGCTTTTTTCTGCGCTACCGGAAGTGTTGGTATTACTTTTGATGCCAGCAACGTTATATTGTAAATTTTGTTGCACACCACAGATGGTTGCATATTCTGCATTTCCTTCAATCCCAATAGCGACGCGCATGGTACCTGTAGGGGTTTCATTAGCCATAGTTTCTGCAATATAGGTTTTAATCTCCATTGCCATGCCCTTTAAAGGAAGAGGAGTGATAGCTTTGGGGATAGGGTCTGCAGGATCTGCAGGCGCGTTGTTTTTAGCAGTAATGGTTTCATGTGCTTTTTGATAAGCATATTTGCAAGCTAAACCATTAAAGACATTTTGAGCGGTTATTTTATATCTCATCATCCAGATATCAGGAGGGGATGCATTCCATTTTTTTTCAAAGCTAGGCTCAACTGGTTTAATACTGTTGCCTTGCATCGCATTATCTAATACAGAGCCCCATAACTGATTGGCGGCACCTACCCCTTGTAAGATAATCCAAAGGGTTAGCATCTGGAATAAACAATAGCCACTGGCTAATGGGGTGACCATGGTGATCCCAAGACCAGCTTTTAAGGGGATCCACAGGGAAGAAAACTTTTTCCCCATCATTTCGCCCTCTTGGGCAGTATGCAGGGTAGACATTAAAATGGTGTATAAAACAGTCACTAAACCCAGTGACAGAATCACTGCATTATAAATTTTAAAAACACTTCCTAAAACCATAGTCCCGGTCCCTTGAAGGACGGTGCCTACGTTGCCAAAAATCAGACCTAGATAATAGAGGGAGGCATCGCTTTGGGTATCGGTGCCTGCTAACAGATCTGGAGGTGCAGCGGCTACGATTACGGGTACACAACATAGTGCAGAGGCTAAAATCCAATTTTGGTAACGCATTTTGATTAAGCTCCCCCTTTGGCAGCACTGCTGGCAGCAGCTTGCGCACCTTGTTTGGCAGAACTGGAAATTGCTTTACCAGTTTGCGAGATAACCTGACCGGTTTGTTGTTGTGTTTTTTCAGTAGCGCCTTTAGCAGCAGAAAGGGCTTCTCCAGCACTAGTATCATCTGGCGTACCGCCAATCCAACGAATGACCTGATCTGGAACTAAGTAAGTTGCTGAAAAACAACGTTGAATTAAAATACCTACGGTACTGACAAACATTGCCAGTAGTGGAATCGCGGCAAATAAACTAGAGCCGGGTAACTGTCCGGTAAGTGTGGATAAAAACGTGTTCGAGAAAAATTGCATACATGCAATAAAGAGTCGAGCTGCTAAAATAAAACCAATCACCGTTAAAGCAGGGCGTATAAAGACTGCAATCCATTGGGTAACGGTAGCGCCTAATTTACCTACATCATCTTCTGAAGGAACGGTGAGCGCAATAGCAATAATTGGTGCAGCAACCACACCTTCTAATACAATTAATAGCCATCCAAAGACGGCAAACAAATAGATAATATAGGGAACCATGGGGTAATAAATCGCCATCATTCCGGCTAAACCCCAGAGGAGGGTCACAAACACCAAAATAATAGGCATTAAGAGAATAATCGCCACGATGACTACTAAGAATACAGGTGACATACAAGCGCCACCACCGGTTAAGCCAAAGACGACGATAGCGGCTAAGAAACTGAAGAAGAAGGTTTCAATCCCTCCCATAATATTGCCACCTAAGATGGAGAGTGACATTAAAGGATCTTCCTGAGGATTGTTCACAAAAGAGTCAATGTCCGCCATTAAGCTTTTGTATAAACTTGAAAAATCTTCTGAAAATCCACGAATGGCTTTTAAAGACTCTGCAGTTTCTTCATCATAATCCCCAGAGTCGGTTAAAGTTTGAAACGCAGAACTAGCGGGGGTTACTGCAGGTGGAGCACTGGGAGTCTTTAATCCGGGAGCCTGATTGCTCAATAAGTTCGTAGATAATGAACGTAAAGATTTTAGGGCATCAGCACAATAGGAAGCCGGTGCTGTAGCACTACACCCCATTGCTGCTTCTATGGATTTAGGAAGAAAATAGGAAGAAGGCGCATCTGGGTTAATCGCGGTTACATTGATTGTATAATCTTTAGAAACAGCTGGTGGAGGTGGGGGGCTGGCTAATTTATAATAATACACACCAGCTAGTGCCCATCCTACTGTACGCGCTTCTTCACTAATGCTAGGCGGGACTGCACCGTACCCTGGGATTTCAGTTGCATATACGGCGGTATATAAGGTGTTTAAAGGGTTGAGGAGCGCATTAATTTTAAAAGAAGCTGCTTGTAATAAACTATAGGCTATAGAGCTGTTAGGTTCTAAAGCTTGTAAAAAACCCATAATGTCTGAGCCCATATCCGTTGGCATGACTTGCTTAGATAATAAATTGACGACTTCAGGCTTATTTAAATAAGTGGAAATTAAATCCATAGAAGCTGCAGCGTTGCTGTTCATGTCATCTAGCAATGTCATAATTTGAGTGATTTGTATGTCTTGTAACTTATGATTAATTTCAAGTGTTTTTTCATCACTTAGAGTAGACAGAGCCGGAGGGCCTGCCATGACATTAGAAAGCACGGATTTTGAGGAGGCTAATTTAATAGCTTTGGTAAAATCAGTAGCTGTAATGGTTCCGTAGATAGTCTCAGGCGGTGCACTGAGATCGTCGCCCGCATCTCTAAATAAAATTTTACCTGGGGTAGTGCCACTGGCTGGAACCGCGAGATAGATAATGTTTTTCACAGGTGTTGTGAATTTTGCGGTAATCCCAGGGACAAACTCTTTAAGTTTTTCAAGATCTTCAGGCGTAGGATTAGTGGGGGTCGCTGGTTTTGGAGGTAAAGTGTTTACGTGATTTACATATTGCGTCATTAAGCATAATGCATAGATATCTTTTGCGATATTAAAGCCAGCACTATTGGTAGGTGCAGATAAGTTGGGGTTACTAATGCTAATGCCTTCGTCATATGCGTTAATGACGGTATTCCAAACCCCATTGGCAGCGCCGATACCATTAATCACGACCCACATAAATAGGATCTGAATCCATGCATACCCACTAGAGGAGGGCATGAGTAAGGCAATACCTAAAATAGAACGAATAGGGGTGAAGATGACTGAAAATTTAGATCCTAATACCTTTCCCTCATGTGCTGTGTTTAGAGCAGCAGTAAAGAGGCTATAGACTACGATGACTAACGTGAGGCATAAAGCGATATAACTAAAAATCCTAAAGATTGCAGGGAGAATTGCATCATTACCTTCTAGTGGCATTTGGTTCATAGAACCAAATAGCATCCCAAGGAATTTAAGAGATTGGTCTTGTGGGTCTACTGGGAATACAAAGTTAATAGCCAGCACCGAAGGACTAAAGCCAAGCGCTAGGAGTCCGACAATAAGCCAGCTATATTTTTTCATCAGTGATGTACCGTAGAGTTAAGCCATTCTTGAAAGGTACAGCCCAATTTGCGTTCACGTAATTGGAATAACCAAAAATGGAATCTAAAAGCTTGTGTTAGGCAATAAAGTACTAATAAGAACGAAATACTGCTTCCAAATAAAGATTTTTCAAAAATCATATACCCACAATACCCTAAGAGTATCAATGCTAAAGTAACATAGGTATAGGTTAATCGCGTGAATTCTTTTTTACGCGCGTTAATATCCTCTTCTGTTAAACCTTGACGTGCCATTGCTTCTTCAAAAGTTTCAAGATAGGTGGCTTGCTTGGTTCTGATTAAATCTTCTGCAATACGGTAAGTATTTTGGGAAGTGTTTTTAAGTAGGTCGTAACTCATCCAGCGATCTACACGCACATCCACGATGGTGCCTGCTAATTTTCGTGCACCGCTCCAAAATCCCATATTTTAGACCTCTCCATTATATATATACTATTACATGTTAGTTCAAAGAGTATCCCTTCTCAAGCTGCATATTAGGATATAGGTAGTCAGGGGTCTCACTATTAAACGCATTTTTTACATTATAAAACCGTTAACCAACTCATAGATAGATGCCGTCTAAAAGTTATGCTAGACTCAATCGAGCATAGGCTATATTTATAGAGAAGCGAACCATGCCCGATCTGTCTTTGGAAGGAACGCATAGATTTTGGTGCGACTACGATAGAAAGATTTTGTATCGTATTGTGACATCTATGGAGAGCGTTGAGAGCTGGTCTGTTGACTCACTTAAAGGGGTCGATGAGCTTGTTACTTATTTAGGTCGTTTGTTAGATGAGTGTGATGATGTCTCGCGGGTGGATAATAAAACTGCGGTGAAGATGTTATCTAATATTCATGCCTCGCGTGCTTTTAGGATTATGCAACATTTAGATTTATTGAAGCCAGGAACTGCCGCACAGTTTTTAGCATGGGCTGAAGAACAGGGCAAAGGCAGTGCGTCCCCTTATCCTTATACAGAAGTATTTTTAAGACGGAATGTCGCCTTTGAGCGGCTACAGTTATTAGCACGTATCTTTGGGCCTGAACGTATCAATTTGATTATGAAAGCACTGGAGAGCGCAGAGTGAAAAGGATTATCACGATTGCAACGTTATGCTGCGTAGCCAATATTGCTGTTGCAGCAACATCATCACCAAGAGAAAATACGCACTTAAAAGCTGTTACGGACAGCATAGCAGCTGAACGAACGGGGTATATGGAGACTTATGCACCAGAGGCGCCAAGTGTAGCTTGGACGAATGAAACGTGTGCTGGGACTCAAGATTTAAAGTGTAAGAAAGCTGATTCTGCTTGGCAAAAATATACTGATGAGAAGAAAAATTCTCAAAAGTTAAAACAAACCATGGTCCAGAGTCCTGCTTTAAGCACGAGTAAAGCGGCCCAAAAGTATGTAACAGATCGTACGCAAGAGAAAAAAGATTATTTACAAAATCATATGCCTTCTAATCCTGACGTAAATTGGGATGATACTACTTGTTATAAAAATACTGATTTAAAATGTGAAAAACCTAACGCCATGTGGGATAGTGTTATTAAGCCCGCTACCAGTCCTTAAAATATCAGGAGAGCAATGTTGATGAAAGCATTAATATATGGTTTAGCCTTCTTTGCCGGTAGTGTGATGGCAGCAGATGATAATCCTAGATTGAAAGTTGTGCAGGATAAAGTGCAGGTTGCAAAAGAAAATTATTTTACCGGCAAAGAAGAGTTGGGGTTAACAAAGCATGCGGTGACCACCCCTTTGGATATATGGGATGCTACTTGTTATAAAATTCCTTTAAAAGGTTGTAAAGTCCCAAGAGATGCTTGGGGGAAATATACAGGACTACCTTTGCCTCCTGAACCTGTTGAGGATTTAGAACCAGTGCAAGATGATACTGCTGTATCAGATACAGGGACCTCGGACTCAGGAACAGGAACATCGACCTCAGGATCAGGCACTACAACCTCAAATGGAGTACCCTTACAATGATGCGAAAAGGATTAAGAATTTCAACTTTATTGGCGCTTTCTTTGAGTGTAATGCAAGCGTTTGCTGCAGATGCGCCAGCTCCTGCGCCATCAGGCACAGTTGCTGATTTGGTGGAGTTAATTAAAAACGATGTCAAACGTGCTGATGCAGCACAGGCGATTATTAATTATCGTGCGAAGAGCGATTATAATGATGCTGTAGTTCGCAGAGATGAATTATTAGCTGATGCGCCAGGTACAGCGGATATGTTAGCTTCCAGTGAACAACTCAAAGCTATTTTAGCTGCAGAGAAAGCACCCATGGCTGCTAATATGCGTTCTGATACGCAGATAATGGGATTATTAGGAAATGGGGGGTTGGATAGAGCGATTTTATCTAAAGAGTATTTAGATAATAAAATGACAACTAACGCCTTGAATTTAAATCGTTTCTTAGACAGTTCTTTGTTGGTGGATGATACCAGCAAAAAACAATTAGCTGCTACAGAAGCTTTATTGTTTGGAAAATTATTTGTGAGTAATGCAGAAGCTCCACAGGTGGGTACGACTGCTGATGCAGGTACTGGGAATGCTTTAAGTGTTTTAGCATTACTGAGTCCGAGTGTGGCGGCAGTAGCACATATGCGTGATCTGCGTGTGCCACCGATGGGGTTGAAAGTATCTAAAATGGCGGTTTGGGAAAATGAATCACAACGGCGATTTTTAGATCCCGATGGGGCTTGGGCGGCTAAAGTAGCAGTGACACCTTCTGCAGGATTATTGCGTGAATTGGTACATATGGAAGCGTTTAAGCTGTATTTAGAAATGGAACGGTACAAACAATTAGAACGTATAGAAGCTTTATTGGCGAGTTCTAATATTTTATCTGGAAAAGCGTTACCAATTTTAGTGACGGTGGCTGACTTATTACGCGGCATGGAAGCTACCAAACGCGAAAATCAGTCTAAACCACAATAATCTAGGGGATTGAAATGAAAAGGTTGCGTGCAACAGTACTGTGTGCCTTAACTTGGATGACGCCTTTGGCGTGGGCGGCGGATGCCGCCCCAGCACCATCTGGAGATCCAATGGCGGAGTTGGTGGAGCTTTTTAAAAATGATGCGAAACGTGCGGATGCAGCACAAGCGATCATTAATTATGAAGCGCAAAGAGCCTATGATATGAGCTCAGCGCGTCGCGATGAGTTATTAAATCAAGCACCGGGGACCGTTAATTATACGGCCAGCGGTACGCAAATGAATGTATTGCAATCTCCTGAGAACACTAAAGCCCATATGGGTCCTACGATGATTAATTGGTTGTCTCTGAACCCTGATAAAAGTGCGTTTGCTAAAACCTATTTAAATAGTGTGAATGATTTGGGGAAAGTAGGGCTACAAGATTTTTTAAATACCACCACGGCCGCTGAAGAAGAGGCTACGGCTTCAACTTTATTTGCACAGCTTTTTATGAGTAATATTGTTTTACCAGATGTTGGATCAGATGTGAGTGGGGATACCGGTAAGAATTTAGGGTTAGTGGCTGCGGCCAGTCCGGCTATTGCTTCAATGAGTCATATGCATGATATGCGAAAGGCGCCTGTAGATGGTAAAGGGCTCTCTGAAATGGGAACTTTAGAACAAGAGGCACAATATCGTTTTTTGGATAACATTCCAGGACATGAAGGGGAGTGGGCCGCTGAGCTTGCGGTCACGCCTGAGCCTGGGTTATTACGTGAGCTCGCACAAATGCAAGCATTTCGGTTGTATTTAGAACAAGAAAACCATAAAAACACAGAGCGCGTGCAGGCTTTGTTGGCAGCTTCTAATTCTATTGGTACACAAGCCATACCGTTGATGAATAGTTTTGGGCCACTGTTGATGCAAGTGAAACAACAACTCGATGGTATACAAGCTGATATAGAACAAGCTAAGCAAGAAGCTAAAGACAAAGAAAAGGACTCAGGAGATGCAGATGCTGATGAAGCGGAAGCAGAAGGTCGTGAAGCATTAGGGATGCCTCAGTGATAAAAGCTGTTTTTCGATTTGTTCCGCGCTGGCGTAGAAAACTACAGCACTTTCCAATACGTTATGGTTGGGAAGTGCCGGCCTTGACGCTGCTCTTATTAGGGGTGGTCACCGGTATATTGTTTTTACTCACGCAACACACGGCAATCTTTTTAAGGGCGACCCAAACTGAAATTTTATGCGCATTTTTGTGTGCGGTGTTTGCATTTTCGGGTTTAGGCAAAGTAACAGTAGGAGAAGTGCGTAAACCAGGTTGGCTTTGGTTGTTGCAGGTTTTTGGGATTATTGCAGGGATGTTTATAGTCCTCAGTTTTGAGTGGCGGGTATTTGCTTTAACCAGTTTTGCAGGACCTATTCCTTTGGCAGATCCGTTTACTAAAGATTTTTCTTTATGGTGGTGGGCAGGGATGACCACTTGGCCTTTATTTTTATGGGTAGGTGGTTTTTTATATCTTAAACAGCGTGGTATCACACAACCTTTATATAGTTTTATACATTTTGTTTTTTTACAAAGATTACATCGGTTTGTGGCTATTGGTGGGCATGCCACTCAAGCAATGATTGCGACTTTAGGGATACAGCTATTATTTTCAGCGATTTGGATTGCGCTTCTACAATATCTGGCCGCTTTTGCTGAATTACCTTTAAAAGCTTATTTGGTATTGTTTAGCCTGAGCTGTACCTTTTTAATGTTGGGGGTAATGCAGTATTTTTATAAACAACAACGTAAAAAATGGGCGCGTTTAGATCGGACTTTTAGATATCTCTTTTTTTGGGCCACTTTTTGGTTACAGGGACTGTTATTAGGCGTTTGTGTGGGCATAAAACCTCTGGTTATGGATAATTTAACGCGATATATGGCGCATTGGGATTTGGTGCAACGTTTGTTTGATAAGTTATTGCCAGATTCAGGTTCTATGCAAATCTGTTTATATTGGAGCCTGTATCTCTTAATTTGTCCGTGGGTTGCCTCTTTGTTGGTAAGGGTATCAGAAGGACGCTCTTGGTTGTCTATTTTTATGGTTACGGCTATTCCCTGCTTTTTAATAGAGTTTTTTGGCTTTCCTTTCTTGTTATTGGCTCAAACCATGTGGCCGCTGTTAGGGATTGCATTTGCAGTCGGGGTGGTTTGTTTAGGGTTTGGTTCATATTCCACAGGACTGTTTCAAAGTTATTGGTTGCCTACTCAAGCCAAAGGACCACATATCTCACAGGTTGCAGCTACCTTATTATCAGGTAGTCTTACCATGATGTTATATTACGGACTTGGCGCTGGTAGAATTATAGCGGTCTATATTAGTAGTGTGGCAGCCATTAGTATGTTATTCGTGCTGACTATGTTAGCTGGTTTATTTATTGCATTAGCAAAAAAGAAGCAGGCTATGACATTGTATTATGTTTCTTGATAAATGAACTATCCCCCTTTAATCGTGTAAAATAAGGACACATTTTTCGGTTGCCCTGATTATTTAGGGTTAGATGTCTAGTTTACTTTTTTTGGAGTAGTGATGCTGATTGCAGGGATTGATGAAGCAGGGCGTGGCCCATTGGCAGGACCAGTAGTGGCTGCTGCAGTTATTTTGCCAGATAACTTTTTTTTAAAAGGATTGAACGATTCTAAAAAAATCTCTCCTAAAAAAAGAGAAAGTTTGTATCCACTGATTATGCAACAAGCTGTGAGCTACCATATCGCCTTAGCAGACCCTGCTGAGATTGATAGTCTTAATATACATCATGCTACCTTATTAGCTATGCGGCGTGCTTTAGAGGGCTTAAGTATACAGCCTGCCTTTATTCAGGTAGATGGTAAGTTTTTACCTAAAACGAGTATCCCTGGTAAAGCCATTATTGGCGGAGATGGTAGTGAACCGGCTATTAGTGCCGCCTCTGTGTTAGCAAAAGTCTATCGAGATCATCTTATGGATGCTCTGGATGCACAATATCCACAATATGGATTTAAACAACATAAAGGTTATCCTACGGTCACCCATATTGCCGCTTTAAAAAAATTTGGTCCTTGCCCTTCGCATCGTATATCTTATCAACCTGTACAAGCTGTTTTATAGAAAGTTATCCAAATGACCTTTGTGCCCTTGCTCGTCTATAGCGAATTTTCTCTACCACATAGTGTGGTGCGTATTGATGAGTTGTGCCGTAAAGCAAAGGAGGCCGGGTTAAAGGCTTTAGCCTTAACTGACCAAGGACACTTTTTTGCAGCACTGAAGTTTTTTAAAAGCTGTAAAGCCCATGGCCTCAAGCCAATTTTAGGGGTCACCCTGGAAGTGGTACGAGAACGAACTACCCCCTTTAAAGTACAATTCTATTGCCAAAATGTGGAAGGGTATCAAAATCTCTCCGCAATCATCTCCGCTTCCTATCTGACAATGCCACGCGCGGAAGCTCCTCTTATCCCTTTTGAATATCTACAACAACAAAATTGGAATGGGGTACTGGCTATAGGGGCAGGCCCCGACAGTGATGTGGTTCAAGCCCTCTTGGCGGGTCGAGACGCTATGGCGGCAGAATACCTCCAGGAATGGCAGGGGATGTTTCCAGATCGTTTCTACGTGGGATTACAGAGCGTAGACGCCCCGTATGTTCCGGCCCTCACACAATTAGCGTATGACCAGCAATTAGCCTGCGTTGCAATGCATGCCATTCACTTTTTAGAAGCTGAAGACTATATGTGCTATATGGCACGTATCGCCATAGGTCGCGGCACCTTGCTAGAAACAGAACGTACGCACCATTTACATCAAGAACAACAATACTTTCTGAGCCCTGAAGCCTTTGCTCAAAAATTTGCTGCAGTTCCTATGGCGATTGAAAATACAATCGCGATTGCTAAAAAATGTAATTTTAAATTTGAGTTCGGAAACACCTATTTGCCAGATTTTCCGATCCCAGCCGACCAAACCCTTAAAACCTACTTTACGCAGCAAGCAACCCTTGGGTTGCAGCTGCGTTTACAACAAGAAAAACATCTACAAAAGATTTCTGCAGAAGAACTTACTCAGTATCAGCAACGCCTAGAAGAAGAATGCTCGATGATCGATAAAATGGGTTTTGCAGGATACTTTTTGATCGTGTCAGATTTGATTCAATGGGCAAAACAACAAGATATCCCCGTAGGCCCAGGACGTGGTTCAGGGGCTGGGTCTTTGGTTGCATACGCGCTACAAATTACTGATATCGACCCGATGGTCTTTAGATTACTTTTTGAACGGTTCTTAAACCCAGAACGAGTCTCCATGCCTGACTTTGATATCGATTTTTGTATGGATGGTCGAGATCGGGTAATTGAGTATGTCACCAATCGCTATGGTCGCACTAATGTCTCGCAGATTGCCACCTTTGGTACCATGGCCGCAAAAGCCGTAGTGCGAGATGTAGGGCGTATTTTAGGGTATGCCTATGGCTTTGTAGACAAAGTAGCGAAACTCATCCCCTTTGATTTAGGGATAACCCTTGAAAAAGCACTGGAATTAGAACCTCGCTTAAAAGAATGGTACCAAGAAGAGGAAGAGGTTAGACACATTATAGATCTCGCACTCAAACTCGAAGGCCTTACCCGTAGCGTGGGTAAACATGCCGGAGGGATGGTTATAGCTCCACGCCCCTTAACAGAGTTTGTGCCCATTTATTGTGAAGAAAATAGCCAACAAATTGTCAGTCAATTTGATAAAGATGACGTAGAAGCAATCGGGTTGGTAAAATTCGACTTTTTAGGACTGCGTACTTTAACCCTTATTCAAGGTACGTGTAAAAAAATTATTCAAACCTCTGGCATGGCAGATTGGCATTTGCGTCAGATAGACCTAGAAGATCCAGACACTTACCGTTTACTTAAAAATGGTCAAACTACCGCCATCTTCCAGCTAGAATCACGCGGAATGAAAGACCTGATTGCACGATTAGTGCCGGATTGTTTTGAAGAAATTGTGGCATTGGTGGCGTTATTCAGACCAGGGCCTCTACAATCTGGGATGGTAGATGATTTTATTAACCGTAAACATGGGCGCGCAGCAGTTACTTACCCACACCCTTGTTTAGAAAAGTTATTAGAACCTACCTATGGGGTTATCTTATACCAAGAACAAGTAATGCAAATTGCTCAAGAATTGGCAGGCTACTCACTGGGTGAAGCAGACTTATTACGTCGTGCTATGGGTAAGAAAAAACCTGAAGAAATGGCACAGCAACGGGATTTATTTATAACGGGTGCTAAACGTAAACATGATATAGACCCCAGTGTTGCTAACCCCATCTTTGACTTAATGGAAAAATTTGCAGGGTATGGGTTTAATAAATCTCACGCAGCCGCTTATGCCTTAATTTCTTATCAAACAGCCTGGTTGAAAACCCATTACCCTGTAGAATTTATGGCTGCAGTATTATCTTCAGATATGATGCATACCGATAAAGTGGTCTACTTTTTACAAGAATGTCGTAAAATGCATATTGAGGTTTTGCCACCTTCAGTAGCAGAGAGTACTTTTGATTTTCAGGTTACCGCTGATAAAAAAATATGCTACGGTTTGGGTGCGATTAAAGGGGTAGGGGAAGGCGCTGTTGAAAATATTGTTCACATTCGTCAAGATCGCCCATTTACGACCTTAGAAGATTTTTTAAATCGTATAGATCACCGTAAATGTCATAAACGTGTCTTGGAAGCTTTGATTGGCGCCGGTGCAATGGATGCCTTTGGAGAACGTGCGTTTATGCTACATCATCTGGAAGGGTTGCTTCGTATTGCCATACAACAAGAAAAGTTTGCGCAACAGGGGCAAACCTCCTTATTTTCACAATTTACAGGTGAGACAGCACCATTATCACCAGTGCGGCCTTGGTCTTTAGAAGAAAAACTAAAAATAGAAAAAACAACCTTAGGGTTTTATTTATCAGGACATCCTTTTATGGCCCTGCCAGCGCGTACCCGCGCTTGGAGAACCGCGGCCTTAGAGAAGTTGCCCATGGATAGACCTGGTATGATTAAGCTGATGGGCTTTATCAGTGGGGCGCGTTTTATTACCACTAAAACGGGTAATAAAATGGCATGGCTAGTATTAGAAGATGAAAGTGGTACCCAGGAAGTTGCTGTATTTTCAGACTTATTAGAACAGCAGCGTGAAGTCTTTGTAAAAGATAATTTGGTTTTTATAGAGGCGGCTATTCAACGTGTGGATAAAGATAAAGCGCCCAGAATGCGGGTTCAGTCTTTATGCGGATTGGATGAATGGCAAGCTAAAAGCACTAAACTATTAAAAATCCATCTTAAGCCTTTCCATAAACCACATTTGGCAGAACTCAAAGCCTTACTCTGTACGCCCAGTACAACTCCTGGAGATATTACTTGTCCTGTAGAGGTATATTATGCCGATGATACTACGCATGTAAAAATTAGAATGCCTGAGCATGCGCATGCACAACTCTCTAAAACGTGGTTAACGCGAGTTAAGGAATTAATTGGCATCCCACATTTGGAATTTGTAGGTCAGTAGTAAATTATTCGGATAAAATGGTTGGATCTTCTCCTGGTTTTATGGATATACCTCTCTTGAGGTAAAATGAGCGTCTTTTAACTGAGAAAGATCAGGTTCGCTTCTCATTTAGGCTGTAATTGCACTTCTTATGGTGTACTACATATTTCTAAAAAGGCACTAAAAAAAACCGGAACTTATTAAATAAAAATCACTCTATAGAGGCAAGAAATACTTGATTGGAGTCGTGTATGCCCACCATTGATGAAGTAACTAGCGCCTTGTCGACAATAGAGGTTGGCTATCAGGATTCGGCGTATTTGCAGCAAGTCACAAAATACCTTAACGATACAGTGTTAAAAAAAGATCCGTGGATTACAACTCTCCACACCTCTTATCGCTTACCAGAAAATGACACAAATCCAGGTCCTAAAACAAACACCCTAACGCTAGATGGTAACCCATGGGATAAAGAAATATCATTTAAGACGATTTTAGATCAAGTTGTAAAGTATGAAAAAGCAGAACAAACTAAAGACACTAAACAAGCAAAATTGAATTTTTTGAAAATAGCGCTACATCAATCTAAGTTGCGCAGCACAGAACAGTTTCATGCGGTGTTTAAAGTGATAGAACACATAGTAGGTAAGTTTTCCGCTGATAGTACCGCTTTCTCCCTGAGGGTGATAGCGGCACAACAAAAAAAAATTGAATCATCAGAATTGCAAGAATTAAATTTACAAATATTAGAGGAAGTTAAAGCTAATCTTGAGCGTATGCGGTTACAATTTTTAGAAGATATTCAAAAAATAGAACAAGGATTTTTAGCAGGGATTGAGGCGATAAAATTTGATTATCATCCAGATAGGCTAGAATTAGAGTTTCGTGCATTCTTAAGTGCTGAATACCAATGTGCTAAGTTGACACAAGGTTTTTTGCTGGCCTTGAAAGAAAAACTTGGAAAAATAGCTGGTGAAGATTGCTATCAAGACTTATTTAGTCCTTATCGCGTAAAACCCGGTCAAGACCAGCGTGACGTAGATATTTTTGGAGCATTTACTTTAGCGATACAAAAATTTATAGAAAAAGGTGCGAACATACAGGGGTTGCGTATTCAGAAAGTGTTGGCACATGCTAATACGCAAAAAATTAAAGATTTTTCTGGTGTTGAGGCTCAGGTAGTGCAAGAGATGACACGTCTTGGATTCTCTATCATCCAGGTGACCCCAAAAACAGTTATGATGAGTGGAGAGCCACAAAAAACTGTTCAACAGGGGATAGCAACACAGCCAGCGGTCTTGCGTCATAAACCCACTTAAGGTGTTATTTTAGGGGTTTCACACCAAAAATACGCTGTTTACGGCGTAGTGCTTCTGTATCTTCTACTTCCGCTTTTTTCTTTACTTTTTCTTCTTTTTTCTTTTTTTGTTCAGGTGTGACGATCGTATTTTCTACCGCTTCTTGTAAACGCTGCTCATCTTTAAAGCGTTGACCAAGGTTTGCAATTTGTCCGACTAAATTTAAGCTCACGCCTAATAATTTAGCAATTGAGGGCATGGCACAAAAACCAAGTAGATACCAACATAAGATCCATTGCGTTAAACCCTTAAGGGTGTCAGGCACATCCAGGTTGGTTAAATCATTAAAGAAATTAGGCAAACCACGCCCTGTACAGTTTAAACACTCGTACTGCCACAGATAAGGGTTATCAGGGTTTTGAGGCCTTTTAACAATATGGTTAGAGTGACAGCGGGGGCAATGGATATTTTCAGGCCATCGCAAAGAACGGATGGTTGCGTAGACTTCCGGAGCGGTTAAAAGTTTGGTGATCGCATGAATACGGCCTGCTTCATCTACACCTCTTGGTAATTGACGCAAGCGTTTGAGGGCTTTAAGTTTTGAGTCAACAAAAGCCTCTTCTTTAAAATCTGCAGACCGCTCACTCAAAATATATCCTATTCTTGCATTGTACGCAGATGATTGACTAACGATTCCGTACTATTTAGCAAAGGCTTTGCCGGTGGGGCGTAGCCAGGTAATACTTCTTTGTCCCAATTAGATTTTAATTGTGCATAGCTGGGATGTTGAAAGTAAGCTGCTAACGGTGTAATGCCACTCCAACGTTTTTGAAGTGTATCCGTTAGATCACTGAGATCTAAAAACCATGGTGTCAATTTTTGCATAATCATCTCCCTTAAGCAAGCGCAGTCATAGGTGTGGATTCGTGGGCAATAAGCTCAGATAATGCTAAGCCGTTTTGCTGCAATGCATGATTGAGTACGTTCGCATCACTGGGCAAGTCACCATATTGTTGTAACACTGGTAGTAAGGCGACTAAACAGTCATTGATTTTGGCAATTTGTTGGATTTGTACCATGCGTTGTTGCAAGAGCGCAATATCACTTTCTTTCCATAAACTGTTTTGAGGATGTGGGCAATTTTCAGCATTAAAACGTTCTGCTAAAGCCGAAGGACTGGTGTGTGTATTGAGATGATTCGCTAAAGTAAGAGCAGCCTCATTCCAACGAACACGGTCTAGTACTTTTTGTAATTGACTCAACACCCATTTACCACCTTCAGGCGCAAAAAATCCTTCAGTATTGAGCATTTCAACCATCTTACGTTGGGAGTATCCACGTTTTTTATACTCATGCACAATAGGGTGTAAAATTAATGCAAAAAGAATAGCATTCTCTATTTTGGGGCGATTTACTTTGTTAATAATATCTTTAGCACGAGGGTTGCCAGATTTTGCAGAAGAACGACTTAACCCTGCTTTAATTAATTCCCCATGCATGCGTTTACGTTTTTGGGTATGCTCAATAATGGCCAAAAAGTTCTCACGGTGCACGAAGGGTTGGTCTATACATAAGATTTCTGGTTTAAAGGCGGAGTGCGCGGTCGTTTGTAAAAAAGTAGAGATTTGTGTAGCAAAGCTGTCGATATTAGTTAAGTTTTTTAGTTCTGTAACTAAAATGTGACAACGATTTTGTTGTGCATACTGAAATGCAGCCTGTAAACCAGACCAGGATTGAGCTTGTTTATTTTTATTACGGTTATCAAAAAATATTTTAGCTATTTTTCCAGCGCGCGCACTAAGAAATACATTTGCCTCAGCAGCAATAGTAGCTTCTGCTTGGGTAGTAGGAGCCATCCAAGGCCCTTGTTTTTTAGGCTGCAAGAAGGCATAAATAACATAAGGTGCTGTGTTATCCATAGAAACTCCGTTTTCTCAATCGTAAAATTGTCTACTTCATGTAGGTCCTGGTCTAAGTATAGAAACCCATTTGTGGTTTTAGCCAACGAAGTTGATTAACTTGTTTTTATTTGCGATTTCAGAAAGTTAGCATACAAAAAAACGGTAACATATAGATTTTAGGTCGCATCTCGTGCTTAGGATGAGCAGTCATGGTTAATTGGAAACGTTTTAGGGTGTATTGGGTCAATTTGAGTGTTGGGGTTGGAAAAGAGATTAACAAAACGAGACCTTGTGTTGTTATATCGCCTGAGATCTATAAGCCAGTGATACAGACTGTGATCGTTGCACCGATGACTACCAAAGGGTTTTCTTTTCCCACCAGAGTTCCCGTGGTCTTTAGTGGTAGACCAGGCTATGTTGTCTTGGACCAGCTGAGAGCTATAGATACGCAGCGTTTAGGAGATTGTTTGGGGGCATTGAGTGTGACAGAGCAAGAATGTACGATGGCAGTATTAAGAGAGCTATTGAAAGTTAAATAACTATTTTGTCACTTTCTTCATATACAAACGCACTTGACATCCTATCGCACTCTTGTGTTGATAAACCAAATTTTGCTGCTACCTGTCGCCATTGTTTTACGCTCGATGCGACTTCTTTAATGATGAGCAATGCTTCATCGTTTTTGAGCCGAAATTCTTTCGCAACCCCCATAGCTGTCTGTATAGAAATCATTAAATCATATAAGGACTAATATAGGAGACATTAAAAATGTCACTGCAGCAGAATCAACCAGATTGAGCATTACTGAAAATTAAGAGGGAATGATAAATCCTATGACCACAAAGGCCTTAAGTTGCCAGTTAGAATTCCAGTTATTTTTTGGGATAGGGCGGGACAAATTATGCTTCATCAAATGCGTGCAATTAATAAAATGCATTTAATAAAATTTTTAGGGAAATAGGCGATAACACAAAAGAGCGGATTGTTAAGACCTTAATGCGCATATTTGCCATTTCTTGTGTTAGTTAGCTTCCTGTTATTCTCCCTCAGAATATTCTCTCTCGTTGTTTGAGTGAGCAAACTGTGGTATAAACACGCAGTCATAATTTTATGACAATACACACGCCTATCGACACGAAACTTAGGGTGCTGACTTTATTGTTGGTTGAGTTTCGGGATGAGCGGAGGTATCAACCCTTGATGGAGAAAACGATGGATATGATCGCACCTGTTACTATGAATCAGTTACTAGAAGCCGGCGTACACTTTGGACACCGCACTCAGTCCTGGAATCCTAAAATGAAACCTTTCATTTATGGCGCCCGTGGCAAAATTCACATTATTAATTTGGGTTATACCCTACCAATGTTGCAAAAATCTTTAGAATTTGCAGCCAAGATTGCAGCCCGTAATGGCAAAATCTTATTTGTAGGTACAAAAACACAAGCTCGTGGCATTGTGCGTGCACAAGCAGAACGTTGTGACATGCCTTTTGTAGACTACCGTTGGTTGGGTGGTCAGCTAACAAATTTCAAAACCATTATGCAACGTATTAAGTATTTGAAAGAACTCAATGCAATGCGTGATAGCGGTTTGATGGACAAGATGATCAAAAAAGAAGCGTTAATGTTAGAACGTACCCGTATGAAGTTAGAGCAAGGGTTAGGCGGTATCATGCATATGAATAGTCTGCCAGAAGCTTTGTTTGTGGTAGATACCTGCCATGAACACATTGCGGTGCGTGAAGCAAATCATTTGCAGATCCCTGTTATCGGTATCGTGGATACTAATGCTAATCCTGACAACATCAATTATCCGATTGCGGGTAATGATGACTCCTGTCGTGCGATTGAGCTTTATTGTGCTGCGATGGCAGATACCATTATCGCCGCTAAAGAAAAAGCGAATCAAATGACCGTAAAATATGAAGATGTTAGCGCAAGCGATATCGAAAAGAACTTAGCGAAGGAGTAAGGAAATAATGGCAGCTATTACTGCGGATATGGTCCGCCGTTTGCGTGAGCAGACGGGGGCTGGGATGATGGAATGTAAGCGCGCGTTGGAAGAAGCCGGTGGCGATTTGACCGAAGCTGAAGTTGTATTAGCCAAAGCGGGTCAGCGTAAAGTGCAAAAAGCATCTGGACGTGTGGCGGCAGAAGGCTTAGTGGTTGTTAAAACCAGTGCTGATGCTAAAACAGCAGTATTGTTAGAAGTTAACTCTGAAACAGACTTTGTGTCTCGTGAAGAAAACTTTGCACAATTTTGTCAAATGTTGGCGCAATTAGCATTGACTAAGAAAATTGCAGACAGAGATGCTTTATTAGCAGCAACGACTGAAACTGGTCAAACTGTAGAAACCATTCGTCAAGAATTGATTGCGCGTATTGGTGAAAACATTCAGGTTCGTCGTGTCTCCCTATGGAATGTCACTGAAGGTGAAATTTATGGCTATAATCACCGTGATCGTATTGCGGTATTAGTGCATGTCTTAAATGGTAACGCAGAATTAGGTAAAGACTTAGCAATGCAAATTGCTGCGCTTCCACCTGAATTTATTGATACCAGTCATGTGCCTGCTGAACGTGTTGCACAAGAAAAAGAAATTTTCTTGGCGCAAATTGCAGATATGAATAAGCCAGCAGCCGTGATGGAAAAAATTGTAGAAGGGCGCTTAGAGAAGTTCTTTGCAGAAATTTGCTTGGTAGGCCAACCTTCTATTAAAGATCCTGATCAGACTATTCAGCAACTCTTGAACACAGCCAAAGCAAAAATCATGCGTTTTGAACGTATTGCATTAGGTGAAGGTATTGAGAAAGTTAAAACTGACTTTGCTCAAGAAGTGCAAGCAGCTGCTGGGGGACGCTAAAAAATGTCTACCCCTATCTATAAGCGTATTTTACTTAAGATTAGCGGTCAGGCCTTAGTAGGGCCGAGCGATAATTTTGGGTTAGATCCACACATCGTACAACGTATTGCTAGAGAAGTGATTGAAATCATGAACCAGGGCGTACAAGTAGGTGTGGTTATTGGTGGGGGTAACTTTTTTAGAGGTGAGGCATTATCTAAAATTGGTATTGATCGGGTCTCTGCAGACCAAATGGGGATGTTATCTACTGTGATCAATGCCATTGCCTTGCGTGATGCTTTAGAGCAACAAAATCAACCCACCCGTATTATGAGCGCAATCCCTATGAGTGGGGTTGTAGATCATTATGATCGTCGTAAAGCAGTGCACCATTTAGAACAAAAGCGTGTTGTATTGTTTGCAGGGGGTACAGGTAACCCTTTGGTAACTACCGACTCTGCAGCCAGTTTGCGTGCCATTGAGATTGGTGCGGATGTGTTGTTAAAAGCCACCCAAGTGGATGGTATTTATGATGCGCATCCCGGTGAAGTTTTGGATGCGACCCTTTACAAGCATTTGACCTATACAGAAGCCTTAGATAAAGAACTAGGAGTGATGGATCTGGCTGCTTTTTGCCAATGTCGTGACCATAAAATGCCTATCCGTGTCTTTAATCTAGGCAAGGAAGGGGCGATGGTCCGTGTGGTACAGACTGAAGCAGAAGGCACACTCGTTAACGGAGGATAGTTATTATGCTAAAAACAGTCGAAGAACATGCGAAATCGCGGATGGATAAAACCATTAAAAGCTTAGAAGAAGTATTTTCTCACCAACGTGTGGGGCGAGCCCATCCTGGTTTAGTAGAAGACGTTTTGGTAGATTACCATGGTACGCCTACTCACTTGTCTCAAATGGCGTCTATCGTTGTTAAAGGCGCATTGATGCTAGAAGTTTCCCCTTGGGAGAAAAAACTGATTCCTCAGATTGAAAAAGCTATTCATGCTGCTGGTTTAGGTTTAAACCCAGTGAATACCGGTGATATTATTCGTATTCCTTTGCCACCGTTATCTGAAGAGCGCCGTAAAGAGTTTATTAAAAAAATTAAAACTGAAGCAGAAGATGCTAAAGTTTCAATTCGTAATATTCGTCGCGATGCCTTACAAACCGTGAAAGACCATCTGAAGAAAAAAGAAGTATCAGAAGATGATTCTAAGCGTGCAGAAGACCATATGCAAAAGTTGACCGATGGGTTTATTCAACAAATCGATAAACTGACCGCAGCAAAAGAAAAAGAATTGTTGACGGTGTGATGCAATCCTTATTAAAACACCTGGCCGTTATTTTAGATGGTAATGGCCGGTGGGCTAACCAGCGACATCTCCCGCGTTTTAGGGGACACCAAGCTGGTGTTCGTGCGGTCAGACGCCTCGTAGAAGGCTGTTTAAATCGTCAAATTCCTTACCTTACCTTATTTGTATTTAGTTGTGAAAACTGGCGTCGCCCACCGGAAGAGGTAGGTTTTTTGATGCGATTATTCCAACGCTTTTTACAAAAAGAACGTAAAAGCTTCATGAAATACGGTATTGCACTGAAAGTTATAGGCGATAAAAGTGCGTTTTCTGAAGATTTACAAAAATTGATGCAAGATGTAGAGCAAGAAACGGCTCACAATACTGCTTTAACCCTCTATATCGCTGCTAACTATTCAGGGCAATGGGATATACAGCAAGCGGTTTTAAAAACGGTGGCGGCGCAGGTGTCAGGCGCTACAGCTTTAGAGGTTTTTCAACAGGCATTGAGCTTATCAGGAGTTCCGGCGCCGGATTTATTGATTAGAACCAGTGGAGAGCAACGCATTAGTAACTTTTTGTTATGGGATTGCGCTTATACCGAACTGTATTTTACAAGTTGCTTGTGGCCTGATTTTAAGGACGCTGATTTAGCAGAAGCTTTAACTTTTTTTGAAACCCGTCAACGTCGCTATGGAGGACTGGAAACATGTCCGAACTCCGTTTAAGAATTTATACTGCAACAGTTCTGATTATTCTTTTTGGCGCTTCGCTTTGTTATACCCCAGCCTATCTTGCTTTAATCGCCGCATTTTTTGGTGTCGGCTTTTGGGAATGGGCTTATCATTTACAACCCGGTCGTTTTGCTTGGATGCGTTTAGGACTCTGTGTCTTAGGGGCTGCTGCATTTTATACTTACCCTTGTTGGGAACTGCCTGTGATGATTTGGGCGGTATTGTCTATTAGTTTGATTGCACGCTGGCATTGGTGGAACTGGGATAGCTGGATCTATGGCTTATTGTTAATTCCTGCAGCAGGGATTGCTGCTGCGTGGTTTTATTTAGCCCAAGGTCCATGGGCTGTGATTTTTGTATTAGCCATGGTTGCCGCTGCGGATACGGGGGCGTATTTTACCGGCAAAGCTTGGGGTAAAAAGAAAATTTTGCCGGAAGTAAGCCCTAAAAAAACTTGGGTGGGGTTCTTTGGTGGCTGGGTGAGTGTATTGCTGGTTGCCCTAAGTGCCCATTTCTTATTTGGGTTGGCGTACCTGGCGTGTATTGTGATCGGAAGCTGCGTGTTCCTGGCGGCTTTTTTTGGAGATCTGTTTGAAAGTCTCCTCAAACGCCGAGCCGGTGTTAAAGACTCTGGTACCATTTTGCCAGGGCATGGTGGCGTCTTAGATCGATTAGATGGGTTTATTGCAGCTTTACCGGTTGCACACTATCTATGGGGCCTTTATGTCTAAAAAAGTAGTTGTACTGGGTGCGACAGGCTCTATTGGTACGCAAACCTTAGATATTTTATCGCGTTACCCTGAACAATTTACCGTCTATGGTTTATCGGCGCACCATAATTTAGCACTCATAGAACAACAGTCTAACCAACATTTACCGATTCATGTGGTCATTACTGGTCAGCTATCTCGCAACCCAGTATTACCACAAGGTACGCAGTATCATTATGGGAAAGAGGCTTTGGTGAGCCTGGTTTCAGATCCATGCGTGGATATCGTGGTGATTGGCTTAGTAGGTCATAGTGCTTTAGAACCTGTCAGTGCCGCGATAGCAGCGGGTAAAACTATTTTATTAGCCAATAAAGAATGCTTAGTGATGGCAGGGGAACTGCTATTGGCACAAGCCAAAGTGACTGGAGCACAACTGTTTCCCGTTGATAGCGAACACAATGCGCTGTGGCAGGTGTTAAGAACACCGATAGGGCAACCACCTGCTGTCTCTCACTTGACGATCACAGCCTCCGGTGGCCCCTTTGTAAACTATACCCGTGAGCAGCTAAAGACCGTTACCCCTGCAATGGCTTTGGTCCACCCAAATTGGAAGATGGGTGCTAAAGTGACCGTAGACTCTGCAACTTTAATGAACAAGGCATTAGAGCTCATAGAGGCACAGGTTTGGTTTAATCTACCAGCAGGGCAGTTAGACGCAGTGATTCATCCTCAAAGCCTGGTACATGGCTGGAGTACTTATGAGGATGGCAGTACCTTAATGCACCTGAGTATTCCAGATATGCGCATCCCTATTAGTTATGCCTTAGGGTATCCCAAGCGTTTAGCTTTAGATTTACCTAAGATCACAATCGCAGATTTACAACGTTGTAGTTTTATGGAAATAGATAAAGAACGATTCCCCGCAATACGTATAGCCTTTGAAATCATGCAAGCAGGCTCTTTAGCACACCGAGTGGTCCTCAATGCCAGTAACGCCGTAGCCGTGGATTTATTGCTGGCAGAAAAACTACCCTTTAATCAAATAGAAGCGTATGTCGAAAAAGCCTTACAACAAGACTGGCCAAAGGTGGGTAGTATTGCAGAGGCATTAGCTCTAGATGAGGAAGTCAGGGCCGTATTAACAGGGTGTACGGTAGCGTGATTTCATGACAAGCCTTTTAAGTTGAAAAACTTAATATTTGAACCCAAAAAACAACTTAGCTTTTAATGGTGGTGATCGGAAGCCTCATTATTATTGAAGAAAGTTTGATTTTTTATGACATTGCGCGAGATTTATACCTATAGTTCGCGCAATGTATGGTTTTTGTTGACATTGCGCGAGGTATAGGTCTATACTTGGCGTAATCTATTGATTTTTATGTGCATAATATGTCAAGCAATGATGAGAGTGGTACAAAAGCTATTATAGGTCGACAGCGAGAATTAGCGATTTTAGAGGGCCTTTACCATTCGGCTCAAGCGGAATTTCTAGCGATTTATGGTCGACGACGAATCGGTAAAACTTACTTGATACGTCAATATTTTAAAAACAAAGGATATTATTTTGAGCTTACTGGTGCTAAAAATGCTTCACGTGCAGATCAGCTCAGTAACTTTAGAGAAGCATTTGCTGATGCTTTTTATAATGGTGTTTTGCAAGAAAAGCCTACAACTTGGCAAGCTGCTTTTATGCAGCTGCGCCGTAAAGTAGAAACTTTAGATTCGAAACAAAAAATAATTCTTTTTTTGGATGAGTTGCCTTGGTTGGCTTCGCAGAAATCAGGTGTTTTGAGTAGTGTGGAGCATGTTTGGAATCGTTATTTATCTTCTTTGGATAATGTTATTTTAATCGTGTGTGGCTCAACTGCTTCTTGGATCATTAAAAACATTATTAATAATAGAGGCGGATTTTATGGAAGATTGACGGCCCAAATTCATTTGCAGCCCTTTACTTTGGGTGAAACAGAGCTGTACCTTCAATCTAGAAATATAACCTTAGACAGAAAGCAGGTGATAGAATTGTACTTCGCTTTTGGCGGGGTAGCTAAATATCTTTCTTATATTAAAAGAGGTAAGTCGGCTGCACAAAATATTACTGAACTTTGTTTTGATCAATATGGTGCACTTACGTCGGAGTTTCCAAAATTATATGGTTCTCTGTTTGATGATTTTCAGTTGCATGTCGCTATCGTGAATGTTTTAGCACGTAAACATTATGGTGTGACGCAGCATGAAATTGCTGCTGAACTAAAAATTTCTACGGGCGGGGGGGTGACAAAAGTATTAAATGAATTAGAAGGCTCTGGGTTTATTTTGTCGGTATCTGTGTTTGGTCATAAAAAGAAAAATAAACAATATCGCCTGATTGATGAGTATTCCTTATTCTATTTAACATGGATTCAGCCGGCACTAGAAAACCATCTTAAAAAAGTTGCTACCAACTATTGGCAAAGTATCCAAAATACACCGAACTATACTACATGGGCGGGGTATGCATTTGAAGGTGTATGTTTGAAGCATGTCGAAAAGCTTGTTAAAGCGCTAGAGTTGACGGTTGTGGCACGTTCTTGTACTGCATGGTCGTATAAACCTAAACATAATGATGAAAATAATCTTGAAAAGGGTACTCAAATTGATTTAGTGATTGACAGATCGGATAAATGCATAAATTTATGCGAAATTAAATTTTATAATAAACCCTTTCAAGTAACTAGAGAGCATGCTGAAAATCTACAATATAAAAAAGAATGTTTTTTAGAGCAAACTAAAACAAAAAAAACATTGTTTACCACGTTGATTGCTAGTTATGGCGCTGCTGTTAATGAGCATTATCTGAGCGCTGTAGATGAGCAAATCACGATGGATGCGTTGTTTTAATTTGAGTGACAGTTGTGTTGGTCCAGTTTATGGGGAGAGAGAACAGGTCAGGTGGGATTGTTTTTAGATCTACAGGCGGATACCCAAAGCTCGCTCCACGATGATGTGCTACTTGGGTAGGTGAGGCTATATTTGCTAGTACTGTATTGGTGCTTGGCGTCGTAACAATAGATTCGGGTGTTCTAGGGAATAAGGCAGGTAAAATCCAACGTGATATGCCAAACGTAGAAGTGGATAGACTGAAGCTTAATAAAAGTATTCCAGGGGTAGTTGCGAGGCCTGTTGCGAGACAACACAGTGCGCCAATCATACATAATCCATACCCTGTTCCATGACCAGAGAGTTGATTCCCCCCTTTAGCAATACAGCAGAGTCCTATGACTAGGCTGGCTGCTGGCCAAGCTAAATAAGCGGTTATGGCTAATGTGGCTAGCCCCATTCCTTTGACTATTTGTGTAAGCATCACAGAACTTCCTGTTGTGATTTGAATAACGACGCACGGGAGTTTAGCAGTTTTTCGGGTGTGAACGGAAGGTTAAAATAAAAAGTTAGTTAGCAAATACGTGTAAAGCATTTATTGCATTTTATAAGATGACATACAATGTGTCTGCTTAATAACTATGAGACGGAAGCTATTTATAATGTTGTTGAAAAAATCTATCTTGATGATGGCCTTGAGTCTGACTTTGAGTGGTTGTGTATACTATGGCGCTATTGGAGCGGCAACGGGGGTGGTGAGTGGTGCGGCAGTGGGTGGCCTAACAGGTGCACTATTGGCCGATTTTGGTGTGATACACCAAGATGTGCCAGCAGGCTTTAAAAAGGGGGTCTGTACGGGAGCTTTGATTGGTGGTGTGGCAGGGTTGATTGCCGGTGCCACTTATGGCTATCGATTGGAGTCTGTGGTTTCAGATTTTGGATTAGCTTTTAAATGAGTGTTAGTTAACTTTAAATATTAAATGATTGTGTATAAACATAAAGTTCCCATTTTTGTAGGATTTTGTTTACAATACTGGGAGCTATTAACTGGAGACCTCAAACATGCGTATTCGTAAGACTCTTGTAGCAGTATTGGTGATGAGCTTAACCTTAGGCGGCTGTGCGGCTACCCAAGGTCCTAAGCAAGGAACTGGAACTTTGATTGGTGGAGCAACGGGCGCCGTATTAGGTTCCCAAGTAGGTAAAGGTAAAGGCAGAATTGCGGCAACGGCTATTGGTACCCTATTAGGGGCTGCGATCGGTAATGATATCGGGGCCACTATGGATGAATTAGACCGCATTAAAGCTGACCGTGCTTTTAATCAAGCAACTCAAGCTCGTGTGGGTTCTACTATCAATTGGAATAACCCTGAAAATGGTCACTCCGGTTCTGTGAAAGTAGTCAGAGATGGAACACGTGATGATGGACAATATTGTCGTGAATTCCAAAACACCGTTATGATCGGCGGTCAAGCGCGACAAGCCTACGGTACTGCTTGCAGACAACCTGATGGTCAGTGGAAGATTCAATAGTTTTTAGAAATAGCTGTACAAGGATAGGGTAGTTAAAGTTATGAAAATAAGACCGGTGCTCTTAGTGTTGGCCTGCTGCAGTTATCCTGCACTGAGCGTGGCTGACTTTGTGGTAAAAAACATAAAGTTGGAGGGCTCTCAAAGGATAACCCCAGAGACTGTTCATGCTTATCTGGCACTAGAGCCGGGCGAGGTCTTAACGCAAGCTGGTAGTGATGCAGTGATTAAAAAACTGTACGCTACTGGCTTTTTTAGTAATGTTGCCCTAGAGCAGCATGGTAATACCTTGTTAGTACGTCTAGAAGAACATCCTGTGATCTCTAAAGTGACCGTTACAGGTAGTAAAGACCTCAAGGTCAAAGAAATGACCGAGGCTATTCGTAAGCTGGGTATGAAGGAAGGCAATACCTACGATCCAGTGATGATTGAGATCCTAAAACGTGATATTGAAAAACAATATCAAGCTAAAGGAAAAGAAGGGGTTCAGGTTGACATCAAGGTTATAGATAAGCCACGTCAACGTGTGGAAATTGCTATTGATATTCAAGAAGGTAAACCTGCGCGTGTCCAGACGATCCGTTTTGAAGGTAATCATGCCTTTAAGCATTCTGCGCTATTAAAACAATTTACGGTCGCAGAACGTGGTTTTTTAAGTTGGATAACCAAAGACGACGTCTATGACAGACAAAAATTCTCACAAGATTTAGAAGCTTTACGCACTTTCTATTTAGACAGAGGGTATGCAGACTTTAAGATCGTTGATGTACAGACCAAGTGGAGCAGTAATAAGCGTAAAGCTTGGGTAACGGTGATTGTGGATGAAGGGGTGCCTTATACTTTAAGTGCTCTGCGTATTGACGGTAAATTACCTATTCCAGAAGCGGAACTCCAAAAAGAAATTATTGCAAAGGTTGGGGAGCAGTTTCACAGAAGTCGTTTGACTGACAGTATTAAAGCAATGCAGCAACGACTTGGGGAAGATGGGTATGCTTTTGCACAGATTGATGCGATCCCTGAACTAGATAAAGAAAACCATAAAGCGGCTATCACTTTTAGAATTGATGCAGGCAGAAGAGTCTATTTAAGACACATAGAGTTTTTAGGTAACTATCAAACCCAAGATAGGATTGTTCGACAGAATATTCTGCAAATGGAAGGTTCTGCTGTTTCTACTAAAAAACTGGATGAATCTAAGACAGAATTAAATCGTACTGGTTTTTTTGAAGAAGTGGATTATGAGTTAGTGCCTGTGCCGGATATGTTGGATCAATATGATGCACGATATACTGTAAAAGAAGCCAAGACCGGAGATATCGGGGGCGGTTTAGGGTACTCGAACGTTGAAGGTCTCTTATTTAATGCCTTGATTCGAAATCGTAATTTCTTAGGTAGCGGTAGAGAAGTAGACTTTACCTTTAACAAGAGCTCTTCTTCAACAGTCTATAATGTTGGTTATAACAACCCTTATTATACCATTAGCGGTATTAGCCGTGGTTTTAACCTCTATTACAATCAAACTACATTGGGTAAATCCAGTGAGGTTGCGCAATATGCAACCGATACGGTGGGTGGAGATCTGCATTATGGATTTCCCATTACGCAACATAGTCGTATGGTGGCAGGAATCGGGATCCAACAAACTGAATTAAAGATAAGCCAATATATTGATGATTTAGGCCGTGCTCGGGTCTATGGTCCTACAGAAATCCAAGATTTTGTGGATTCAGAAGGTTTTCATTATCAAGAAATGAACCTGCGCTTAGGTTGGAATTACAACACCTTAGATCGCTTTGTGTTTCCTACGACAGGCTGGAAACAGCACATAGAAGGAATGGTGACCGTACCAGCCTCTGATTTAAATTATTATGTATTGAGCTATAACACTCAGTATTATCGCCCATGGTATAAATCCTTTATTGGAACTGCTTCTGGGACTGTTCAATATGGCGGTAGCTATGAACATACGCGCGTTTTACCGTTTTTTAAACACACTTTTGCAGGGGGCTCTCGCTCTGTCCGTGGGTATGGAGAAAAATCTTTAGGACCACGTGATAGTCTTGGAAGACCTTTTGGGGGTAATGTGATGATTTCTGGGATGGTAGGCATGATTTTACCAACCCCCTTTGCGGAAACTCAAAACTCATCAGTACGTTGGTTGTATTTTGTGGATGGTGGTCAGGTTTATGATACTGAAAATACCCATGTCGTCAGGAATGGTGCACGGGTTTCTCGTAATCCAGCAGGGGTAAGGTTTTCTACCGGTATTAGTATGACGTGGATGTCTCCACTGGCGCCTTTGGTGTTTAGTTATGGGGTGCCTTTAAACCGTAAAGGTAAAGAAGAAGAACGACGATTCTCTTTTACCTTTGGCGCGATGTATTAAAGTATTTTATTTGGTTTTTAGCAACGAATATAAGGATGGCGGCAATGCAAAAGAAAGTATGGACGACAGTGGCGATTTTGGCAGCATCTTGTTACATAGGGACTGCTATGGCACAACAGATTGGTGTGTTAGACGTCAGAGAAGTAGTAAATCAAGCGCCTGCTGCAAAAGCAGTGTCTGATAAGTTAAAAAAAGAGTTTAAGCCGCGCGAGGACGAAGTTGCTGCTGCAGAAAAGAAGCTGCAAGACTTAACTCAAAAGATGAACAAAGATGCAGATACTTTGAGTGAAATTGAACGTGCAAAATTAGAACGTAATGTGGGTAACCAACAACGTGAAGTGCAAAAGTTACGTACAGAATTTTCTGAAGATGCACAGTTGCGTCAACGTGAAGAAATGCAAAAAATCTTAGCGAAAGTGCGTGAAAAGGTGCAAGCTATTGCTAAAGATAAGAAATTGGATTTGGTCATTCATAGTGATGCAACTCCATTTTATACCCCAGAAATTGATTTGACGGCTGCTGTTATTGCAGCAATGAAAGAATAGGGGATACTAGTTTATGCGTTTTAGTCAACCTTTAACTATTGGCTATTTGATGGAATGTATGCAGGTCGATTGGCCTGCTGAAATACCTGATGCCTCTTTAGCAGGGATTGCTTCCCTGGGGTTGGCTAAAGCGGATGAATTAAGTTATTTTTATGATCCTTCCTATGCGTCTTTTTTAGCACAGACGAAAGCTAAATGGGTCATTGCGCCTATTGGCACAGAACTACCCACAGGTATTCAGGGTGTTTTTTGTCATAACCCAAAATTAGCAGTAGCGAAATTATTACAAGCTATCTT
>CAZGDB010000011.1:0-26145 GCA_964524705.1 uncultured Francisellaceae bacterium
CAAGATCCTTTTATAGTCTTTACTTCCAATATTTTTGCAATTTTAGGGCTGCGAGCGTTGTGCTTTCTCTTAATGAATGCTTTAGATCAATTCTATTATCTTAAGCATGGCGTAGGTGTAATTTTGGTATTTATAGGCTTAAAAATGGTGGGAGAGCCTTGGTACAAAGTATCCACGCTCACCTCTCTAGGATTTGTTTTAGGGGTATTAGTCGTAGGGCTTGCCGTCAGCATGTTAAAAACACATCGTGATAAGAAACGTTAACTGTTTGTTTGTTTTCAAACAAACACGATAGACGACAGAGGTCAATGACTCGCTTTAAGCATCGTTCGCAGGTAGAATAAACCAGCGATTTGGTTCTTGACAGGGAGGGAGTCAACATGACGACATTTTTTAAATCCAAGACTATTTTAAAAGGCGGGCTTTTAGCCTCTTGTTTTTTTTCCAGCGCGGTAGTGTATGCAGCAACAGTAGTTGCGACAGCAGTAACTACTACAGTTGCAGATAACGATGTGAGCTTTACACCGACTTCAGTCGGTTCTATTACTACAACTGGCGCCAATGCCATTAATGCTACTGCTGCGGCGAGTTCTACGATTTCAGTCAGTAATACTTTAGCGGTAACAGAAATTTTAGCGACTTCTCCTACTAATGCTGCGATTAATATTGCAGCAGCAGTTACAGGGGCGACCTTAACAATAGATCTAGGCGCTACTGTTCAGGCTGTGAATAATCATGCAGTATTGATGGCAAATAATGGTGGTACTTTTACTTTTACAAATAACGGTACGTTGACGACATCTGGCACAGGTGCGTTTCATGCGCTGAACTTAACAACTACTGCTGTTGCGAATATTCCGACTATTGTCAATAACGGTACGATTAGCACAACCGCAACTACTGGAAATGCTATTAATTCAGGATTAACTGCAGCGGGAATGGTGCTGACTAATGGTGTTTCAGGAGTCATTACGGGTAATGTAGTGATGTCTGGAGCCGGCCCTACAAATACGCTTAATATTTTAGGAGGCAGTATTACTGGTGCAATCAGTGGTGGTGCGGGTATTAATACTAATGTGAGTGGTACTTTTAGCACTGGCGGGACGATGGGCTTAGGTGCTGGGGCTTTAGCGATTACCGGAACTGCAGCTATACCAACTTATTTTACAGTTGCACATGCAATCACGAGCACAGGAACCAATAGTTTTGGTGCAAACACAAAGACCTCTTTTAATACGACTAGCGCAATTAGCGGTGCTAAAACGATTGATGGTACTGTTTTTGTAGCAGCAGGCGTGGGGACCAATACAGTCACCGGTGGAGCCATTACGGGGAATGCAACAGGAATCTATCAGCCCAGTTTGCGAGGCTCTAATGCAACTTTAGGGGTTGGTGTTGGACAACTATGGGGTGGCGCAGTTACTTTAAATGATGGATTTTTAATCGCCCCTCAGTTGGCGGGTAATGGTTATTATGTGAATGGTACGACGTTCACCGTCATTAAAGGTACTAGTATTGTTTTAGATCATGCTTTATTGACACAACCTTCTTCTATGTCTGTCGCCTTTACTAAGACAATTGCAGGTAATGATATTGTTTTAACCGTAGTACGCACACCGTATGATCGTGTCGTGACGGATGCAAATAGTAAAGCAGTGGGAGCGGTGATCGAAAGTTTAGGACCAACAGTTAATAGTGATATGGGCTTAATTGTTGGGCAATTAGAAAAACAAGGCAGTGTCACTGCGTTAAGTGCAGCGTTATCTCGTTTAACACCAGATGTCGATGGCGCGGTGATGTGTTCTACTTTTGCACTACAAACTCAAGGATTAGGCACAGCTGTAAATCGTTTAGAAACTATACGCTCAGGTATTGAAGGGTATAATTATGCCTCTGGAGATATGTCCAGTGGGCGTGGTGGTTGGGTTCAAGTGTTTGGTAACTTTGGGCTTCAACAAACCCGTACCAATATCATAGGATATAAAGCAGATACCTTTGGCGTGGGCGCTGGCGTGGATGCATTACTTTCACCTACAACACGTGCAGGGATTGGGCTGAGTGTGGCAACGGCCAGTGTACACTCTAGACATTCAGTGCCGAATATTTTAGACATAGATAACCGTCAAGTGAATTTTTATGGAACCCAAGATGTAGATGAACAAACCTATGTAGAAGGTATGCTCAGTTTTGGGCAAAATAAATATGAAGGTAAAAGAAGAATATCTATAGGTAGTATTTCTCGTACCGCTTTGAGTAAATATCCAGGACAAATGTTTGCGGCACGTTTAGGTGCAGGACGTAAGATACCATCAGGATTATGGGAAGTTGTACCAAGTGTGGGTTATCAGTTCTCCCATCTACGTGTAAAAGCATACACAGAAACTGAAGCAGATGCTGCAAATCTTGCCGTGCAAAGTTCAGCAATGAGTCAGAGCAAGGTAATGGGTGGATTTAAATTACGCTACTTGCATGAAACGATGCGTGGTAGAGTGGTTCCTGAATTACGTTTTATGGTGATCTATGATTTCTTAGCAGAAGTTCACAGCACTAATTCTCGGTTTATTCAGGATGGCATACAATATGGTGATTCCTTTAATGCACAAGGTCCTAGTATTCCTAAAACGACCTATACAGGTGGTTTTGGATGGGGTATTTATACCTTGGCAGATATGAAAATTCACGCAGCATATGATTATGAAGCACGTAAAGATTATCATACGCATAGTGTAGCCGTGAATTTCCGTTATGAATGGTAATAGCTCAGCTTAAAATCTGACTGCTAGATACAAAAGCCCCTAAGACTACAAATCTTAGGGGCTTTTTTGTAGAAGTTTGTAATTCCACTATACTGGAAATAACATACGTCGGACCCCAATCCTTGAGTTGTAAGAGGATGGCATTAGGCCAGAGGGAATGATTTTATGAATACCAAAACCAAGGAAGGAGTATTTTATGCAAGCTTTAAGTATACGTAAAGGATTATTGAGAAGTGCCGTTTTAGCTTCAGGGCTTTTTGCTAGCGTGGCTGCACATGCTGCGGTTACTGTAACCGCTCCAACCACGGGTCCTGTGGTTTCAGTGGGGGATAATACGATTACGGTTTCAGGCCCCAACGGGTCAGTCACTTCTAGTGGCGCGTCTATTGGTATTAACGCTAACTTAGTATTTCCTGCCATTATTACGATAAATGATACTTCTGCTGCTGCTGAAGTGTCCACAACTGGGACTGGTGCTGCTATTTCTATGGTAACGGGTGCCTCTAATGGCGGCACTTTAACTGTGGCTTCTGGTGCTGTTGTACAGTCAAGCAACCAAAGTTCTGTTGTTTTTATTAACGCTGCCAATACTAGTGCTACAACCATTGCAAATGCGGGAACCATTTCTTCTTTAGGGTCTACTACCACGCAATATGCTTTAGATATTAGCGGAAATGCTGCATTTGGTGTGACAATTGCAAACTCCGGAACCATTAGAGCAACAGGTGGCACAGCAATTAACTCAGCTTTATCTGATAATGCTGGGACTGTGACTTTTACGAACACTTCTACCGGTACCGTCACAGGGCACATTGTTGCATCTGGTGCTGCAAGTACTTTTGATATTCAAGGCGGAACGATTGCGGGGAATATCAGCAGTATTGGTGCGGCGATTAATACCACAGTTTCAGGTTCTTTTACCACCGGTGGAACCATGGCCTTAGGTACGGGTACGCTTGCTATTAATACGGTAGGTAATACTTTCAATGTAGGGCATTCTATTTCTAACTCTGGCGCAACAACCTTCAGCTTAGGTACGACAACGAATGTGAATGCAAGCACAGCTTTAATCGGTGCTAAAACAGTCAATGGTACTGTGCGTGTGTTAGCTGGAACAGCTACTGCAGCCGCAACGACAGGTGCGATTACGGCAAATAACGGTGGACGTTATGTTCCACAAATTCGTGGCGGAAATGCTGCTTTAGGTATTAGCCAAGGTGAACTTTGGGGTGCTGCAGTTACTTTAAATACAGGGTTTGCAATTGCTCCTGAATTAACGGGCAATGGGTATTTGGCAAATGGGTCTACTTTTGATGTGATTAAAGGCTCTTCAATTGCGTTAGATAATTCCACTTTAGTACAACCTAGTTCGGCGGTAGTAAGTTTTGCAAAATCTACAGTAGGCAATAATATTCGTTTAACGACTGTGCGTAATGCGTATAACGTTGTTGCCAGCAACACGAATGCTAAAAATGTAGGTGCTGTTTTAGAAAGCTTAGGTATTACGATGAACAGCGACCTTGGTTTGGCTGCTGGTTACTTAGACCGTGAATCTAATGCGGCTTTGATTGATAGCAGCTTAATGCGCTTAACTCCTGATGTGAATGGTTCTGTAATGAATGTGGCGATGAGCATGGAAAACCAAGCTTTAGGCACCGTTGCTAATCGTTTAGATAATTTGCGTGCTGGCGTTGAAACCCCTAACTATGCTGCAGGTGAATATGGTGGAGATCGCGGCGCATGGGTCCAACTTTTTGGAAATACTGCTACGCAACAAATGAGATCTGGTATTACAGGCTATAAATCTGACAGTCTAGGTGCTGGCTTAGGGATGGACTGGATGGCAATGAAGGATTTACGCGTAGGGTTAGGCTTAAGTATTGCAAATAACCATGCCTCTTCTAAACATGTTGCCAAAAACCACTTAGAAGTAGACACCTATCAAGGAAGCCTCTATGGTTCCTATGATGTGGATTCTTCTATGTATATTGATGGTATGCTAAGTTATGCACGCAGCAATTATGATAGTAAACGTCGCGTGTTAATCGGATCTGTAGATAGAGTCGCTAGAGCGGATTACCATGGATCTTTGACTTCTGGTAAAATTGGGACAGGCTATAGAGCTTGTTCTGGGTTATGGGAAACCATTCCTTCCATGGGTTACCAATATACACATGTTCGTGTGCATGGGTATAACGAAAATGGTGCGGATTCCTTTAACTTAGCCGTTAATGCAAGTAGTATTTCTGCAAATGTATTATCCGCTGGTGTTAAGTTCAGATATACTCACGAGTTCAGAGATAATAAATTTGTGCCTGAAATGCGCTTTGGGGTCTTCCATGATATGTCTGGCGAAACCCATACGACTGTGGCACAGTTTGCAAATGCTGGCGCTTTATTTGGGAACACTTTCGTTTCTAAAGGCGCAAATGTTCCTAAAACCAGCTTTAATGTAGGCGCTGGACTTGGAATGTATAGTTCTGATGAAATGAAAGTTGTACTTGCTTATGATTATGAAGGAAAGCAAGACTACCATGCGCATAGCGGTTCTTTGAATTTCCGTTATGAGTGGTAACCCTCCCTCCTTGGGCAGTTGATGAGTAGTCCAAAAACCCCAGGTGTGCCCTGGGGTTTTTGTTTTCTGTCGCCTATACTAGGTATATGTATGGCTATGTGTAGTGCGGGATGAATATTCTCATTGTCGATGATAGTCGGACCTATCGAGAAATACTTAGTAATTTATTTAAAAGTTTAAATTATACAGTATGGCAAGCCAAAGATGGTGTTGAAGCTTTAGAGCTTTTAGAGAAGGAAGTTCCAGATTTAATTACTTTAGATTTACAAATGCCACGTATGGATGGCTTAACAGTTTTAAAAAAAATTAGAGAATGCTACGATGCGACCACCTTACCTATTTTAATGACAACCAGTGAAAATCAGCCAGAAACGATTTACGAAGCTTTAGAAGCTGGTGCCAATGATTATATTACTAAACCTTTATATCTGCCAGTAATGAAGGTTCGTGCACAAAATCAACTTAAATTTTTACAAACTCACCGCGCCCTACAAAGTAGTGAAGAACGTTTTGCGCTAGCGCTACAAGGTGCTAACGATGGTTTATGGGATTGGGATATTGTTCAAAAAAAAATCTATTATTCTCCGCGTTGGGAGAGTATTTTAGGGCTCTTGCCCGGGGCCATGCAAGGCTCACAAGATGCTTGGTTGTCGCGGATTCATCCAGAAGATAAACCAAATTTTTTAGAAACTCTGAACCAGCATTTAGCGGCACGTAGCGATCAATTTTATTTTAAATATCGCCTACGTCATGCGAATGGACTCTATCGTTGGGTATTAACACGAGGGGCTATCTTAAGGAATGCAGAAGGTCAGGCCGTACGTATGGTTGGATCTCAGAGTGATGTGACCGACACAACACTTACAGATCCGACCACAGGGCTTTATAACACAATTTTATTGTCAGACAGATTAAGCCAAGCCTTGCAGCGGTTGAATAAAAATCCTTTAAAAAATGCTGCATTGATACTTTTAAATGTTGTTGATTTTAAAAAAATTAATCAAAGTTATGGGTTGGATGCAGGCAATGCGCTGTTAAGTAGCATTGCAAAAAGATTACAAAATCTTATGGAAGTTTTGGAAAAAAAGTACAGTAATGTTAATTTTACTTTGGCACATCATACGGGAGATGAATTTTTATTGCTGTTAGATGAAACTGCTGCAGAAGAAAATATAGAGGCGGTTGCTAAAAAAATGGTCGCGTTGTTTGAAGAACCTTTTCAATACGAAGAAGAAGTTGTTTTTTTAAAAGCAAGAACCGGAATCGTGGTATGTAAGTCTTTAAATGCTTATCAAAGCCCTAATCATGTCATACGTGATGCCGCACAAGCAGCAAGAAGGGCTAGGGATAATAATACGGATCTAGAATGGTGGAATGCTGCCCTACAAACACAGGTCAGTGACTCTTTAAAATTAGATGCAGAGGTTCGTCGTGCGGTGCAACAGTCAGAGTTTTTATTGTACCATCAACCTGTCGTGAATTTTAATACCAATGAAGTCATTGGCGTTGAGTGTTTATTGCGATGGCAGCATCCGGATAAAGGAATTTTAGCCCCGGCTCATTTTATAGATGCATTGGAACAGGGGGGGTTATTAAATCACTTAACCCCTTGGATTTTACAAACTGCCTGTGAAACTTGGTTGCGTTGGAAGTCACAACTAGGTGGTGATTTACCTCCCCCCATACAAGTAAATTTTGGCGCAGGGCAGTTTCATGAAAGTAATACAGTGGAAGGGATTTTTGAGATTTTAAAGAAAACCAAAATGCAGCCTGAAAATTTAATTATTGAAATTACGGAAGGTGTGTTAATTAAAGATTTTGACCAAGCAAGACGAAATATTGAGGCCCTGGCAGCCGCAGGCATTAAAATGGCGATGGATGACTTTGGTACAGGTTATTCTTCGTTTAGTTATTTAGCGAATTTGCCGTTTGATACCATTAAACTGGATAGAGAATTTTTACGCTATATTATGACCAATGTAAAAAGCAAAAAAGTAATTGCAGGAATGCTAAAATTAGCCAACGATTTGAATATGAAAATCGTTGTGGAAGGTATAGAGCATGATGCAGAATGTCAGGTCCTCAAAAACTTAGGGTGCACCTTTGGGCAAGGGTATTTGTTTGCTAAACCCATGCCAGAGGCCGCTCTACCGGAATTTTTAAGAACGTTTTGTCAACAGGCGGTTAAGTCAGACTTGAAATCTTAGATGCGGTAGTGTATTGAGTTTTAAGCGCAGCCAGTGCATAGGGTGTGGGGGTGAGTATGGGTAAAAAAGTAGCAGGATTTTAACGGAGGCCTATGCTTCTGCTAAAGGTGTTAGTGCTAAAGGGGTATATTTTACAAACATACTGGCTAAAATTATAATTGACTCGAAGGTGTGCTTGGTATTGATCGTATAATAACAGACCTCTCACATGGCGTTATCGAGCCAACAGGGCTTATTGTGTGTTAAAATTGCAGCAATTACTTCAAATCTTACTAGTTGGCTGACTGTCAGGGTGAATGGTTAACTTATCGCTGCGTCTGTAATTTTAAAATGTGTTGAATTCATTAAAGCATTTTTAGGATATCAAATATGCCTACTGTAGATTAAAGGTTACCGCTTCTTCTTCTTTAGTTTGGGGGGGCAATGAACCGCCTCATATTCATATTGAACATGAGGATAAAACGGGTAAGTTTTGGTTAAATCCTGTTAATTTGGCAAGTTCATATGGTTTTCGAAGTCATGAATTAACAAAGCTTAGATTATTAGTAACTGAAAGCAAAGCATTATTTTTGGAGAAATGGCATGAGCACTTTCGCGATTAAATTTGATGAGCGTGCAATTGACGTTAGCTTTACTACAACTTCATTGCATTTGATATTAGCAGACGGCCGAGAAATTTCAGCGCCTTTGGAATGGTTTCCACGATTAAGAGATGCCACTGATGCTCAACGACAGGATTGGCGCTTGATTGGTAATGGAGCGGGAATACATTGGCCAAAAACTGATGAGGATATTGCGATCAGCACTTTAATGCGAGGAACTGATTAACGTGAATTAGGGGCCTGCAGTTAATTATGCGCGACGGCGAAGGGTCGCGAATATGCAGTTCTTTTTTCATCATAAACCGTATTGATGCCCTTTCACCCAAGAGGAGGGGGATAATGGCGTAGTGCTGGGTAGGGAAGCCCCCTGCACTAAGGTTGATTTGTCTGATTGGCGCGGACCCATGACACGCACCACAGGGTATTGTTGGGTAAGCATCATGGGTTCGGCATTCATTAAGCGTGGATACACTTTTTCCGTATAATAATGAAGGTTGATTGCAGTATCGCACAGCGTTGCTGTTTTTTAAGCAGTAGAGATGGATAATTAACTAACTTGTTTGAAGGGGCTGCAATTCATTTAACCCTGTAAATCTTATGTGCCAATGCTAGATTTACGGGGTAAAAATGGTCTATACTAGAAATTATGAGTAGTAACGAGCCTAGTATATGCAAAGAGATAAACTCGATAATGATTTAGTTACACTTTTCCAAAAACGCAGAATGGTCGCGTTGCTAGGGCCGAGACAATGTGGCAAAACCACCTTAGCCAGAAATTTTTTAAAGCAACAAAGTACTTTAGTTCCGCGACAAAATTATTTTGATTTAGAAAACCCTTTTGACCTTACACGTCTAGCGGAGCCTTATAGTGCACTAAAAGCTTTACAGGGTTTCATCATCATTGACGAAATACAGCGTATGCCAGATATTTTTCCAGTATTGCGGGTTTTGTATGATGAGAGTGAGGATAGAAAGTTTTTGCTTTTAGGGAGCGCCTCCAAGCAGTTGATTCAGCATAGCTCTGAAACCCTGACGGGACGTATACACTATAAAGAAATTAGTCCGTTTGGTTTTTTTGAAACCCATGAGAGCGATAAATTATGGTTGCGTGGAGGCTATCCACTGTCTTATTTGGCGCCTGATGAGGAAGATAGTGTGATGTGGCGTGCGGACTATGTTCGTACGATACTGGAGCAAGATGTTCCTAATTTAGGGTTTAAAATACCTGCGATGCATTTACGACGATTTTGGATGTTGATGGCTAATTGTCATGGTCAACTTTTTAATGCTACTCAAATGGCGCAAACGCTAGATTTGTCATCCTATGCTGTAAGGCGTTACCTTGATTTATTAACAGATATGTTAATGGTGCGACAATTAGCACCTTGGTTTGAGAATATTAAAAAAAGACAAGTGAAATCTCCTAAGGTTTATATTCGAGATTCTGGGTTATTGCATTATTTATTACAAATCCATAACGAGAGTGATTTGGTGTTACATCCTAAAGTGGGGAGTTCTTTTGAAGGGTTTGTTATTGAGGAAATCATTAAAATGCTTGGACTACAACAGGATGAATGTTTTTTTTGGCGAACGCAAGAGGGAGCTGAGTTAGACTTTTTAATGCTTAAGGGCAATAAAAAAATAGGATTTGAGATTAAAAAATCCGCACAACCAAAATTAACGCGTTCCTCATATAGTGCGTTGGCTGATTTAAAGTTAGATCAATTGTATATTGTTCATCTGGGCGAGGTGACCTGGCAGATTAATGAGACTGTGACTGCATTGGCTTTTTCAGATTTGATAGAGCTCGAGCGTTATCTTTTACAGTAGGCCATTCCTACATATCATTATAAATTCTTTAAAAGCACTGCTGAGTCTGCCAGGCTGGAAAGAAATCATTTTATCCTGGCCACAAGCTAGTATCAATCGATATTGGCCTAGCATGCCATAAATATCCCAGAGGCATTGGGTGGCATCCAAAGCTTCTAATAAATGTGAGTGAGAATAAATTTTTTCATAATTTTTAAGATAAGCAGCTAAAATCTGCAAATAAGCTTTATCATGATCTTTAAGCCCATAGTGTTTTTTGACTTGTTGTAAACAGTTGAGTAAAGACAAAAATGGATGTGCAATAATGATTTCACCTACATCAATGAGAGTGATTTTTTGTGAACTCGGATCTATAAGGGTATTGTTATCATTAAAATCAATTTGTACCAGCGTTTCTTTGATCCCATAGGTAGAGAGCGTTTGACATAACTGTGTAACCTGTGAGATGAGTTGTTCCGCTTCAGTTATTTCGGTTTCTGACAGGCCATCTGCTTTCAACAGGTCTTTTTGTGAGAGCAGCGCTTGGTATAAACCTGGTAAGTTATCTAACCGCCAATCCGGGACGCCGATATCCAAAAAAACCTCTACATGTTCTGCGATCGTTAATTGCAGTGCTGTGAATTGCGTTATGGCTTTGCATAATAATACAGTATCAAATTTTTGCTTTAGCATGCTTCTTAAAGAGAGGCCAGCATCTTTCATCAAAAAACAATGGAGTTCTGCATTATGGGCAATAATGGTAGGAACTGAAGCGGAAAATTGTTCTTCCAAAATTTTTATAATAGGGGCTTCCAGTGCCAGTAGGGTTGGGGTGTGTTTTAAATAAATGTAACCCTCAGTAGTCTCAAAACGTGCCACATAAGACCAAGGAGGGTTGAGAATAGCTTCAGGCAGCGTGTTGAGCAGCGTATATCCCAGCGTGACAAGGGTTTGGCTTCCCCATTTGATAATCGTGGTATTTAGAGCTGGATTGCCAAATACTGGTTCAGTGTGCATGTGTGATGTTCATTCACTTAAAAAGTTCCTACTGTGACTGTATCATAGTAGGGATGCTTTCGAATATGATTGAAAGCCTGTTAAACGGCCAGCACCATTATCTCAAACTGTGAGCCTTGGCACGAAAAGATTGTAATAGACTACATGCTCCAGCGATGAGACAGCCAACGGTAATGGCGATGGTCAAATCGCTCCATAAGGTTAAGATAAAGGTTGCTCCAAAGACTAATATGTCAGTGGCTTGCCCTTTTTTAAATATGACTACCAGATGCTCCCATTCTAAAATCCGCCATGCCACAAAAGCTGTGAGAGCCGCCAATACACATAAAGGAACTGCAGCAAGCCAAGGGGCCAGACAGGCCACAATGACGATAATCATTAATGCTTGAAAGACACCTGATAGTGGGCTAATCGCACCTGCTCGAATATTAGCACTGGTTCGCGCAATCGCACCCGTTACGGGTAAACCACCAAAGGTAGCCGTTAAAATATTAGCCAATCCATGTGCCATGAGTTCCGTATTGGGTTGATGTTTAGGTTTTTGACTTAAACGGTCTGCAATAATAGCAGCCAATAAAGCTTCTATGCCTGCTAAGATGGCAATAGTAAAAGCTGGGACTATATGCGTGCTCAGCGTCATGAGTGTGAGCTCTGGCCATACAAAGGTGGGTAAGGTTTGGATAATGTTTCCAAAACGTTGCCCAATCGTCACAACAGGTAAATTAAAAAACATTGTAATGCTTGTGAGTATAAGAATCATAAAAGCAAAGGAAGGCAGTTTAGGCATATAACGGGGCAAAGCGATAACACCGCCTAAAGTAGCCAGACTAATTAACAAGGGAGTGATTTGGGCAGTGGTTCCGTGTTCCCACAATAACTGTAAGTTTTGACTAAAAGAACTCGCCGCAGGAACTGCGAACCCAAAGATATTAGAAATTTGTGCAGACATTAAGACCAATGCAATTCCTGCTGTAAATCCTGAAATGACTGTTCCTGGAATTAAATAAATGAGTTTTCCGATTCTTAAGAGTCCCGCAAGTATTAAAAAGATGCCTGCTAAGAACATGGAGATCCACAAGCCTTCAAGACCATAGGTTTGAATGATTTGATAAACCACGACCACAAAGGCACCCGTTGGACCGGCAACCTGAAAACGTGAGCCACCTAATAGTGCAACTACTAATCCACCAATAATTGCTGTGGTTAATCCTTGTAAAGGCGTACCACCACTGGCAATCGCAATAGCTAAGGCTAAAGGAATAGATAAACAGGCAACGGTAAATCCTGCGAAGAAATCTTGTTGCAGGGCTTGGAGCGAGTATTCTCGTAAACTGCGAAAGAATTGAGGAATGAACATACACGCACCTACCGTTTTAGACTATATATAAGCAAACATAACTATATGTTATCAAACTTAATTATAAAAAGAAAGTAGGTAAACGAACTTTAAGTGTTGCGTTGTTTCATTAATTCTCCCAATAACCACAATTGTTCACAATAAGCATTTTGTGGCAGATGCGATAATTGTGATTGTGCTTCATTCATCAGGGTGAGCGCTTGTTCACGGACATACTCACAGGCTTGGGTGCGCTTTAAAAGAGCTTGAATTTTTGTAATTGCAGTCCTGTCTCCAGTTTGAAACGCAGTTTCTACCATCGCTTTTTCACCTTCAGTTGCATGCCAAAGTGCATAGAGTACTGGATAGGTGAGTTTGCCTTCTGCTAAGTCATCCCCTAAGTGTTTTCCTGATACTTCAGCAGATGCACTGTAATCCATCACATCATCAATCCATTGGTAAGCAATCCCAAAGTTGGAACCAAATACGCGAAGTGCTTCCATAGTGACAGTCGGCGCCCCTGTAAGAATACCTGCCAACGTTGTGGCTGCTTCAAAGAGAATGGCAGTTTTCCGCCGAATTACTTCCTGATAAGTCTCAAACTTTATATCTGTCTTAAATTGTAACTCTAGCTGTAATACTTCTCCTTCGGCAATTTGATTCGTGGTATGCGCAAGCACTGCCATAATAGGCATTTGTCCTAGTTCTACTAATAATTCAAAAGCACGAGAATATAAGAAGTCACCCACTAAAATACTAGTACTGTCGCCCCAGACAGCATGGGCGGTGGAGGCGCCGCGTCTTAATAGAGACTTATCGACTACATCATCATGTAAAAGGGTGGCGGTATGGATATATTCCAAGACTACAGCAAGTTGTAAGGGAGCAATCCCTGTGACACCCAAGGCACGAGCTGCCAGTAAATGCAGAATGGGACGAATGCGTTTACCACCACTTTGTAAAAGATAATGCCCCACCTCTCCTATTTTAGAAATCGGAGATTGCAGTTTTTGGGCTAAGAGACTTTGTAAGTCATCCCAGTCTTTACCTAAACAGGTATGTACAGTGGCTAAGGTGCTCATATTAATAGAATTCCCCTTATATAAAGTGCGTTTAAACTAAACCAATTTGGGATGAGAAGAAAGGGGCGGGGCAATAGAAATAAGTGTAATGCTGCGTATCACGAAGAAAAAGTTAGATATTCAACATAAAAGTTATTGACAGGGTGACTGACATATGGTTTACTGTGTAAGTTGATTAACTAATCTGTTTTGTAAAACGAATAACAATAAGGAGTTTCACTATGACAATCTTAAATTGGATCAAAGATAAAGCTGTTGCTGCAAGAACTTTTGTAGCACAACAAGTAGAAAATGTTAAAGCCTCCCGTTTAGCACAAGCTGCGCAACCTGCAGTGACCGCAGTTACTAATGGCGTGAATGGCATTAAAAGCACTATAGGTGCAGGTATTGCTAAAGTTACAGCCGCAGGGACAAATGCTGTGAATACTGCTAAAGCAACCGTAAGTAGTGCTGCAACTGCTGCTGCAGTTTCTGTTGCAAGCTATGCCTTAAAAGCGAAAATAGATGAAGTAGCCAAGACTGCGCGTGAAGCTGCTGCTGCCTTAGCCGCAAAAACTGCGCAGTGGATTAGTCAAACAATCACGAAATTAGCTGCTGCATTCTTAAAGTTCGTACAAAGTATCATCAGTATTTTTGCCAACCTTTTTACGGGGTTTATGGATAGAGTACGCACTAAAATCGCTAGAGCTGCAGGCGTTGAGGTGCCAGGCGTTGATGAGCCAGCTGTAAGCACACCAGTGTTAGGGTTTAGTCAGGCTCTTACTCAAACTGGCAAAATGTTACTGGATGAGGTTGTTCGTGCCGTGTCTCCAACACCAGACAACAACAATACTGATGAAGCTAATAAAGCTAAATTAGACTAATCGTTGATGTTCTTACAGAACCCTCTTCGGAGGGTTTTGTATTTTGAGACAGAGAATCCTGTGACCTTGTGAAAATAAATATGTTTTTTAACTAACTTTTTGTTGCAATCAGGGTCAGCGTGTGATTTAATAACAAAGTTCGATAAATAACAAAATTATGTATAAATAAATTTTAGACATAACTATAACAATTAATGAGGAGACTATTATGACATTTAAGAAAAAAGCTGGTTTAGGTTTATTGGCTGCCGCTGTAGTTGCTACTGGCGTATATGCTAAGAATTTCACTATGATCAACTTGATGGGCTGGAGCTGGTTGCCTTACGCAGCTAAAGCGTTAGTTGCTGGTTTAAGCTTACCTAGTTTAACCACCGTTGGTATTGTTGCTGCTGGATTGGCTGTAGTTGGCGCTGCTGTTTACGGTCTGCGTAGATGGAATGCTGTGCGTACTGCGTTTGATGCTGATGCTCCAGTTGCCCCTTCTGCTTCTGTTGCTGCAACCTCTTCTGCTCAAAGAAAAAGTTGGATTCCAACAATTTTCAGTGCAATTGGGTTTGGGGCAAAGAGCTCTGCTCCTGATGTTAGTTCTGATGCTAAAAAGGGCCACTCATTATAGTAGCTGTTTTTATTACAAGACCCTCTTCGGAGGGTTTTGTTTTTTTGGGGGGATTAAAAAATTAAAGTCTAACATTTTTAATGTAGGGTTAGTTTTTTTCTTCTATGTGAGCGACTTTGCTGTTTCTTTTTAATCTTCAATATTATTTTTAGATTGTCATAGCATCTACACTATGTTGTAATTCTGGCACGGATTATTGATAAGGACTTTGTGGGTGGATTTTATTCAGGCATTAGAAAAAGCCTTATACCAGATGGTTGCAGCACTAGAGATTAATAATGCATCGTTGATTACAGAATCTAGAACTGAGCTATATAGTGTTATTGATAGAACCGAGAATGTAGCCTTGGGGCAGGGCGATGCGCGTGCACAAAAGTATGCTGAGTTAGCCGCAGATCTGAAAGATGTCTGTAGTGCCGCTGTTAGAGATGAAGCGCTCGGCGGTGCTGGTAATCTTTGGAAAGATACTTTAGAGACATGTAAGGGATATTTTTTGCAATATCATTTGTTAGTCGCAGCACCACTACCTCAAATATTTTCACCACAATCCGCCACATCATTTGATAGACAGGGAACTCAAATTCATGCTCACCAACATTCGTCCGGGAATTTACCAGCATTATAAAGGCTTCTATTATCAGGTCTTGGGTTTGGCTCGTCACTCCGAGACCCTCGAGCCTTTAGTCGTTTATCAAGCCCTCTATGGGGAGTTTGGGCTCTGGGTTAGGCCATTGGAGATGTTTTTAGAGCAAGTGGGAGATGTCCCGCGGTTTAGGTTTGTATCAGAGGGTATCCATGGCATCCCATAATGGCTGTAGACACAGCCTTTGGTGCAGTGATCAAACACAATTCAGGCGATAAACTAACCCTGCAACTATAGGGTGCAGGCACAGTATTTTGTGGTGCTGATGAGAGTGAGCTAACAGTATCAATGGTGAGATTGGTGAGATTGGTGAGATAATTGGTGAGATGGTGAGATTGGTGAGATTATTGACAAATTGGTGAGATTGGTGAGATAATGTATCTAGGGTGAGATTAAAGCGGCAGGGTTGGTAATATGTCCACTATGGTGTTTCCTGAGCGAGAATCCAAGTTCCTAGAATTTAAGTCGAAGGTACCTGATTTTACGGTATTAATTAAAACCTGCATCGCTTTTGCCAATGCTGCAGGGGGGCGTATTATTATTGGAGTGGAGGATGCTACTCGAGAGATTATAGGTGTCTCAGAAAAAGATCGCCTGCGCTTGCATGAGGATTTTCCTAATAGTTTGTATGACTCTGTTTCTCCTAATCTTGTGCCACAAGTGTACGAACAAAATTTTGGCGCGCAAACCGTTACTATCATTGAAATCCCAATGAGCCCGCGTAAACCTTATTTTTTAAAAACAGCCGGGGTTGCCAATGGTACTTATGTACGTGTTGGCTCTAGCACTAGAAAAGCTAATCAAGAATATATCGAAGATTTAGTAAGAGAAGCACAACGTATTACCTTTGACGAAGAGGTCGTTCATCAGTCTAGTGAGATCTTGTCTTCAGACTTACTTAAAAGTTTTTATGGGAGCACAGTTACAGATAAAAGGCTGTTAGCTGATAAAATATTGATGCATAAAGTAGCCACTAAAGAGCTATTAGCGCCTACAATAGCGGGGGTGCTGATGTTTGCAGAAGCACCACATCTGTATATTCCAGAAGCTTTAATTCGGTGCACCCGTTTTAGAGGGAGAGAAGGGCGTGATATTATTCGTACAGAAGAAATTACGGGCACCATAGAACAGCAATTTGCAACGGCAATGAAGGTATTAGAATCCTGGTTGGCGATGGATTATGCATTACAGGGGGCTAAATTGAAGGGCCGCTTGCCAGTGCCAGAAGCAGCCTTACGCGAAGCAATTTTGAATGCATTGGTACACAGAAAATATACGATTCCAGGGGCAGTTAAGATTGCGATTTATGATCATCGTGTGGAATTCTTTAGCCCAGGGTGCTTTCCAGGATTGGTAGATCTGAACCATTTAGGGGATGGAATCACCTATCTTCGTAATCCGGTGTTAGTAAAATTAGCGCGACATATGAAGCTCATAGAAAGCTTGGGAACAGGCATTCGACTCATTTTTGATAGTTGTTATAAAGCAGGGATCACCCCGCCTGTTTATCATGATGAAGGGGACTTTGTTAAAGTAATCTTTTATTTTAGGCCCAATCTTGAGCAAAAGTCTGAAAAAGATGCGCTGTTAGCGCTGATGCAATCGGTCACGCAAATCACCGCAGGTGAGGTGGCTGCTTATTTAGGGGTATCTCGGAATACCGCTATTAGAAAGTTGAATGCGTTGGTGCAAACACAGCATATTATTAAAGTGGGGCAGGGGCCTGGCGTTGTCTATAAAGTGGCATTACGCCCTTAGATTTGTCAGTTCACTGTCTTGTGGTTGAGTGGCAAGTATGTTTTCATTAGCGAGTCGGAGAAATAACAATATTATGTGTAACTGCTGCTGTTGAGACAGAAGATAATTAAGTAATGGGGAAGTATTATGACGCGTAATCAAAAAATCGCTTTAGGAGTATTGATAGCTATAGGCCCCGAATTGTTATTAGTATCCTCGTTGCTGTGTGTAAAGCTGTGGAGTTATTTTTTCAGCTAGAGGATAGTTTTTTTATCCTCTACAGTAATTTACTTGGCTTATTTTTGTTATGCAAGGCACGGTTGACAATATCCCTGCATTCCTGGTACTCTGCGATTGCGTTTTTGTGTGCCTCCCCACTGAGTAGAAAACCGTGCTAAGGGACGCAAATACCTGAAATTTTGGGTTTTTTCGATATAAATCTTAGAAGCCTAACATATATTTAAAGATATTTGATTGGATAGCTTTGTAATTTAACTATCTGGTTTTTCTGGAGTAGTCATGGACTCATATGCGATTATTGTTACCGGCGGAAAACAAGAAAAAGTTGCCGTAGGTCGGACCGTGCGTGTTGAAACTTTATCCCAAGGCGTTGTGGGCGAACAGACCACCTTTGATAAAGTATTAATGGTAGCAGATAAAGGTCAAGTGAAAGTAGGCCAGCCTTATGTTCAAGGCGCTACAGTTGTGGGCACCATCGTAGAAGAAGGGCGTGCAAAGAAAATCACTATTATTAAATTGAAGCGTCGTAAAGGTTATCGTCGTAAGCAAGGGCATAGACAAAACTTTATGCTCGTGCGTATTGATGCGATTGCATAAGTAAAGGAGCACAGCCGTGGCAACAAAAAAAGCCGGGGGTAGTACTAAAAATGGTAGAACCTCCAATCCCCAGTACCTAGGTGTCAAACGCTTTGGCGGACAATGGGTAAAAGCGGGGAATATTCTCGTTCGTCAACGTGGTACGCATTTCCATGCAGGCTACTTTGTCGGTATGGGTAAAGATAATACCTTGTTTGCAAAGGTGTCTGGTTTTGTGCGCTTTGTTGAAGGCGGACCTAACAATCGTCGTTCTGTGACGATTGAACCAGCTGATGCGCCTGGTGAATCTGAAGCCGCAGCTTAATTTTATATTTTTTTATAAAAATACTAAAAAGGGGGTTATCCCCCTTTTTAGTTTCATAACAATAATTTAGATCAGGATTGTCCACTATGAAGTTTATAGATGAAGCAACCGTACTTGTGATTGCGGGTAATGGTGGGCGTGGCTGCGCGGGTTTTAGACGTGAAAAATATATCCCTTTCGGTGGCCCTAACGGGGGTGATGGTGGGGATGGTGGTAGCGTATTTTTACAGGCGAGCTCTGGTTTAAATACATTAATTGATTTTCGTTATATTCGTTGTGTAGAAGCCAAAAATGGTGGACCTGGTCGTACGCAAGAAATGACCGGCGCTAAAGGGGATGATGTCTGGGTTAAAGTCCCTGTTGGTACTTTAGTCTATGATGCTGAAACCAATGAGAAGCTTGCAGATCTGACTACCCATGGTCAAGTCATTGAAATTGCCAAGGGGGGACGTGCTGGTTTAGGGAATGTTCATTTTAAAACCAGCACCAACCGTGCACCTCGTAAATATACTTTAGGAACTGAAGGAGAGCGCCGTCAACTGCGTTTAGAGTTGAGTGTCTTGGCAAACGTGGGTTTAATTGGATTACCCAATGCTGGTAAATCAACGCTGATCCGAAACGTATCTAATGCACAACCTAAGGTCGCAGATTATCCCTTCACGACCCTCAGGCCTGTCTTAGGAGTGGTTACCACTGCTGAACAACCTCCATTTGTATGGGCAGATATTCCGGGGATTATTGAAGGGGCCTCCCAAGGGCTAGGTTTAGGACTGAAATTTTTAAAACATGTCATGCGTACCCAGCTATTGCTACACGTAGTAGAAGTTGCACCAATGGAGTCCGATGTACTTACTAACTTAGAAGTCTTGGAAACCGAGCTTCAAAGTTATGACCCTCAGTTAATGGAAAAACCCCGTTGGATCGTGCTGAGTAAAACAGATTGTTTGCCCGAAGAAGAACTCGCTGAATGTGTTGAGATGGTACAAGCACGTTATCCTGATGCGCGCATCTTTCCCATCTGCGCCTTACAACGTAAAGGTACTGAGGAATTAACCATTGAAGTCGCACGCTTTTTAGAAACCTATCAAGCACCTACTGCTGAAGCAGCGGTAGAAGCACCAGTGATGCCAGATAATGCGTTTTGGATTGATGAGGATTAATCGGAAAAACAAAACTCAGGACAGAAAAAAAGCAGCTTAAGCTGCTTTTTCTCCTAAGACTAAAGCTTTCAAGCGCGCGTTTAAACGGCTCTTATGACGGGCAGCCTTGTTTTTATGAATCATATTCTTACCCGCTAACTTATCTAGCAGAGAAACCGTACCAGGATAGGCTGCGGTTGCTTCTGTAGCATTACCTGCTTCAATTAGCTTAATTAAGCCTTTTACTGCAGTCATTGCGCGAGAGAGCTGCCATTTGTTATTAAGCTGACGTTTGTCTGCTTGACGTGCACGCTTTGTGGCTTGTTTACTATTGGCCAAGGAAAGTTCTCCTAAAAAAGTTGAGTCCGTAGACTTAGTGTCTAAGGAGAGGAATGATGCCTATTTTTATAAAGATTGTCAATTTTTGAGCGGGTTTAATAAAGGTTAGTTATGTTACTTTTTTATCAGAGAATGTGTGGTTTATAGGCAATTATGGCATAATGCCCCTCTTTTGATGGCAATAAGGATAATATATGGTTGAGCAGGATTATAAAGCGACACTACAGCTGCCTAAAACCGGATTTGCAATGAAAGCCAACTTGGCCCAAAGAGAGCCACAAATGCTGGCGGAATGGCAAACCCAAGGGTTGTATCAAAAAATACGTACTGCACGTCGCGGCCAACCTGTGTTTATTTTAAATGATGGCCCTCCTTATGCCAATGGCCCTATTCATATGGGTCATGCCTTAAACAGAATTTTAAAAGATATCGTGATTAAATCGCGCACGATGAGCGGTTTTGATGCACCCTGTATTCCAGGGTGGGATTGTCATGGCTTACCCATTGAACTACAAGTAGAAAAAAAGTTTGGGAAAGTAAACACTAAACTCGATGCCAAAGCTTTCAGAGAAGAATGCCGTAAATATGCCAGAAGCCAAATTGAGCTTCAAAAAGTGGCGCTGCAACGTTTAGGGATCACAGTCGATTGGGATAACCCCTATATCACCATGGCACCGACCTTTGAAGCCGAAGTGATCCGCGCATTGGCGGGGGTTTGTAAAGCAGGCCATTTAGTCCGTGGTGAAAAACCTGTCTACTGGTGTGTAGCTTGTGGTTCTGCCTTAGCAGAAGCAGAAGTGGAATACCAACCTAAAACGTCACCAGCCATTACCGTACGCTTTGGTGTTAAAGACACGAGTGTGTTGGCTAAAATATTTGAATTAAGTGCTGTACCTGCATTACCTTGTGCAACTTTGATCTGGACTACCACCCCTTGGACTTTGCCTGCTAATGAAGGTTGTGCATTTGCAGCTAAGGCACAATATGCATTAGTGCAGCACGAACAAGAATTGTTAATTATTGCAGAAGAACTCTGTGCCAGTGTTTTTGGGGACAAACCCTATACAGTGATAGCGCGTGCTTTAGGGCAGGCTTTAGAACATGTGGTCTTTGAGCATCCTTTTTTAGAACGTACATCTTTAGGTATCGTGGGAGATCACGTAACTTTAGATACAGGCACCGGAATAGTACATACCGCGCCTGCACACGGACCAGATGATTTTGTCGTAGGACAAAAGTATGGATTGCCTGTTGCAAACCCCGTAGGCCCACATGGTAAATTTATCCCTGGTACTGCCTTTGTAGAAGGTTTAAGCGTTGAGCAAGCTAACCCAGTCGTGATTGAATTATTAAAAGAACGTGGCAAACTCTTTGCGAATGTAAACTTAGAACATAGCTATCCTTGCTGCTGGCGTCATAAAACCCCCTTAATTTTTAGGGCAACGCCACAATGGTTTATTCATTTAAATCCAGAATTAAAAGCCAAAACTTTAGAGGCCATTGACCAAGTGACCTGGTTACCTGCCTGGGGTAAGGCGCGCATGCGTTTAATGGTGCAAGGGAGCCCAGATTGGTGTATTTCTAGACAACGGGCTTGGGGTGTACCTATTGCAGTGTTGATTCATAAAGATACGCAACAACTCCATCCTCGTACGGCTGAGTTGCTCTTAAAAGTTGCTGAACAAGTTGAAACCCGTGGCGTAGAAGCTTGGTATGATTGTGATCCTGCTGAACTTATTGGTGCAGAAGCTAAAGATTACGATAAAGTATTAGATGTCGTTGATGTCTGGTTTGAGTCTGGTATCGTGCATGCTGCAGTCTTAGATAAGTTCCCCGGACAACAATATCCAGCAGATGTGTATTTAGAAGGGAGCGATCAATATCGTGGTTGGTTCCAGTCCTCTTTAATGACCTCTATGATCTTAAAAGGATGCCCTCCTTATAAGACCGTTATTACACATGGTTATATCGTGGATGAACAAGGGCGTAAAATGTCTAAGTCCTTGGGTAATGGCATAGAGCCTGAACAAGTGATTAAAACCTTAGGTGCAGATGTACTGCGTTTATGGACAGCCTCCGTTGATTATAAAGGGGAGACAGCGGTTTCAGATCAGATTTTAGTGCGTACCACTGAAGCCTATCGTCGTATTCGTAATACCGCTAGATTTTTGTTGGCGAACTTGCATGATTTCGAACCAGAAATGGCTTGCGCACCAGATGAAATGGCAGCTGTAGATCGCTGGATGATCGAACAAGCAAAACTCAGACAAACAGAGATTGTACAAGCCTATGAACAGTATCAGTTTCATCAGGTCTACCATAAGGTCTTGAACTTTTGTATCAATGAACTGGGTGCATTTTATTTAGATATCATTAAAGATAGACAATACACCGGCTATCCAAGCTCACAAGCCCGTCGTTCTACTCAAACGGCGTTGTATATCGTTTTACAAGCTATGGTACGTTGGTTAGCACCAGTCTTAAGTTTTACCGCTGATGAAATCTGGAAAGAAATTCCAGGAGATAAAAGCCAGAGTGTCTTTTTAGAAACATGGTTTGAAGGCTGGCCAGTATTTAAAAAAGCTGCCGAAATTAGCGATGCAGATTGGGAACAGTTATTAGTGGTACGCTTAGAAGTGAACAAAGCCTTAGAAGCTGCCCGTAATGCAGGGATTATTGGTGCAGGCTTAGAAGCGTGTATAGAAGTTGGCGGACCAGAATCTGTGTTGGCAACTTTAAAACGCTTTGGCGCTGAATTACATTTTGCGTTTATCGTTTCAGAAGTGAGTTTGGTCGTGGCAGACGGGATTCAGGTTGCAGTTGAAAAATCGACGCATCCTAAATGTGCACGTTGTTGGCATTATACCGATACCGTCGGTGTTAATGTAGAACACCCCACCATCTGTGGGCGTTGTGTGGATAACTTAACAGCCCCTGGAGAGCTACGTCACTATGTTTAAACCACAACAGTTATGGGTGACAGGCATGACAGCTGCTGTTCTTTCAGATCAGCTGTCTAAATGGTGGGTTTTAAAACATCTCTCGCCACATCAACTGTGGGAAATTTTTCCAGGATTCGGATGGTATTTAACTTATAATAGAGGTATTGCCTTTAGTGTTTTTGCAAGTGCAAATGCTTGGGTACACTATATCTTAATTGCCTTTACCTTTGTCGTCTGTGTGTATTTAGTACATTTATTGTATAACTTGCCAGCCAATCGCGGGGTGCGTGCAGGCTTAGTCCTCATTATTGGTGGGGCGATGGGTAATTTGATAGATCGTATTTTTCAGGGCCAGGTGATTGATTTTATTTCTGTATATTATGGAGATTGGAGTTTTCCGATCTTTAATGTCGCTGATATCTGGATTTCATTAGGTGCTGCATTATGGATTTTTTCTTATCCAAAAACTAAAAAGGAAAAGCAATAATCATGGAGCTCATTTTAGCCAATCCCAGAGGTTTTTGTGCCGGTGTTGATCGCGCCATCGTAATAGTAGAGCGTGCTTTAGAATTATTTGGAGCTCCGATCTACGTTCGTCATGAAATTGTCCATAATCGCTATATTGTCGAAAACCTCAAAGCGCAAGGTGCAATTTTTGTAAAAGAATTAGATGAAGTCCCAGAAGGCGCACATGTGATTTTTAGTGCCCATGGCGTAGCTCCAGAGATTGTGCAGGCAGCGAAAACTAAAGATCTTAAAATTTTTGATGCCACTTGCCCCCTAGTGACCAAAGTACATATGGAAGTGGTGCGTATTAGTCGTCAAGGTGGAAATTGTATCTTGATTGGTCATGCGAAGCATCCTGAAGTTGTAGGCACGATGGGATATTACAGCAACCCTAATGGGCGTATGGTTTTGGTAGAAAGCCCAGAAGAAGTGGCAAATTTAGAATTTCCTGAAGATGTCCCTTTACAGTATGTGACACAAACCACCTTATCCATTGATGAAACGCAAGAAATTATTACCGCTTTGCAACAGAAGTTTCCGCATTTGAAGGGACCTAAAAATGCAGATCTCTGTTATGCCACTCAAAATCGCCAAGAAGCTATTAAAGATTTAAGCGGCAAAGTGGATTTGATTTTAGTCGTAGGTTCTAAAAATAGCTCAAACTCTAATCGCTTAGTAGAAGTCGCTAAAAAGCAGGGAGTGCCTGCTTATTTGGTGGATTCTTATACAGAAGTAAACTTAGCTTGGTGTGCAGGTGTCCAAAAAATTGGGATTAGCTCTGGAGCCTCTGCACCTGAACTATTGGTCCAAGAATTGGTCAGTTTTTTAAAGACGCAGTTTCCTGGAACCACCGAATCAGCGCTTTATACCGTAGAAGAAACGATGCATTTTACTTTGCCCAAGGCATTACGTATCGAGTCTAGTACGCTCCCTACCTAAATAGAAAGTTGCATACCTTAGAAAAAGAACACTATGTTGAGAAATGGTGTCTTTGCTGGGGTGTGTATGCCTATTCATCCTATACCTCTGGACTCGTTGAGATATCAGCCTGTAGATTGGGCGACCTATAGTAAAGATTATGTGAATGCTTTGAGACATGGATTAGTGCACTGGAATGAACGCTTATTAGTGGTGGAGTTCTTTCAAAAGGAGCTGACTGCTTATAGCGGTAAACATTTTAAAATTGCGATAGATCCATATAGAGGGGATTGGGCTCAGTATAATCAGGTGTTTTTACAAATTACCCTTTTGGGGCACTCAGACTTAGTGATTGGGTTTATTTTAGCCCATGAATGGGCACATTTATGCCATGAAGATTTGCATTCTAAGCGTGATATTGTTCCTCGACCTATACAAGAACAACAAGCTGATATTTTTGCCGCACAATTTATGCGTAATCGAGGGTTTTCTATAGTGCCAGCTTTGGATTATTTTCGGCGTCTCCCACCTGTACCAGAGGGGGAACTCACACATGGCCATCCTCAAGATCGGCTACTATGGATTGCTAAAGCGTATAATGGCACGCTTACTGTCTTTCCAGAAGAACAACAGCCTGATTATGAACGACCACCGACGCCTCCGCTGATACCGCCTGTCAAACCCTGGTTAGTGCGTTCTCAATCTGTATTGCCCACCACTGTTACTGATGCACCAGAACAGCGTGAGCGTGCTTTTAGTTCTCCTTTTCCTTAAAAGCAGTTTGGTTGCGTAGCAGAGCGCTGTCCCAGATGGTCGATCACCAGAATGCCGCATTTATCCCCCTGTTGTTCTTTTTGTGGGTGTGCTTCTAAACGATAGCCATGGGCTGTTTTATAATAATGAATTTGGTAATATCCATTCGCACTGAATCGTGGAAAATAGGATTCTGGTGTCAGTGTCGGCTGTTGCAACAGCAACGCACTATTGAGCAAATATTCTATCCCTTCCATACGGTGAATCTTACTGAAGTAAGCAGTGTAACTTTTTGTGCTCATCAGGCAAAGTGTCGCTAAGATACTAATCGCAACTAACAATTCTAAGAGGGTGATACCACGATCGTTTCGATGCGCAGACGGCCGAGTTGGTTGAGCCATAGTTTAATAACTGTAATGCCTTGTGAATTGGTACATGCAAAGTGACCGTTGTTATACATCATTCCTTGCGGTAAAAAAATAAGGCTATGGTTATTTAAAAAGCCTTTGAAGCCGCAAGGTGCGGGTTTACTGGATTGTATAATCAGGGTGTCTTGGGCTATGACCTGCCAGTTCCCCTTATCGTCTATTTGCAACCGATGCGGTATTTGTTGGGTCTGTGCTAATAATCGTGTTTGGGTTAAAGCTTGAGCCAACTGGTGTACATTTTGTTCAAATTCACGCTTATTTAAGTAACTCAACCAAATATTTACAGGATAAAAGGCACAAGCAGCTGTTAAAGTGAGGGCAATCAGCAGTTCCCAGAGCGCCCATCCTCGATTTTTGGGGTTATCCTTTGTATAATCGCGGCACTGGGTCATCAGGTCATTTATTGGAGCTATGTATGCGTACCGCCTATTGTGGGGAATTAACGGAAAAAAACAACCAAGAAACACATACTGTAGCAGGGTGGGTCAATAGACGCCGTGACCATGGTGGGGTCATTTTTATCGATTTAAGAGATAAAACCGGGCTAGTACAGATCGTGTTTCACCCTGAACAAGCTGCTGCTTTTGAATTGGCGGGACAACTACGCTCTGAGTTTGTGCTAAAAGTTACAGGTGTTTTACACCTACGCCCTGCAGGCACTGAAAATCCAGCCCTCAAAACAGGGAAAATGGAATTGCATGCCAGTGAATTGACTATTTTAAATCCTTCTTTAAC
>CAZGDB010000011.1:26245-32910 GCA_964524705.1 uncultured Francisellaceae bacterium
CCGGGTTCTTTTTTTGCATTGCCACAATCCCCACAGTTATTTAAACAGCTGTTGATGGTGGCAGGGTATGATCGTTATTACCAAATGGCACGTTGTTTTAGAGATGAAGATTTAAGAGCAGACCGTCAACCTGAATTTACACAGGTGGATATTGAAACTTCTTTTTTAAGCAGCACACAAATCATGCAGTTAATGGAAACGATGATTGTAGAGCTGTTTAAAGAAATCTTGGATGTCACACTTCCTGCACCTTTATTAAAGATGACATATAAAGAAGCACAATACCGTTTTGGTTCTGATAAGCCAGACTTACGTAATCCTTTAGAATTTGTGGACATCAGTGATCTGATGGCTTCCGTAGACTTTCAAGTGTTTGCAGCACCCGCTAAAGATCCGAACGGACGTGTGGTTGCCATGCGTATTCCAGGTGGCGCAAGCTTAACGCGTAAAGAGATTGATGATTACACCCATTTTGTAGGGCAATTTAAGGCCAAAGGCTTAGCTTATATTAAAGTGAATGACCTCAATAGCGCTGAAGGTTTGCAATCTCCCATCTTGAAGTTCTTACCCGCGGACACTGTACAACAGATTTTAAGTCGTACTGCCGCTGAAGCAGGAGATCTGATTTTCTTTGGTGCAGACAAAGTAAAAGTCGTGAACGAATCGATGGGCGCGTTGCGTTTGAAAATTGGTAACGATAAAGGCTTAACACAACCAGGCTGGAAAGCATTGTGGATTGTAGATTTCCCTATGTTTGAATGGAATGACGATGAAAATCGTTGGGATGCCGTGCATCATCCATTTACTGCGCCTAAAGATCCTGCACAGCTGGAAATAGATCCCGGCCAATGTGTTGCACAGGCCTATGACTTAGTGCTCAATGGTACAGAGTTAGGCGGCGGTTCGGTTCGTATTCATGAAAACGCCTTACAACAAAAGGTCTTTAAGTTATTAGGGATTGGACCAGAAGAAGCTCAACAAAAATTTGGCTTTTTATTGGAAGCCTTACAATATGGCGCACCCCCCCATGGTGGTTTAGCCTTTGGTTTAGATCGTTTGGTTATGTTATTAGCCGGCGCAACCTCGATTCGTGAAGTGATTGCATTCCCTAAAACCCAATCTGCAAGTTGCGTGATGACAGGAGCTCCAGCAGTAGTGGATACTAAACAATTGAATCAATTAGCTATTCAACTTAAGAAACCAGTAGGATAGGGGGAGCACATTCATGGCAGGACATAGTAAATGGGCCAATACCAAACATCGTAAAGCCGCCCAAGATAGTCGCAAGGCAAAGATTTTTACAAAAGTGATCCGAGAACTCACCGTCTCTGCACGACAAAATCCTGATCCTGCAGCCAATCCCCGTTTAAGGGCAGCGATTGATTTGGGTTTAAGTTACAACATGACACGCGATACGATGGAAAGAGCCATTAAGCGTGGGAGTGGAACTGATGCCGCGGACGATCTGCAAGAAGTACGTTATGAAGGCTATGGCCCTAATGGCGTTGCGATTATTGTGGAATGCTTGACGAATAATCGTAATCGTACAGTCTCTGAAGTGCGGCATGCCTTAATGAAGCACGGCGGTAACCTGGGAACGGAAGGTGCAGTTTCTTATTTGTTTGAACGTAAAGCAGAATTTGTTTTTGAACCAGGGTTGTCAGAAGAAGCAGTAATGTTGGTAGCCTTAGATCACGGTGCTGATGATGTTATGACTGAGGAAGATGGGAGTATTGTAGTCACCGCTGCCCCAGATCGGTTTTTTGCCCTTAAAAATGCTTTTACAGATGCTAAACTAGTGCCTGCAGCTGCTGAAATTACGATGGAAGCTACCACACGCTTAGATTTAACTGGGGATGCCGCTCAAAGTGTTCTAAAATTGTATGATGCTTTAGATGCCCTTGATGATGTTCAAGACGTCTATATGAATGCGGATCTACAGTTGGAAGACTAACAATTATGCGCCATAGGATCTTAGGGATAGATCCCGGTTCCAGAATCACCGGTTTTGGGATCATCGAAAAAGTAGGGAATACGTATCAGATGGTGGCCCAAGGCGCATGGGTGTTACAAGGCGCTACCGTCGCCGCACGCTTGGGTCACTTACAGCAACTGCTCACTGATTTTTTAGTGATCCAACAGCCCACGTTAGCCAGCTTAGAAAAAATATTTTTTGCTAAAAATGCAGCCAGCGCTCTAAAATTAGGGCATGCCCGTGGGGTTATTTTAGCCTGCTTACAGCAATATGGGTTAGAGGTGTTTGAATACACGCCTAGGTGTGTTAAAAAGACGGTGACAGGCACAGGGGCAGCAACGAAAGAGCAAGTGCAGCATATGGTCAGAATGTTATTAGAGTTAGGGGCAGAATTGCCTTTAACATTAGATAGCTCTGATGCATTAGCCTTAGCGTTGTGTCATGCGCATAGTAGCGTTCAGATACCAGCTGGACGTACAGGGAAACAAACAAAGCGGCAACAATGGGCAAACTTTTATGATAGCCAAGATCCAGGGAAGACTTCTTGAAACAACGGGCACACAATGTGTGGTCCAAATGCAGGATTTTGCCTTACAGGTAGAAGTTCCTTTACCAGTGGCTTTAAGTTTAATACCAACACAGCCTGTACAACTGTGGACACATTTGATTTGGCGTGAAGACGGTCCTTCGTTGTATGGCTTTGTAGATCCCGAACAAAAAAAAATGTTTCAAATTTTGCTAAAAGTGAATGGGGTCGGACCTAAGTTAGCGTTAATGGTGCTGTCTAAATTAACTTGTTCAGAAGTACAACACGCGATTCAATCAGAATCTGCCGCTACTTTACAAAAGATTCCAGGGGTCGGTGGGAAAACAGCACAACGTATTATTATCGATCTTAAAGATCGCTTTAAACAACACCAAGGTGTAGTGAAGAGCGATGCAGTAGCAGATGCAACTGAAGCTTTGTTGAGTTTGGGTTATAAAATGAAAGAAGTACAACAAGTATTGGCAAAAGTCGCGCATCCTACGGAAAGCGTAGAAAATATTATTCGGTCTGCATTAGGTGTTTTAGCGCAATAAGGGAATAACCATGGATTTGGAAATTGGAGATTTAGTTAAAGATCCTACGGTACAAGAACCAGAGCGCCTGCATGATAGAGCACTGCGCCCTTTATCTCTTGATGAATATGTGGGACAAGACAAAGTCGTGTCTCAGTTAAGTATTTTTATACAAGCCGCACAAGCTCGGGGTGAGGCTTTGGATCATGTTATGATTTTCGGTCCCCCAGGCTTAGGTAAAACCACACTTGCACAGATTATCGCCAATGAAATGGGCGTAGGGTTTAAACAAACCTCAGGGCCAGTATTAGAACGTCAGGGAGATCTGGCTGCGCTCTTAACCAATTTAAAGCCACGAGATGTCTTGTTTATTGATGAAATCCATCGTTTAGCACCGGCTATAGAGGAAGTACTCTATCCTGCCATGGAAGATCTCAAAATCGATATTATGATTGGGGAAGGCCCAGCAGCACGCTCTATTAAACTGGATATCCCACCTTTTACTTTAGTGGGAGCCACAACGCGTGCAGGGATGTTAACCTCTCCACTGAGAGATAGGTTTGGGATTGTGCAGCGTTTACAATATTATACCATTGTCGACTTAGAAAAGATTTTAATGCGCTCAGCTAGATTATTAGGCATTGCCTTGACCCCTGAAGCAGCCCATGAGATTGCCAAGCGTGCAAGAGGAACGCCTAGAATCGTGAATAGACTGTTACGCCGTGTGAGAGATTATGCTCAGGTAGCAGGAGAAGGCAGTATAGATCAAGAAATGGCTCAAAAAGCCTTAACCCTATTAGAGATTGATGCCTATGGGTTGGATAGTATGGACCGCAAAATTTTGCAGATCTTAGCGCAGCAGTTTCAGGGCGGGCCTGCGGGCTTAGATAGCCTGGCCGCGGCTTTAGGGGAATCACGAGATACCTTAGAAGATGTGATAGAGCCTTTTTTAATACAGCAAGGTTTTTTAATGCGTACGGCCAGGGGGCGACAGCTATGCCCTCAAAGTTATGCCTATCTTGGAATTGAACATACTAAGATGGAAGGCTAAAAATATGCATGAGTATAGGGGCAAGGTTTTTTACGAAGATACGGATGCACAAAGTGCTGTCTATCATAGTCGCTATTTGAATTTTTTAGAGCGCGCCCGCACTCAACAGTTGAGTGATTTAGGATTTGAAGTGGGGGATATGTTGGAGACCCTGGGGATGCAGTTTGTGGTGCATCGTATGACGCTACATTTTGTGAAACCTTTAAGGTTATCTGAGCTGTTTGTGGTTAAAAGCCAGGTTTGCGAAATCCGTAAAGTCAGTTTATCATATGACCAAATTATTGAATCTGAAAAACATATGCATAGGGTCTGTACTGCCACCATTCAACTGGCCTGTATTGATCGTAATTTTAAGCCGTGTCCCATTCCTGAAGTCTTAACAAGGAAATTATTGCCATGAACACCGTTACCGATTTATCTATAGTTAGCCTTATAACAAATTCCAGTGTATTGGTACAATGCGTGATGCTGGTCTTATTAGGGTTGTCGATTATTTCTTGGAGTATTATTTTTCAGCGCAGGGCGGTGTTAAAGGCGTATACGCGAGGGTTTAATAATTTCAAAGAGCGTTTTGAGTTATCTTCAGACTTAGAGCGTTTATATGAATATATTGGGGGGCGTCGGGAAACTGAGGGGGTTGAGAGTTTATTCAGAGCGGCGTTTAGAGAGTTTGTGCGTTTACATAAAACTTTAGCGCATGAGCCTGCGGTGGTTTTGGATAATGTGTTGCGTGCGGTAAAGGTTCAGTTTATTAGAGAACAGCAGATTTTAGAGGGGCGTGTGGCTTTTTTAGCGACTATTGGCTCGCTGAGTGTATATATTGGGTTGTTTGGAACAGTGTGGGGGATTATGAATGCATTCCAGGCCTTAGGGACTGCACAGCAGGCGACCTTAGCGATGGTGGCTCCTGCGATTTCAGAAGCATTGATTGCAACAGCGATGGGGTTAGTGGCGGCGATTCCTGCGGCATTTGCGTATAACCGTTTAAGTGTTCAGATCCAAACTTTATTGGATAATTATGAAGGCTTAACAGAAAGTTTATTGAATTTATTACAACGTAAGTTATATACCAAGCATTCACAATCCTTAGATACGGAGTCCGTATTATGAGACGGGATTTACAGCGTTCACGCCGTAAATTAATGGCAGAGATTAATGTGGTGCCGTATATTGATGTGATGTTGGTGTTGCTGATTATATTTATGGTGACAGCACCTTTATTACAACAAGGGGTAACGGTAGAGTTGCCGCAAGCACAAACGCAATCGTTAACGGCAGAGAAAGAACCGATGATTGTATCAGTGGATAAAAATGGCCAGTATTTTTTAAATATCGAGGATGCGCCTTTACAAGCCAGAGATGCTGCGCAGTTAAAATTACGGGTGGCAGCTGAGTTGGCGCGCGATCCGAAACGTGCGATTTTAGTGAAGGGAGATCGCAGTGTCTCTTATGGCCAAGTGGTTGCGGTCATGGCGTTATTACAGTCAGCGGGTGCAAAACAGGTAGGGTTGATTACACAACAGGTGGGGGCCCCATAATCATGAAAGATAAATTACAGGGGTATGGTGCTTCTCTTTTTTGGCACATAGTGGTTTTAGGGTTTGTGCTTTTTGGGGTGCAGTGGTCGGTGGAGACGGTGAAACCAGTGTCTCAATCCGCAGCAGTAGAGCCATTAGCGGCAACCGCGATGCCTTCAGATCAGGTACAAGCTGAGATTGCGCGTTTAGATCGGATGGAAGAGCAGAAAAAACAAAAAGAAAAACAAAAGTTAGAGGATGCACAGAAACAATTACAGATTGCGCAAGAAAAACGTATTCAAGAAGAGAAGAAGCTTGAGGCTTTAAAGTTAAAACAAGCCGAAGCTGCAAAAGAAGCAGAGCGTTTGAAAAAAGAGCAAGCGCAACAAGAGGCGTTGAAGAAAAAAGAATTAGCTTTACAAGAAGCGCAGAAAAAGCGAGAAGAGAGTTTACAAAAGTCATTATTAGAAGAACAAGAGCAGGCAAAATTACAAGCGGAGATTTTAAGGATTGCTGGGTTAATGCAACAAAAAATGAATACTTACTGGATTAAGCCTTATGGCAGTAATCATGGATTACAGTGTTTAGTAGAAGTGCATTTAGCACCGCAAGGAGAAGTGTTACAGGTTCGGATTGCCAGATCTAGTGGGAACCCTGCCTTTGATCAATCAGCAGAAGTAGCGGTGCAAAAAGCCTCACCTTTGCCTGTGCCTTCAGATCCTAAAATCGGGGAACATTTTCGTCAATTTACTTTTACCTTTAGGCCGGAGGTTATTTAGATGGTTCAGCTATTACGTGTATTAGGGTTATGTGTGGCGCTTTTTGGGGCGAGCACGGGGATGGCACGGTCTTTGTTGAATATTGAGATTACCCAAGGTGTTGAGGCTTCAGTCTCTATTGCTGTTACGCCATTTGTGGGAGAGAACACAGAGGTATCTGACGTCATACATCGTGATTTAGATATCAGTGGGCGTTTTCAACCTTTTGCGGTGGATGAGTTACCGGATTATCAAGGTGCGGCCCAGCTAGGGGATAGCTTTTGGCGTGGGCAGAAGGTGGATTA
>CAZGDB010000011.1:32920-48000 GCA_964524705.1 uncultured Francisellaceae bacterium
TACTTTAACTCGGACACAGATGCCGCAAGGTCAGGTATTGGTTGAAAAAAGCTTTACACAGGTGCGTGCACAAGATTTACGTACTTTAGGGCATCATATTAGTGATATTATTTTTGAAGCAGTCACGCATACGCCTGGACATTTTGCAACAAAGATTGCTTATGTCATGGTAGAAGGTAAGGGGCATAAACGCGTGCACTCTTTAGAAGTGTCGGATTATGATGGTAAGAATGCACGAAGGGTTTATAGTTCTGCAGAGCCTTTAATGGGGGTGCAGTGGGCTCCAGATGGGCGTTCATTGGTGTATGTATCTTTTGAGCATAAGCGTGCTGAAATTTATCGTTTAGATTTAGGTAATATGCAGCGTGAACGTCTAACACATTTTCCAGGTATTAATGGGGCGCCTCGTTTTGCGCCAACGGGGGATAGATTAGCGGTGGTGTTGTCTAAAGACGGGCACCCTAATCTTTATGTGTTAGATTTACAACAACGGACAGCTAAGCGTGTGACCCAAGGGGCATGGATTGATACAGAGCCAGCCTGGTCACCGGATGGAAAGACTTTATATTTTACTTCTAGTCGGGGTGGTAAACCGCAGATCTATAGTTTGGATTTAGCAAGTCAAAAAACACAGCGTGTCACCTTTATGGGTAATTATAATGCCAGACCTTGTATTACACCCGATGGTAAAACGTTGGTCATGATTCATCAAAGTGATAATGGTGTTTTTAAAATTGCTAAACAAGATTTATTAACGGGTGCTGTGACAGCGTTGACACAAGCTCGGATGGATCAGTCTCCTTCATTATCTCCAAATGGATTAATGGTGTTATATGGTACGATTATTGGTGGAAAAAGGGTGTTAGGTTCAGTATCTATCGACGGCCAAGTTCACTTGCGTTTACCTGCAAAAGACGGTAGTGTGCAGGAACCAGCATGGTCCCCATTTTTGCAGTAAGTTAAGGAGATAACAATGTCAAAAATTCGTAAAGCAGCGCTAGTGTTATGTGTCACCAGTGCATTGCTCTCTGGTTGTGCATCCCACAAGAACAAAGATTCTGGTGAAGATTTGGCGTATACAGAAGCAAACGATGGCATGGTGTTTGAAGGGATAGACCATTGGAGTCAAGCTGAGAAAGATTATTTACAACAACGTGTTTATCATTTTGCCTTTGATAGTTTTTCTGTACAAGCAAATGACATGGCGGCGGTACAAGCGCATGCACGTTACTTACAAGAACATCCAAATGTAACTGTACGTGTAGAAGGTCATACCGATGAACGTGGCTCGCGCGATTACAATATCGGTTTAGGTGAAAGACGTGCGAAAGCCGTTGCGCAAGTTTTAACTGCACATGGTGCTGCAACGCATCAAGTGAATGTGGTGAGCTATGGTGCAGAAAAACCGGTAGACCCAAGTCATGAAGAATCCGCATGGGCACAAAACAGACGAGCTGTGATTGTCTATGAGAGCCGTTAATAAACTGTTTTATAGTTTAGTGCTCAGTACGGGGGTGTTTGCAGCACCCTCGTATGGGATTGCGATTATTAGTGAAGCAGAAACTGGGGTTCCTGAACAGGAATCTCGTTGGGTGGAAGCTACAAATGCGCCGGCACCTAAAACGTTGTTAGAAATTCAGCAACGTGTTACACAGCTGGAAGAAGAGCTGCAAGTATTGCGCGGGCAAGTAGAGCAACAGGCCCATCAAATACAAACCTTAACTGCAGCTTCATCACCAGTGACATTGCCTGCGCCATCTGTTGGGTCAACAGTGCCTGCTGAACCTAAAGTGGTGACAACTCCTGCTGCTCCTGTTGCTACCAAAGTTGAGGTGCCTGCAAAACCTGCAGAAGTAAAACCAGAGGGTGCAGAATTTTCTTTATACCAAAAAGCCTATAAAGCTTTAGAATCTCGAGAATACGTGCAAGCACAAGCATTATTTAAGGATTTACTACAGAAGTTTGCAGAAGGCGAATATAGTGCACAAGCATGGTATTGGTTGGGTGAGATTGCTTTTGTGGAAGGTCAGTATCCTAAAGCAAAAGAGTACTTTGAGAAAATCTTGCAACCACAATATGCAAACAGTCCAAAAGTGGCCGATGCGCTCTTAAAATTAGGCTTTGTGGCGCAAGCACGAGGCGATTTATCCGAGGCGCAGCGCCTTTGGCAAGAGGTGATACGCACGCATCCAGGCACGACAGCCGCCCGTTTGGCGCAGTCTAAGCTACTGAGTATTCAGAACAAAAAATAAAGTTGTTTTTATAACTTAATTCCTGATATACTAATCTTAAGTAGTGTCATAGGCATAAAAGGGGTATCTGCATGACTATAGGAAAAAAATTAAAATACTGGGGTGCAGCAATCGCAGCAACTGCTATTGATGCGGTCCGTTATGGTGTTATAGGTATTGCTTCTTTAGTTGCCCTGTATGGAATTAATCATTTTGTAATGCAACTTTTGGCTGGAGCAGCGATGCTCTTGGGGGCATGGGGGCCATTGATTTATGTGGGTGCTTTTATTGGTGCCGCTGCTTTTGCTTTAAATGTCGTTAATAAGGTATTAAATGGTATTCAAGGCCTAAAAACGCCTGGTGATAATACCAATATCGACGTATTAAAACAGAATGGCGGTTTATGTATTAAGCGTTCTGAAAATGGCCAAACTAAATATACTTGTGTGTTGCCTTTTGATAAGGCTGATGCTTTTAAAGATGCGGCCACTTTAAAATACTGGTTACGACATGTACCACATCCTGACGATCCCGAAGATAATGTATTAGACGACGTGTTACGTGCGCACCCGAACTACGCAAAAACAGGGATTAGTGCAGATCAAATCCTAGAAGATTATATTGAAGCGCGTAAAGAGATAAAAATTGTAGTTGAAAATGGGCGGCCTTATCAATATCAGGGGTTGGCATTAGGCAATCCTTTGAACCCCTTAAGTGTGCGTGGCCAGAAAGCTTGGTTAGCTGGAGCCACAGTAGCTGCACTGCCTTTTATCCCTGCTATAGTGAGTACAATCGGTTGGCATGCATTTGGTTTTATTCCTGCGGCTATAGGCGCTGTGACTACGGCTATTTCTCGTGTTAATGGTGTTAATAATGCACCTTTATTGAAACAAGGTGTGCCAGGTTTTGATTCCCGAATTAAGGATGCATTAAACGTTGTTGCAGCAGCGCCGGCACCAAGTATGGCTGCTCAAGCTCAGCAACAACAGCAACAACAGCAACAACAGCAACAACAGCAACAACAGCAACAGCAACAACAGCAACAACAGCACCAGGCATCATCTCGCAGGGCTGTAACGCGAAGAAATACATAATGATTATCGTTAACTAACTAAACCCTCCTCGGAGGGTTTTTTTATGTCTTTTTTACTCAGGGATCAAACTAAAATAAAATGTTTGCGTTTTTCTCATAAAAAGGTATCATACTTTTCTCTTTGGGCCGTTAGCTCAGTCGGTAGAGCAGCGGACTTTTAATCCGTTGGTCCCGCGTTCGAGTCGCGGACGGCCCACCAATTTCACTGTTTCTTCTTGTAGGGATATAAGGCGTGCGGTGAAGTTCCTGGACGCGCATGACGCTCTAGGTACTCGATTACCAATCCTGCTAAATCTTTACCCGTTGCATGTTCAATCCCTTCAAAGCCTGGCGAAGAATTTACTTCTAAGATTTTAGGCCCATTCTTGGAACGAATAATATCTACACCCGCCAAGCGTAACCCTAGCATCTTCGCTGCACGAATCGCCATGGCACGTTCTAGTGGGGTGATCTGAACCCGTTTAGCAGTACCTCCACGGTGCAAGTTACTTCTAAAGTCTCCATTCTTTGCTGTGCGCTGAATCGCTGCTAATACTTTATTGCCTAATACAAAACAACGAATATCACAGCCTTGCGCTTCTGCAATAAATTCTTGTACCAATATATTGGCCTTTAATCCTCTAAACGCTTCCACTACAGATTCTGCAGCTTTGTGTGTTTCAACTAACACAATTCCTTTGCCTTGGGTGCCTTCTAATAATTTTAAAATTAAGGGCGGGCCCCCAACGGTTTTAACCATATCATGGGTATCATCCGGAGAGTGCGCAAAGGCTGTCACTGGCATATCAATGCCCCCACGCGCTAACAACTGATGGGCGTACAACTTATCACGAGAACAGTTAATACCCAAAGAAGAGTTCAAGGTATAAATACCCATCATCTCAAATTGTCGTAGTACTGCTAAACCATAAAAGGTAATAGAGGCCCCAATTCTCGGAATTAAAGCATCAAAATGCTCCAATACACGCCCTTGATAGTGAATCTCTGGTTTGTCAGCCGTAATGTTCATATAACAACGCGTGGTATGGATAACCTCCACCGTATGCCCACGATTCACGGCAGCTTCCATCAACCGACGGGTAGAATAACTTTTAGGTTCACGACTTAAAAGCCCTAAATGCAATTGACGTTGATGTGGTTCAGTAGGGGGTAAATAATCATAGCTACTGACCGGCAATTTACCGCAGACACAAGATGCTTCAGGATTAATAATCGCTTTTTCAGTCATCGCAGAACGACCAATCAGCATTCTATAGGTCATCGTCTCTCGGTTAGCCAGAGAAATTTCAATGGGCCATCCATGCTCAGAGGTCCCAAAATGTACCCAAGTACGAATAATGTAACGTAGCTCAGAGTCCCCGTTACTACTGATGATTTCTCGGCGGTCTACAAGGTCTGCCGTGCAGTAAACTTCAATGGAAGGGTTCTCAGGTATGGGGTGGATCCCAAAGCGTACACGCTCGGTTCCATGGGCATCTGTAAAAGGCTCGATTTTAAAAGCATGTAGGGCGGAAGTTTTTGCGCCAGTGTCGATTTTACTTAAGATGGCCGGCAACCCTAATTCTGGTAATGCGACCCATTCTTCCCAGCCAAATACTAAGGCCTCTACTGGCTTTGCCATATCAATCGGTATCCTATTAATTATTATTAAGCAAGCTCACATAAAAGAATAGTTAATTTTTGTTAACCTATTACTAAAGGGTGGCTGTATTTTTAGTTTTCGCATTATTGCGCACGCCAATCTAACGTATTTAGACGGGGCACACAAGTATCGTAGATTGACTTATCAAAGCAATCGCTTAGACTAAAAAAAATTGTGTAAGGGGTTCATGCTATGTCTACACTGCGGTACGTGTGTATAGGATTATTATGTTTAGTAGGTACGACAGTAGAAGCTGCTGCAACACTCGGAGATGCAGCACAAAATTTGCATGAAATAACCAGTGGTGTACGCACATTGATGGAGTTAGTAAGCTTTGTTATTGGGGCTTCGTTAACTATCGCCTCAGTGATGCTCTATCGTCAGCATCGTGCTAGCCCTAAATTAGTTCCCTTAACTACACCATTTATTCTATTGGTGCTGGGACTTGGAACGTTGACGTTTTTATATTATACCTCTGAAGGATTTAGAAATATTGGTAAAGAGACGGGTGCATTAGATGGAATGATTCGTGCCCCCAATCCTGTGCCCGTAGAACAACCTGCGACTGACACTACAGCACCACAGTTGTATCACCCAGATACCCATCAAACACCTAAAGAAGATAAATATTGGTAAAAATACAGAGCAAAAAAAAACTACCGGCACATAAGATGTCCCGGTAGTTTTTGAAGGGCTTGAATTAACGACGTTTTTTAGCTGATGAAGCAGCTTGCTCCAACGTTGGCCACTCATTGCTCGCAACTGCTGCATAAGAAGGTTGAACAGGTTGTGGTGCTGAGACGACAACAGGTTTGCCTTTAAACGCTACGACTTGGGCAGGTTTTGGAGGAGTTAAAGCTGTCAAGGTTTGATTTTGACGCTGTAATTCTAATAACTGTTTTTGTAGATTGTCGTAGTCTTGTTCTTGGCGGGCAATCGTCTCTCTGTATTTGGGAAGATTTTTTTCCAGAGCATTATGTGCTGAATACAGTTTGAGATGCTGTTCTTTGCGTGCATTGATTTCCTTTTGCAAGTCAGCGATTATATTTTTGAGGTTTTTAATAATCTCTGCATCTTGACTACGATATCCATTCGCAACATGAAGTTGATGTGTTAAGGAAGCTACTTCTGCTTTTAATCCATCGATTATGTCACTGGAGTTATGAGTTCCGGCTTTAGCATTCGCCTGTATAGAATGTAGACGTTTTTGTAGCGCAGCAGCCTCTTTTCTAAGTGCAGTTCTTTCTGCTAACAAATCTTGATTTGCAGATGAAAGATTTGCCACATCAGTATTAAATTGTTTTTTTAACTTTTCAAACTCGTTTTTTAAGTTTGCAGTTTCTGTTGTAATCGCATTGCCTGCAATTTCTAACGAGGTTCTGCTCACTTGTAAATCACGAATTCTGTTTTGAGCTTGGGACAATAAAGCTTTTGTGTTGTTGAGTTTTTGTTGTGTTTCTTTGGTGGTAACACGTAAGTTTTGATGTTGCTTGAGTATGCCCTGAGTTTTTGCTTTATCAGCTTGTTTGGACGCAACTTTTTGTAGTCCTTCTAAACAAACTGTTTGTTTGCTGCTTTGCTCGGAGGTAGGCAATTGTTTTAGCAGGGATTCTAGCTCTGTAGCACCTTGAGGTTTGCTTGTGACCCAACCTGCTTGCATAGCAGGATCTTTTAAAACAGTCTGAATTGCGCTCGCAAGTTCTTTTTCGTTGTTCGCGTTTTTCAGAGTAAGCATTCTATTATCTTCTGGTGATCCAAACACGGTCAGCGCAGCTTCACAGGCAGAAGTCTTGGTTTGTTCATAATGTAAATCTAGATATGTATTGATTGGCTCAATCATGGCTGCAATGCTGTGACTGTTGGCTAGCGTGTACAAGACAGGAGTCAGTGAATCATTTTGGATAACCATATTGTCCCAATCAGGATCTAATTCAAAAATATTGTGAATGGTAGTATCCGGCTGCGTGAGTTTTTCTAACAAAGCTGACGTACTAACTGGAGTGCTTCCTAATAGCGCTTTTGCAGTGTTTTGAAAGCGGTCTTGTTCAAGGAGTACGGCTAATACAGATTCTTTGTATTCACGCAGTGTTTTCATAATATATGTCCCTTAACTAGTTGATGAAAAAAAGAGTCGCGTCTTCCTGACTCCCCTAAAGAGTAAGACAGAATATCGTTAGGATCCAGGGCTGACCCCAGCATTTGTTTTAGGCGACCGTTGCGCTGGTTCTGCCGATGGTGCTGGCATAGCTAATCCAGAGAGCAACCCAGAGAAGCGAAAGCCTACAAATTGTGTGTGAATCGTGAATAGATATTCATCATTATTCATCAGATCTTCTCTATCACATAGCTCTGGTAGTGGTGTTTCTGGTTGTTGCGTTGCGCATTCTGTTACAGCAGTCTCTAATGTTGTCACAGGAGAAACAGGCGGGCTAAAAATAGTATGTTCTACGACTAACAACTCAAAATCTTCTACGCTTGGCATCTGGTCATTGAGTAGCGTACCAATAGTAGTGTGCAGTTGATTACTGCCTAAGTAACCGATAGTGAGCGTGGAGAGCGTTGAGCGACAGTTCCTTTGTAGCGTGCATAGTGCTGCATGCAAGGTTGCATAATTTGTATAACTCTCTAATTGTTCAATAAATCCTACGACCTGCCCATTCCAAGCAGATTCTTGTTTGGCAGTTAAATAGGTTTCTAAAGTGGTTTTGATTTGTTGTTTGTAATTGTCCAGCGTCCAAGCTTTTTGTGCTGCTGACATCTTGTCTAAGGCTAAAGACATCCATGCCTTCCTTTTTAGTATGCTTTCGTAGAGCGTATCGATTTTTAGGGGATCCGACAAGAGCAAACGTATTCTGGGAGTGATAGGTCAAATTTTGTACAACTTTAGTTTTCCCTACTGCCACATAGCTCAAGGTAGATATCCCTAGGGTTGCTCACAGAGTTATGCACAGGCATTGTGGATATCTGTGGAGAACTTATCGTTTGTTAGCCAACCAAGTTTTTTAGGGTTTCTAATCGTTTTTGTGCAAATTTATGTAAATTGCTAGCAACATCTTGGGTGATACCTTTTTTGAAAAATGTTTCACTTTGGTTATACAGTCCTTGCTGATACAAATATTCGCCTTGTAATACATAAGCTGCACTTAAGTTTTTAAGTTTAGCATAGGCTCTGGCCATACGATCTAAACCAGAAGGGGGGAGCTGTTCTGAGATCAGTAAAGGAGTGCCGATTTGAATAACTTCAGCATAGTTCTCTAACTGAAAGTAAGTATTTAAGCGTAAAGATACAGTGGACTCAGGTGGTAGTGTTCTGGCCAGCTGTAGTGCTTCATGGAAGCGTCCTAATGCATAGAGGTTCTCTGCTAAGGATACGCCTATCGCTGCGTCAGGGCTTTGCTTATACGCAGCTTGTAATTGGCTGAATGCTTGTTGTAAGCGACCAGCAGCATTATCTTGCGCTGCATGTTGTGCTAAATTAAAACTACGTTGTTCATCAGGGGTTAGTTCATAACGACCTGGCTTTAAGGTGTTAAACCTTAAGGTTAAGATTGCATGATGCAAGACACCATTACTACAGCTGCTATTTTCAGCGGTACGTAACATACTGGCTGCTTTATCTGAGCGCTCTTGTGAAAGTGGGTGGGTGAGTAAAAAAGGCACTTGTTGGGCCATGCTATTTTCACGAGATGCAAGCTTATTAAAAAAACGCACCATACCTGAAGGACAATATCCGGCTTTTGCAAGTTTTTGAAAACCTTCAAAATCTGCTTCCATTTCTTGTTCGCGAGAGAAGTTTAAAACACTTTGTTGGGTGCCAGCCATAGACACCATCGCTAAGCCTTGACCTAGCTCTGGGTTTTTAGCAGCAGCAAGCATGCCTCCTAACATCCCGAGCGCACCCGCTAGCGAGGCCTGACCTGCTTTTTCCATTCGAGTTTTCCAGTGGGCTTTTTCTAAGTGGGTGAGTTCATGTGCTAAGACTGCAGCAAGCTCACTTTCATCACCCGCACGTTGAATCAGCCCCGTATGCACAACAATGATATTTCCAGGAATCGCAAAGGCATTTACGCTGGTGTCTTGCAAGACGATTACTCTAAAGGGCTGGCGCTCGTTGGGTGCCAACTTATGTAAGATTTGTTGTAAATAACCTTCGATAGCCTCATCTTGCAAACGCTGAGGATGATGTAAGAGTGCAGGCCACACTTCTTTGATCGTTTGTGTTTCAATGTCTAACGCAGGTTTTGCAGCATAGACAGGGGTACACATGATTAAAGTAGCTAACAAAGATCCTAGAGTGTACCCTCGCATCAGTGCCTCAAATGTTCTACAATCGTTTTAAACACATAGTAAGAGTATATCATGATTTCTATTTTACGGCGTTGGGGTACACGTTACTTCTCAGATGTTGAGGCAGTGGTTTTGCTGGGATTGCTAGTAGGTGTGGTTGTCATGACACAAATGGCGGCTGTCTTTATGCCTATTGTAGCTAGTATTATTTTAGCATTTTTGTTGCATACCTTAAGTCGTGGAATATCGCAGTTTGGGCTCTCTGCTAAAATTAGTGATTACTTGGTATTTATTGCATTTCTGGGTATCTCTTTGTGGTTATTAATGGATGTGTTGCCAACCTTCATTAAAGAGTTGAGTCGGTTATTTCAAGATTTACCGAGTATGTTGCAAGGGTTACAAGCTTTAATTGCCACGTTGCCAGAACATTATCCTCATATTATTACTTCTGAACAGATTTCTGCGATAGAGATGGGGATTACAGATCATCCTGAGGTCCGTAACTTTGGACGTACCGCACTTGCTGCCTCCTTGACACGTATTCCAGGGATGTTTGAAATTTTAATTTATTTTATCTTGGTGCCAATGATGGCCTTTTTATGGTTGTTTGATATCGTGCGGATTAAGACATGGTGTGCACGCTTTTTTCCACAAAATAAACCACGATTAATGGTTCTGTACGAGCAAACCTATGCTCAACTTGGTAATTATATCAAAGGGAAAACGATAGAAGCAGTGATTGTTTCTGTAGTAACTTATCTAGGATTTATTTATTTTCATTTGAATTTTTCTTTGTTGCTGTCAGTCTTTGTGGGCTTATCTGTGTTTATTCCTGTTGTCGGCTTTATTGTTGTCACAGGCCCTGTGGTAATGGTTGCCTTAGTACAATTTGGACTGACTGCAGAAATGGGAACGTTATTATTTGTTTATGCTGTGATCCAATTTTTAGATGGTTATGTGTTAACACCAGTGTTGTTCTCAGAAATGGTCAGCTTGCATCCTTTGGCGATCTTAATTGCGATATTGGTATTTGGGGGCCTATGGGGCATGTGGGGCGTGTTTTTTGCCATACCCCTTGCCATTGTATTGAAAAACCTTGTTGAAGGTTGGCCTGTTAAGGCTGATTAAAGCACCTGTGTTGCGTAATCAGCCAATCGAGAACGTTCACCACGAGAAAGCACAATATGAGAGCTGTGCGCCCAGTTTCTGAAGCGTTGCACCACATAAGTAAGCCCTGAGGTGACTTCTGTTAAATAAGGGGTATCAATTTGTGAGATATTCCCTAAACAGACTATTTTCGTGCCAGGACCCGCTCGGGTGACTAAGGCTTGCATTTGTTTAGAGGTCAAGTTTTGGGCTTCATCTAAAATGATAAATTTATTTAAAAAAGTACGGCCTCGCATAAAGTTTAAAGATCTAATTTTTAACTGATTATTCAGCAAGCTATCTACAAACTGTTCAGGGGATTTATGGCCTTGGGTTTGGGCCAAGACTTCTAGGTTATCGATAAATGCCCCCATCCATGGGGTCATTTTTTCTTCTTCAGTCCCCGGCAAGAATCCGATATCTTCACCCAGCGGTACGGTGATCCGTGTTACGACAATCTCATGGTATAGTCCTGCTTGTATGACTTGCGCTAAAGCCGCGGCTAAGGTTAGTAAGGTTTTACCCGTACCTGCAGCACCTAATAGACAGACAAAGTCCGTGTCAGGGTCCATTAAGGCATTTAGCGCAAAATTTTGCTCACGATTACGTGCCACAATACCCATCACACTGTTCTTGGTATGTCGGTAATCTTTTAAAAAATCTAGATAGACTACATCTTTGTGAATATTGCGTACGACAGCTTCAAAAGGGTTTTCTCCTTCTGAGTAAACGTAATCACCTACTTCTAGTTCACTGATATTAGGATTTAACCATTTTAATAACGTGCGGCCACCAACCTTTTCAGAAGTCATTATACGACCTGTAGTTTCCCAAAAATCAGTAGGCAGTTCGTGAAACCCACTGGTCATGACACTTAAGTCATCCATCACGCGGTCGTTATAATAATCTTCAGCATGCAATCCTAAGATGGTTGCCTTAATACGTAAGTTAATATCTTTAGAGACCAAAGTGATTTCACGGTTAGGCAAATCTTCTTTTAAGGCAAGCACCGTAGCTAAAATACTGTTATCCGGTTTATTGCCGGGTAAGGTTTCTGGTAAATGCAGCATCATTTCATGGGTCTGAAAAAATAATCTGCCAGTAGATAGTTTGTATTTAGTGTCGTTTAACTCACTCGGGGGAGTTAAGGGAATACCGGCGACAATTTCTTCAATGGTTTTATTACTGAGTAGTTTATCTAAGAAGCGATTGACCTGACGAACATTGCGTGCCGGTTCAGATAAGCCCTTTTTATGCATATCCATTTCCTCTAAGAGGACCATGGGCAAAAAGATGTCATGTTCTTGAAACTTGAAGAGTGCATAGGAGTCATGCATCAAAACATTAGTATCTAGTACAAATAAGCGTTTGATTTCGGTATCCATTCCTTGGTTTCCTTAAGGTAATCCTTTTATCCTTTCAGTGGCTCCATAAAAGCATCTAAATTACGGTCTTCACAGTACAGCATAAACCTTTCTCGCAAGCTCGATAAGTGGGTTTTTTCTGGGATGTTAACTAACATGTTGAGTGCGAACATCGGTGTTAAGGTACGCTGCGCTAAGTAATGTTCGGTATGCAGGTCTTCTAGCATGATGCCACTGGATGCAAAAAATTCTGCAATCTCGAGTAAAATACCTGCGCGATCTACAGAGATCACTTGGACACTGTATGGGATCAAAGGCACATCCACTGCTCTGGGTTGTGTACGTTTGACCAATAACTGAATATTTAAGCGTTCTTGAAATGCAGGCAACGCCGCTTCTAGTTTGGCAATGCTGCTCCAGTTACCGCTGATGAGTACAATCATTGCAAATTCTTGACCCAAAATACTCATACGGCTGTCGGTAATATGGCAGCTACATTGAAAGGCCGTTCTGGCGAGTTCTTCTACGATGTTAATATGGGAAGGCCCTAGGGCTGAGATCACCAAATGATGTAAGGGTAACGCTGGTGGTTTCATGTTAATATTCTGACTTATTTAGTTGTGGGCTCTTACCTAAAGTCTATCATTTTTTGTGTATTGCTGCAGTCCTGGAGCTATGTTAAGTTGGGGCAAAATTGATGATTAGGACATTATTTTATGTTGAAAGGCAGCATCGTCGCCCTGGTCACTCCCATGACCCCTAATGGTGAGTTAGATCTCCCAGCGTTAAAAAATTTAGTTGATTGGCATATTCAGGCTGGTACCCATGCCTTGGTCTTATTAGGCAGTACCGGAGAAGGCGTGACCTTACAGACTGCTGAGAAAAAAGTGTTGCTAGAAACTGCCTTACAGCATGCCAAAGGTCAGATCCCAATTATCGCGGGCACAGGAAGTAATAGTACTGCGCAAACCATAGAACAAACGTTGATGGCAAAAGCATTAGGTGCTGTTGCTGCTTTAGTGGTTGCGCCGTATTACAATAAACCAACGCAAGAAGGGATGTTTTTGCATTATAAAAAAATTGCAGAAGAAACGAATTTCCCAATTATTTTATATAATGTACCCAGTCGTACGGCTTCAGACTTATTGCCTGCAACCGTTGCTCGGTTGAGTCAGATCCCAAATATCATTGGGATTAAAGAAGCAACTGGAGATCTTAAACGCTTAGAAAATTTAAAAGAACATTGTCGACCCGGGTTCTTGTTATACAGCGGTGATGACGCCTCTGCGATGGATTTTATATTGCAAGGTGGGGATGGTGTGATTTCAGTATGTGCGAATATTCTTCCCGATTTATGGGCCAAGATGTGCACCGCTGCTTTGAATCATGAAGTCGCGATTGCAAAAGGCTACAATGATAATTTAAAAACTTTGAATCAGCGCTTGTATCTAGAATCTAATCCTATCCCTGTGAAATGGGCACTGTCTTGGATGGGTAAAATTAAAGCAGGAATTCGCTTGCCTTTAACCCCTTTAGCAGCAGAACATATTCCTTCCCTTGAACACGCATTACAGGAGGCTGGCTTACATGCAGCAGTATAAATATTGGGCATTTGTTTTAGTATTGTTAGGCAGTGGCTGTACCGCAACTAAAGATGTTGTGTTACATGACAGAGCAAAAGATTATAAAACAGCCAAAACCATCGAATTTGTGATTCCTGAAAATCAAAAGAAAAATATTACACTCAAGCAAGAATATGCGATTCCTGCTGTGACTACTGAGGGGCATTTAGCGCCTAGTGATATCCCACCGGGGATGGAAAACGAACTGAAATAAGGCAGCAGTAGTATTAAATGCTAAAAGTAGTCAATATTTATATGAATGGGACAATGATCCTCATAGAGGCATCCAGATAGTGTGCGTACACTTGTAGGTATGGGTTTCCAGTGCTATCGTAAACTTATGGTCTAAAGTTTACGATGACAGTGGAAACCTAATGAATAAAACCATATTAAGAGAGGTTATTACTGATCAACATACCAAAAAATTAGTTAAGAAGCTTATTTTAAGGCATGCTTACATGCAGTTAGAGACCTATCAGCAGTCTTCTCAGATCGTGATTTTGTCGGGGATTCGACGTTGTGGTAAATCAACACTGCTAGAGCAAATTCGCCAAGGTAATCCTGAACAGGACTTTTATATTAATTTTGATGATGATCGGCTCGTACAGTTTGAGCTGAGTGATTTTCAGGCATTGTATGAGCTGTTTATTGAAATGTATGGTCCACAAAAAACATTTTATTTTGATGAGATCCAAAATATTGTGGGATGGGAACGTTTTGTGCGACGCCTGCATGATGAGGGCAATAAAATTTATATTACGGGTTCTAATGCAGCAATGCTGAGTGCAGAGTTAGGAACTCGATTAACGGGGCGGTATTTACAATTTAATTTGTATCCCTTTTCTTTTTATGAATTTTTGGATTTTCAAGACCAAAAAAAACTGATATCACAGGCGTTAACTACAGAAACTAAAGGTGTACTGAAGTCTGCCTGGAATGAGTATTTAGTGAAAGGGGGATTGCCGGGATATTTAGCATTGCCTGAGCCTGAGTATTTGCATAGTATTTATCAGAGTATTTTGTATCGCGATATTATTGTGCGACATAAGATTAATAGCGACAAAGCCATTAAGGAGTTGTCGTATTATCTTGCAAGTAATGTTAGCAAACTGTGTACTTATAATTCTCTGAAGAAGACGATTGGGGTTTCCAGTGCTTCTACCGTTTCTGATTATTGTAGTTATCTGCAGGATAGCTATTTATGTTTTTTTGTGACTCGGTTTGATTATGCGGTGAGCAAGCAAATTGCATCTCCAAAAAAAGTTTATTTTATTGATACGGCCTTGGCGGTCAATACAGGTTTTAGATTTTCACAAGATCAGGGAAGATTGTTAGAAAACATGGTCTTTTTAGAATTAAAACGACGGGGTTATGATATTTTTTATCATCAGGATCGACGAGAATGTGATTTCATTATTCGTAAAGGTAGAGATGTGGTGGCGGCCATTCAAGTCTGTATGGATTTAGAAGATCCACAAACACGAGAACGAGAATTTTTGGGTTTAAGAGAAGCGATGGCAAGCTATCATCTAGATAAAGGGCTGATTATTACATTGGATACGGTAGAAGAGCAGGATGGGGTGACGGTCATGCCTATTTGGAAGTGGCTGCTAAAGGATGCTTGATATTACAGGGCGGCAGCATGTTGATGCGTAGGCGGTCGGCTGTATTGGTGGGAATTTATGCGTTAGGGGC
>CAZGDB010000012.1:0-46918 GCA_964524705.1 uncultured Francisellaceae bacterium
TCAGGCCAGATAGTGAATGTAGGTGGCAGCGTCTTTATTCAAGCTAATACTGCCCGAAGTGTGTTAGATCAAGCAGTCAATGTTTCAGGATTAGTGAAAGTGAGCAGTGTCAGCGCTACGACTCCTGCAGGAGTTGCTAAAGGTAAAATATTCATTAAAGGTGGCATGGGCGGTGTAGAAATTGCAGGTCTCTTAGATGCTGCAGGAATGAGTAATGTAAAGGGTGGAGAGATTGATATTAGGGGTGGTAACATTAAATTAGCGTCTGCTGCTAAATTAGATGTTTCTGCAGATCTGAATGCAGATGCCGGCTCTATTATTATATATGCTGATGAGCATACAGAAGCACGAGGCCAATTATTAGCAAAGGGTGGTCAATATGGCGGTAATGGTGGTTTTATTGAAACCTCCAGTCATGGAACCTTAGATATTAATGGTGTTTATGTAGATACGAGTGCACCGTATGGTGGTGTGGGAGAATGGTTATTAGACCCTCCTGATTATACTATTGATACCGCAGCTGCAGCTACGATTACGGCCGCTTTAGCCAATACCAACGTTACGATTGAAACTGATGTAACCGGGGCAGGTACGGGTAATATCTTAATGAATACGAACCTAACGGTACCTGCCAGCCGTACTTTAAATTTAGGCGCGTATAATGATATTATTTTTGGTTCAGGCACTACCATTAACTTAGCGGCCAGTTCCAGTATTTTACATTTAAGAGCAGACATTATGGGTGCTGCACAAACCGCAGGTCGTGGGACTATTGTTGGTAATGGTACGAACAATATAACTGGGGTGAGTGGTAGTCAGGTTAATTTGTATTATAGACCTTATACGTCTAATGGGGCGGGTTCTTTAGATTACACCTTAGGTTCAGCATTTTTTAGCAGCTTTATAGGGGCGGGTCCTACGGTAACACGTTGGGAACTGATTTCCAGCACCAGTGATGCTCAAAAATTTGCTACGGATTCAAATTCCGGAGGTGGTTTTTATACCCATAATATTTTACTGATGAATGATGTGACGGCATGGACGACACCGGTGAATATTTTTAATGGCATTTTTGAGGGTAATAATCATACCATATCAAATGGAACCTATACGGTAACACAAAGTAATTTTGGATTGTTTAGGCAGATTGGTGTTTCTAGCACATCAGTGGTAAAACATTTAACACTTAATAATATTAGCATGAGTTGGACAGGCTCTTCTCTTAACTCTATTGGTTTATTAGCGGGGCAAGTTTTGAATTCTTCTAGTTTGAGTAATATTACTATTACTAATAGCTCTTTGGTTTCATCTAATGCGGGTTCTAGCAGCTGGATTGGATTAGTTGCCGGTTATGCAAGTGGGAGTGGTGTTTATAATTTATTATATGATAGTTCCGTGCAGGGGACTTTGACACTGACTACGGCTTCTTCTGGTTTAACGGCTATAGGAGGGGCACTGGGCATCATTACGGGGGGCTCACCTCAAATTTTTAATCTTAAAGGGAATGTGAATGTTACTGTGAACCTCACTGGTAGTGCTTCAAATTATATGGGCGGCTTAGTTGGGCAAGTTCAGTCAAGTGGTAGTATGTATGATTCAGTTAATTACGGGACTGTCGTGAATACAGGGGTAGGCAATTATTCAACGGGCGGGTTGATTGGTGATGCAGGTGGTAGTATGAGCTTAACACGCTTGAGTAATTTTGGAAATGTCGCTTCTGTCGGTCGTCTTGTTGGAGGGGTTGTAGGTAATGGAGGTAACGGGGGTGGTACGAGCCTTTATAATGCGGGAAATATATCGAATTCTAATCAGGATTTAACAGGTGGGATTGCAGGGATTTGGAGTGGAACTCTTAATGGAGCAATGAATGTCGGAGCTATTTCAGGAGGTAGTTATGGAATTGGTGGGATTATTGGTGCTGGAGGTGGGACTTGGACAAATTTATTGAATACCGGTTCAGTGGTGGGGACTGCTAGTAATAATTATTGGACAGGAGGGATAGCGGGGCAGGCGAGTGGAACGATGAGTTATGCTGTGAATTATGGTTATGTATCTGGGGTGGCAACAACAGGAGGTATTGCAGGTTTTGCCAGTTCAGGAGGAGTATATTCCAACCTTATTAATTATGGAATGGTAAATTCGTCTGTTGGTAGCTTTACGAATAACACGGATATAGGCGGTATTTTTGGGGTTGTTTATGCTGATTTTAGTGCTGCTTTAAATATTTCTAAGGTTATGAATTTTGGAAGGATTGTAATAAATGGAGGTGTTTTGGGTTCGGGAACGCATAGAGTAGGGGGGATTGTTGGTGGGTTTGGAAATGGACAGGCTCAAGGCTTTGGTGGGCTAATTACAGACGTAGGGTCTTATGGGGCATTTCAATTTACAGTTTCCAATAATACAAGCACGCAAAGTTTAGGGAGTAATCTCTTTGGATTTTTATGGGGGAGTAATTATGGAGGTTACTCGGGAAGTGGGTGGTTTGCGGGGACTGTAACGAATGTAGTCGTAGCACCAGTCGATGATTTCTCAATTACTATTAACTCCGGTGGCGGGTCTGTTAATATTTACAATGATGGGATTGTACAGTCTGGTAGTATTAGTACGGGTAGTGTTTATATTGCTAACACGGGTACCAGGTTGAGTCAGGGTAGTTTTGTAGGGGGTAGTAGTCAGAGTTTTAATTTTGGATCTACGGGTACGAGTATTAACTATACCAGCACGGGTGTTTCTGTGAGCTTGTTTAGCCCTTTAACTTTAAATGGCGTGACTACTTTTTCAGTGCATACGGGCATGATCGGCGCTGCTACAGGGGGAGCTAATGTTGCGATACAAAACCTTGCAGGGAGTTCAGATGCTAGTTTGGCAGGGAAGGCTATTTATGGAACAATTGCAGGCCAAAATATTAATGTACCAGCACAAGGTGGCTCTTTTGGTGGTGTAATACTCACTAATGGTTTTCCGGTTTCAGGTTCTTCTGCAACGTTGTTTACAATGTTTCCAGGGACTGATTTTGAAAAAACATTTAGTGCTGCTTATATTAGTGATTCAACCGCTCTGGCAGCCACAGTAGGAATAAATTATTCTGTTGCTGGACAAGTTATTAAAGTAGGAACGTTGAGTGTTAATACTAATAATGCGTTGGCTACGCCTACCTATGGGACGTCTGGTGTATTATATGGAGTTTTATCGGGATTGGCGACCAGAATAAATGCGGTAACTGCGAATACTATAGTAATGAATAACGAAGTTTTAAAGCCTAGTATTAGTACGAGTTTAAATTTTAGCAATCTTGTTAATTTACGCCTGGATACTTTAACTTTAACAGGCGCCACGAGCACTTATGATTCAGCTGGTACTTTAATCGTACGTAATTTAACAGTCGGTGCAACTCCAATCTCAGATTTTAAAACAGCAGGGTTAACTATTTTAGAAGGGGGTACGGTGAATACCAGTCGTATCAGTAGTGCTTCTGCTAGTCAAATCACTTTAAATGCTTCCCCTATTACTGATGTCCTACCTAGTTTTTTACGTACGGCTTCTAGTAGTCTCATTACCGATAGAGGGGCTATCAGTGGTATTGCTAGTTCTGTTACTGCTGTTAATGGTAGTGGCACAGGATCTTTACGATATGTGAATGGTGTTTTTTCTGAATCTTTAATGACTGCTACTATCAATTTAGGGGCTGGGACGATGCCTGCTTCATTTGCGTTTAATAATTTCCCACAACTCAGCTTTACTTTTAGTGGTGCATTTCCAGCTGGCACAAGCATTGCAACGAGCGGAGGCTCTTTGCAAGTGACAGCCACCAATGGTTTTTCTAATGGAGGTAACGCCACTTTGAATTCTAATGGTGGATTGTTAGGATTAGGCACGGGGTCGGTGAATTTTGCCTCTGCTGATGTTGCAGCTTTAACTATCCCTGCTAATGTAAAAGATATACAACTGTCCACGGTTAGTGCTACTTTGAATATGGATGGTACCGTCTTAAACGGATTACCTTGGTATTCTAACTTGAATACACTGTCTTTTAAAACCACTTCAGGTATTATGAATTTAACAAATGGATTTTCAGTGAGTCGGGGAATGACGATAGATGTTGGTTCAGGTGTTGGCAATATCGATGGAACTTATAATACCACAGGCGCGATGTCATTACTGAGCACCACAGGAGGTGTGTTACATTTTAATGGGCCCTTGAATGCGGGTAGTTTAAGTGCATCTGGAACTGGGGCGTTTGATTTTAATAATAATGTCACTTTACCAGGTGCCATGAACTTAAGTGCTGGACAGCTTTCTTTTGGTGCTTATACTTATACTGCGCCTAGTGGTGCGACTTTGAGTACTTCAACGGGTACCTTGAGTTTAGGGGGAACCTTTAGCGTAGGTAATAATGCTTTAAGTGCGACTTCAACCAGTGGTACGATTACGGTCGGGGCTGCTTTTAGTAAAGCAGGTACTGGATTAATGACGATGAATACCGGTGGTGCCGTAACAGTGGCGAATACCTTAAGTACAGGCGGTATTTTAAATATTACTGGCGCTACCATTGGCCATAGTGGCGGCAGTGCAGCTACTTGGACCAGTACAGGGGCTATGACAGTTACAGGGCCTTTTACCAATAGTGGTTCTGATGTAACCCTAACATCAGCTGGTAACTTAACCTTTACACAAGCTGCTGTGTCTAATAATGCGAAGATGATTGTAGGCGGCGCTGCGATTAGTTTGCCAGGGTATAGCGGAACCAATGCAGATTTAACAATTAATCAATCCGGCGCTTTTGTGTTTGGCGCAGGCCCTTATACCATTCGTACCTTAACGGTGAATGGGGGTACTTTTGATTATGGTAGTAATGCTTTGAGTGTCAGTGGTGATTTAAATGGCTCTAATGTTTCTCTCTTTAGTACTGGCGGTACTACCGTGGCTGGTGCTGTGACTATGACCGGTATGGGTGTTTGGAATGGTGCCTTATCTGCCGGCGGAACGCTGTTATATACGGGGGCTGGTAACTTTGTGGGGAATGTGTCTACTAATGGTTCATTGACCTTAACGGCCCAAAATGTCACTGGTAATATTACCGGTGGGGATACAAATATTAATATTACGGACACCTTAAACGGAGATATTAGCTCTGGAAATGACTTAACCTTAGCTGTAGGTACCTTACAAGGCGGTTCTATCATCTCTAATGGTGCCATTACCGCAAGCGGCAGTAGTATAAGTAGCGCGACTTTGGTATCAGCACGTGATACTAATATTGTACTTTCAGGTCTTTTTAACGCAACAGCACGCTCTAATGGTGCTTTGAATATTTCAGCTGCTAGGATAGGTGGGGTCTTTAATAGTAAATCTGCGATGACTTTAAGTCGCGCATCTCAAATCACAGGTAACGTTATTTCTGGTGGAGTGCTTTATTTAGGTGGTACGAATGGTAGTATTTTATTTGGTACAGTGAGTGGGGCCGGTGGTTCTTTAGCTGCTAGTTATGCGAAATTATTAGGCAGCGCATCGGGTAATTATTTTATTAACGGCTTTAAAGTTGGTGGGGATTCTTTATTCTTGGATATTGGGGTGAAGACCTTGTTCCAAATTAACCTTGCCGATACTGTGTATAGTGCTAACCAAATTTTAGTACCACAAACCTTTAAGGTGGCACAATTACAAATTCAAAACATTATTGAAAACTTACATGATACGCAAATGAAAACCTTGAATGCAGATACAAAATTTGATTTCTTACCTAAGATAGGATTAAGCTGCTCTTTGGTCTCTGATAATAAAGTTGGCTTAATGCGTTGTGTGGGTAACTAATTGATTCTCTAGGGCGTTTGTATTACTCTCACTTTAGTAAATAACTGACACGGATGTTTTTAGTGCTAGAAAAATTACATGCTGCTATTATCGTAGGTGAGACCGAGTTAGCCTTATCTTTAATAAAAACAATACCCGTTAAAGATTACAATGCATGTGGCCACAGTGGCTACAATGCTTTGCACTTAGCCATACGGACTGAAAATACCACTTTAGTATCAGCCTTATTACCTCACATGCATTTACATACCGTCACAGCCCAGCATGAGAGTGTTTTACATTTGGCAGCGGCGCTTGGAAATATAAAGATTATGAACTTGTTGCTCGCAGCTGGCGCCACCGTGTGTTGTAGTACGCCTAATGGTAATACGCCCTTACATGTAGCTGCTGAGTCCTTAAAAGACAGAGATGGTAGCGGGGTGTCTGCGTTAATTGAGGCAGGTGCGATCGCTCAGCTGAACGCCAAAAATTTGGCAGGAGATACTCCTTTAAAGTTAGCTTGCAAACAGGGGCATTATAACACAGCCCATATCTTATTCGTGACGTATGGCGCTACCCGACCCGATGAAACATTTCTCAAAGCATTAGCGGTTACAAAACCAGAATTTGTGACTTGGTTGCGGGCATGGATCAAAACACCAGTGGAGCCTATACAATTTTCTATGCGAAAGGTGACGGGTAATCGTGCGCTCTACTGTGCGGTGCAGCAGGGAAAGATGGGCTTGATCACAACTTTATTTCAGGGCGGGGCAGATCCATTAGCACAGTGTGGGTATCCGGAAACACCATTTCAGTTGGCTAAAAAACTTGGTAATACAGAAGCTTTAGAATTATTTAAAACGCTCAAAGCACCAGGACTACCAAGTTACCGCTAGTTTCGGTAAGTCGGATAAATCATATCGTGCGTACAATAATGTGTCACTGACTTGTGTGGTATTCGGCAGAATGCGATTATATTTTTGTATACCTTCCAGAATAAAGCCTAAACGTTCAGGAATATTTTTACTACGCAGGTTAGTGCTATCACAAGTGATAGCAAGCCGTTTTAGTTTGAGTTGTTGAAAGGCATAGTAAGTCAGTCCTAATATCGCTTCGGTCATATAGCCTTGTCCTGTATAGGGCGTACGCAGCCAGTAACCACATTCTAGGCAAGGGATGATCCAGTCATAGTGATGAAATCCTGTAGAACCTAAGAAGACGCCTTCTTTATCGAAAATAAAGAGGGGCAAAAAGGGTTCTTCACAGCGTTGTAAAATCCAGTTAGTCATCGATTGTTCTATGAAGATCACCGTATCTTCTAAAGAAGGCTGAGGCGTTGCCCACGGCATAAATGTAGCGAGTTCTTTGTGAGATTCTACAATCGCTGCATAAACAAGTTCAGCATCTTCTGGTTGTGGGGGCCTGAGATATAAACGAGGGGTATGAATAGGGACGGGGAGTTCCATAGTGATAAAGATATTATTTAGTAGTACATCTATCAATGATAGACCTTTGTAAGGATACATGCGATAGGCCAACTATTGGCTATCTAACTATCAAAAGAAATCTTGTCAAGAAAAAAAATAAAAAAAAATAAACCAAACATGCATCGCGTGTCTCACGCTTGTGTCTACACTTACAAAAGTGGTTCATTATTCCAAAAGGTGGGGCGTATGTTAAAAGTAGAAACTGTGTTGCCAGTGAATGTTGTGAATAATGTCGGTCGAACTGCATTACATTATGCTACTAGTGCTGAAGAAGTGAGTTTGTTATATACCCAAGGTGCAAATTTAAATGCACAAGATGTGTTAGGGTTAACGCCTTTACATTTAGCTGTTATCCAAGGCAACTTACCGGTGGTAGAGCAGTTGATTGCTTTAGGGGCGAATAGTCAATTATTAGACAATGGTGGATGGACCATTAAAGCTAGAATTTTATTAAAGCTGACAGAGCGTTGGATTCAGTTTGAGGTACGTAAAGCATATGAGCGCATGTTGACACTTTGTGAGAGTGTGAACCATCAAAAAATAGCGTCATAGGGAGAGTAGTGCCATGTTAATGTTTTCGAAAAGTCGTGAAGTCAGACCCGGACAATTATATTTTTTAGAAGCGGTGTGTGCCAATCATTTATCTACGATTGCAGAACAGGTCATGCCAGATTTTGTGAATGCGCGTGATTCAGTCTTTGGGAGAAGTTTATTGCACGCAGCAACTACAGCAGAGATGGTGTCAATCTTGCATCAAAAAGGTGCTGAGCTAAATGTGCAAGATCTGTGTCGGCAAACCCCTTTGCACGTGGCTGCTATGGCGGGTAATTATTTTGTGGTGGCTCAATTGTTGGCTTTAGGCGCAGATAGTGAGTTGTTAGACCAAGGAAATATGACTGCTTTAGATTGGGCCTTAAGATGTAAATCGCGTCAGGCTGCACAGTATCGTCCGATTGTGGCTATCTTAGAGCATTATCAACAGACAGTGCCGCAAATGAGTCCCCGCGCTTAATTCTGGACATTAGATAATTTTGTAGCGGGTGGCTTTGCCTTGTCCTAATTTCTCTAAACGTTTGAGGTCAAACAGTTTTTTAATGATGGATTCAGTTGTACGTGGCGGAAAGCCTAGCGCTGTTATAGCATCTTTTCGACTAAAGGTAGCACCAAGTTGATTGGCCCAATTCCATAACGTTAGTTGTTTTTCTGAAAGCAGATAGTCAATGTTATCTCCCTCAATAATCTTAAGCGCTTGATTGCTTTGAGGTTGAATAACTTTCAGGAAAAATTCTAGCCATGCTGTAATGTCTTCGTTATCTGTTTTCCAGGTGCTCTGTGTTTTATTGAGAGCAAGATAATAATCTACTTTATTTACCTCAATGATTTTTTCATGAGAAATAATTTGGGTAAATAAATATCCGTGTTGTAAGAGCATTAAATTGGTCAGTAATCTGCTTGTTCTGCCATTGCCATCTTGAAAAGGGTGGATGGCTAAATATTCAAAGATAAAATTTGCAATTAAAATGAGAGGGTGTTTTATACGTTCGCGCACCGCCCAAAGATACCAATTTATTAGTTCTTGTATCTCTTTTTTGACTAAATAAGGTGGGGTGGGGTCAAAGATGACACCTACAACATTTCCAGAGGCATCTTTTGCTTCAACACGATTGGAGCTAAATTTATATCCTTCTTTATGTCTGGCATCCTTTTCACTGAAAATCAGCATATCGTGATGTAATTGCAAGACTGTAGATTCTGAAATTGGGATGTCATGATAATTACTAAAGACTAATTCTAGGCATTGTAGATAGCCTGCTATCTCTTGTTCATCACGAGTTTTAAATTTTTTGACGCGTAAATTTTTGTATAAACTTTCAAACTCTATATCTGTGAGGCGGTTACCTTCAATGCGGTTGGAAGACTCAGTAGAGGTGACAATCACGAATCTTGTTAAACGTTCTATTGTCTGAGGGAGCAGGCGTTCAGTAATTTTCCAGCTGTTTTTAATCGCATCAATTGCGGAGAGTATGTGGTAAATGTTTTCTATGCTCTCGGATCTTAAATTGAGCCTTTTTTGTATTCGAAAATCTTGCCATTCCATATTTGTTCCTCACATTCGCCCTATGTGAGATTGCGTGAGATTATGTGAGTATTTTTATAGATTTAGTCAGTAAACAGCGCCACAAAGAAGCTCTCTGGGATAATCATGCCAAAATCGCGCCAAAATAGACTGCAATCGTGCCAAAAGATGGGTTAATCATGCCACGGGAGCAAATATGGAGCGGTATAAGTGAGGGTGAATTTGAGGTTTGGTAACGCCGTAGACATCAGAACTAAAATAGCACGCTTGTCGAAATAGTTTAAACTATTCCGACAGGCATCGCATTTTCGTCTAAAACAGTTTTTATTCCACATTTAGGGATACTTTTGGTGGAATGTGACCACTAAAAGCGCAACTGTTTGTGGGATTAGGCACCATCTTGAGACCTTAAAAAACTATCGTTAGTTGAGTAAACAACATAATTATTTGAGTAGAAGGTTACTTTTTGTAGCGGGTTGGCCTGAAAGTGCAGCATAGTAAGTAGCTTATTGCGGTAGTGGAGTGTATTCAGGAATATCGTAAAAAAGGTGACTTTGTGTGCATTTTAAAAGTTTGTCATAATATATGCTGTAATGGAAAGTAAAAATATTTAGAGGGTGCTAAAGATGCGTTTGGAAAAAGCGGAAATCGAAAGCATTAAACAGGTTATTTTGGGATTTGCGCCAACAGCCACAATTTACCTATATGGTTCTAGAATGGATGATGCAAAACAAGGTGGCGATATTGATTTAATGATGCTTGCTCAACAAGAGATCTCTTTGATGGAAAAAATTCGGATAAAATTAGCTTTATATGATGCATTAGGGGAGCAGAAAATTGATTTATTAATTGCAGATGAAAATGCTGATTCCACTTTTATTAAGATGGTTAAAAAAGAAGGAAAAATTTTATGAGCAGTTATGAGAAAGAAGTTAGCTTTTTACCGGAGCAAATACAATTATTGCGCAAAGCATCCAAATGAGTTGAGCATAGTTATTCGATTTGTGTCGCTTTTGGAATAAAAGAAACTTATACAACAGAAAAGTTGGATGCTTTAGAAGCTTTAACCAGTAGATTTGGGTGTACGACAGATTTTTTGATTAATCGTGTTTATCGTACGATTGATTATATTGAGACGATGGAAACGGGAACCATTATTGATGTGATGAATCGCGCACATAAACGTCAGCTGGTTGATTCAGTGTTTTCATTAAGAGAGCTAAAAGAATTACGCAATCAGATTGCACATGAATACCCGGACGATAAAATAATTGATCTTTTTAAAAGTAGCTTCTTGCACACTCCTAAATTGTTAGGATTTATTAACAATACTATTATGTATTGTGAAAAAAACTATGGCTGCTAGAGGGGTTAACGCTTGAAGGATGCGCTTACTTTTTTGTATGTGGATGAATTACGACTATTAGTCGGTCAGTTAGGGTTGTCAGAAAAAGGCAAAAAAATGGAGTTCATTGTGCGCATCCTCCATTTTTTGCAAACAGGTGAAAAATTAACCACTGCTAAAATGCCACCTGCTGTTTGTGCAGAACGTGGAAAGGGTTACCCTTTTTATCGCCTACGTATCAGGAGTTTGCGGATATGTGGATAGCAGAACACAAAAGACGACAAGCCAGTCCTGCTGCAGCCAAGGAAGAGTGGGCATATATTAATTTTGTGCAGCAAATGCCTAACAGTACGCGGGAGGCAATACAGGAAGCCTGGGAGCGGGAGCGACAGCGACAAAAGGCATATGTGGAACAAGTTCTTGGTCAGTATGCTTGATTTTTCAAGGGGCCAAACAATTCAATAAGTTATTTGGCGGAGATCCACTTTAAGCGTAGACACATAACTATTTGATATAATGGATTGTGTCAAATTCTGTATTTTTGCTATAGCAGACTAATCATCTTGTGAGGGTTAAAGAGATAGGTAATTAGCTAGATTGCTTAAAATAATCTAGCAGTTTACGCAGCACGAAACGATGTACATTGCGCCCTGTTTGTTTTAATTGCCAACGCGCCACCTCTGGAAAAGAAAAATAAAGCTGTAGTACTTTGAGTGTTTTTTCATCAGTGCTATCCCCAGCTTCAATTTTTTGTAGTGTGACTTGACTGATTCCAAGGGCTCTTGCAAAATCTCGTTGAGAAATATCTAGTTCGGCGCGTGCCTTTTTAATGACTTCTACATTAAAATCGGTGATATAAGCTTTTTCGAACATAAAGGTCGAGGGGCCTCTTTTGCCAATCGTACCGAGTAAAATAATTTTGTTGGTTTCGTCCACTGAAATGCCTGTATGGTGGCAATAGTCGGGGTAGGCAGGGTTGGCTCTTTCTGGGATCCTATCCATTAAAGATTGGAAAAGTTCCCCTTTTTCTGAGATGTGCGTTTCTTTATAAAGGGGCAGGTGTGGCCCGATAGGGATTGCTTCACTAGAGTTAGCATATTTTGGGTCATACCTTAATATGTAGACGTCTTTCTCGGTGTCGTGGGTTAAGTCCCCAACATAGATTTTTCGTTTTTGTGTTTCATGATAGATATATAATTTATTAGGGTCTACTTTAAGGGCGTATTTCATTTTTGAACTCCTGATATCTTTTTAAAAACAGGGTTTGTAATGCTTGCTGCATGAGTGGGCTACAAAAACTTTGTTGTATGAGAGTGTTTATTTTTTTTAGGTTAATTTTGTTATAAAATTGATGGATGACAGCATCAAATCCTAGATTGTGTAGGTCTCTCACATAATCTGTCATGCTTGGATTGTGCGTATGTTCTGTGGCAATTCTACCGGTAGGGTTAAAGTCTGCTTTTAACATATTGCCGGCTTCTAAGCTGAGATAGGAAACATTGTCGTAAATGGGAGAGAGGGTTCTTTCATGGGCAGATATCAGAAACCCAAGGTTTCTGCCATGCCGATCATGATTGCCGATTAATGCGTCAAACAAAATGGTTTTGATGAAGGTGTTGACATCATGACTTTTGTGGGTTTGTTTTTTTATAACGGCAATTAAGTTTTTGCAGCTGTGTTCTGTGTTTTTTCTAAAATGATAAATATGCTGTAAATCTTTTAAAGTCTCACCCTCTTGAGTGAAGTTTTTTGTTACAAATACTCGATCATCGTTGAAATTGATAATAAAAAAATCTGCAACGGGAATATTGAGTGTGACACCGATTTGGTTACAGAGGTATTCCACTTCTGGTAATTCGGGTGCCTCTGGTTGACGCATTTTTAGAATAAAGGCGTGCTCTCCTAAGGTGGCAGAGTATTTTTTAAAGGTTCCTAGGAAGAAGCTATTATTTTCGGTATCAGATTCTATAGAAGCTGCGGAGGAGTCACTGGATTGTCTGGATAGGTTAGTAAAGATGCTATCACTGGGAACCTTAAACCAGCTTGTAAAGCAAGCTGGGTGGAGTCCATAACAGGCAGGTTCCTTTCCTAAGGGATGTAAGCACTTTAAACATATAGGCATATTAGGGGTTGCTTTTTGATATCTTTAGATATTGAGCATAGCACGATATCTAAAGGTGTCAATATTTCATCGATGTCTGTAGATATCATTTTTGGAGTGATGGGTGGCCGATAAGGTACCCTACATTGAGAATAGTGGACGATTATAAAAACCGTATAACTGTCCGTTATACTTTAATCAATGGTGATTAACGGGCACTTATAGAAATCCTAGGCCCCTCGTAAAATTAAAGGGAAAGGTCCTGCGACCCTTTATCATGGCTTATCGACATGAGACAGCCGGGTTGCCGTTACAGAATTTTAAAAGTAAAAAAAGAATAGCATATGTGACGCGCCCTTTAACATCTAGACCACCAGTTCTGTATCAAAGAAAATTATTAGATGACTATATCTCCAATAAAACTGAGTATTTGGAAGCGTCCACGCGGGCGTTCTTGCATCATCTTATCCTGGGTGTCGAGTCAGTTAGAGGGTAATACGTACTCGCGATTAGATACACAGCGTTTAATCGAGTATGGGGAAAGCGCCGAAGGCAAAGATGCTATAGAAACTCAGATGATTTTAAATCATAAAGATGCCATTCGTTTCATGGTAGATAATATTACAGATATCGGAATGAATAGGCATACTTTTTTAAACTTGCATGGATTATTGTCTTATAACTTATTGTCTAATTCCGCAGATACCGGCAGGCTCAGAACGACTATACTAGAAATTTCAGGCACGGCACTGAAGCCATTAGCTATTTCTCAAACTTTAGAAGAATGTTTTGATATAATTTTAAATAAAGCAGGTCAAATACAGGACCCATTTGAGCAAGTTTTTTTAATGGTACATGTACCCTATTTACAACCTTTTATTGATGTGAATAAGCTTGTAGCTCATTTAGGAGCGAATATCCCTTTGCTTAAAAATAATTTGTGTCTTTTGACTTTCATCGGAATGCCTGAACAATCTTATGTGTGGGGAATGTTAGGGGTGTATGCGTGCAATGATATTTCTCTTTTAAGGGAAGTTTTTGTGAGGGCTTATGAGGCTTCTGCACAGGAATATTTAGCAACAAAACAATGGTTAGTGGCACCAGACCCTATTAAGATTACCAATAGAAAGCATATCCAAGATTTGATTAATTGTATAGTACGTAATTGTGATCTAAATCCAGAAACGACCATAGCAGACTATGCAAAAGCACATGTCGCTATTGCTGAGCAATCATTGTTTAAAAAAAATTGTGGCAGAAGAGTTGGCGCAGCTGCATGAAGGAGTATTAGCGCGATACCGCTTAAGTAAGGTGGATTTTGATAAGTTCAAACAAGCTGGCTTAAAAAAGTAGAGAGCGGGACGATCATGGGTTCTGTGAGTGTGAAGCAGTCTTTGTCAACATAGGGTAAATCTGCAGCTACCTGGAATGCATGGGGAACTTTTAGTTTTTCTTTAAAATGAAAGAGATGTTTACTGAGGCCGCTTTTATGGGAAGCTTTGACTTCTACTAGTAACCAAGGTTCATTGTTTTGAGTAACTAAAAAATCTACTTCATTTTGGGCTTTATCACGAATAAAATAGATGTCGTATTTTCCAAATCCCATATCTGTCCAAAATTGTACGGCTTTATACAAATGGCTTGCGACAAAATTTTCTAATAAAGCCCCTGGATCTTGTATGACGGACCAATCATATAGGTATATTTTAGGCATTTTAATGAGGGAGTTACTGATATTTTTACCCCAGGGTTTGAGGGTGAAACAATAAAAACAGGATTCTAAAAGAGCAATCCATCTTCTGATGGTTTGATCTGAGACTTGAATTTTATTACCTAAATTATGGTAATTAACCAGTTGACCAGTTTGGTTTTGTAGATGCAGGGTGAGTAATGCCAATTGATCTAAATCTATGACTTGACTTAAAGAACGGATATCTTCTTTGAGCATTTGTTCTGTGCGTAGGTTTTGCCAGCGTTGATAAAAAAGAGCATCTTGTTTGATAAAAGGCTCTGGAAATCCACCAAAACGTAAGAGTGCTTCTAAAGTATCAGTCGCAATATGTTTTGGGGATGAGATAGGGGTCGTGGGGAACTCTGTTCTTAAGAGTTCTGCAACAGAGAGTGGGTGGATATGGTACAAAAAGTAGCGCCCCATAAGACTGTCACCGCCACGTCTAAAAATATTTAACTTGGCACTACCTGTGACTAAAATATGTATTTGTTCTTTATGAGTATCAAAAAAACCTTTGAGGTAATTTTTCCAGTTTTTAAATTTATGGATTTCGTCTAGTACTAGGATGGGTTGTTCGGCTAATAATGTATTGATGGGTAAATGAGGCAGGCCATCCAGTATTTTTTTTCGGTCTTCCAGATTATCCCAATTGAGATACACAAAGGAAGGAAATAGGTCACGATATTGCGTGGTGAGGGTTGTTTTACCGACTTGGCGTGGACCAGAGAGAAACACCATTTGAGAATAATGGGCCAGATGGTGTGCAATCAGCGTATTGTAGATGCGTTGCATTTTTGCACCCCTCTAATTAATTAATACCCCTATTACTAAAATAGCATGTATGTCGAAAAAGTTCAAACTATTTCGATATGCATCTCATTTTGGTCTAAAATGGTCTATATCCGATATTTAGAGACACTTTTGGTGATTTATGACAACAAAAAGTACTACTATTTGCGGAATAGGAGGTATTTTAGGATATAGCAGCATGTTTGTTAGTTGTATAAATATTGATTTGCCCATCCGGTAGTCTACTTGTTTATGGCGCGCGCGCCAGACAGGTAAGTCGTCTTTCTTTAAAGACAAACATACCCAGGCGATTTATTATGATTTGTGGTTCCTCGTGAAATTACGTGGGTTGGTAGCAAGGCTTGGTCACCCATTTTTGAACAGAGCCCAATTACCAACCGCAATGGCAGCCTCACCTTAGTCTATTCTCAAACTATTCCTTGTGTTACCAGCCATTTTTTAGTATCGTAGCCTCGCTTGGAGTGAGTTAGACAATCGCTGTGAAACCCTTGGGTGGCACAGAGGAAAGTCCGGGCTCCATAGGGCAGAGTGCCAGGTAACGCCTGGAGGGTGTGAACCCATGGAAAGTGCAACAGAAAGTAAACCACCTAGCTTTTATTAGTTAGGAAAGGGTGAAACGGTGCGGTAAGAGCGCACCACGTTTTTGGTAACAAAAATGGTACGGCAAACCCCACTCGGAGCAAGACCAAATAGGAACCCATCGGTGTGGCCCACACTGGGTTCGGGTAGGTTGCTAGAGGTATCTGGTGACAGATATCCCAGAGGAATGATTGTTCACGACAGAACCCGGCTTATAGACGAACTCCATGCATCAACCTGTATTAAAAGATACTGTTTTAGAATACCTTGTGACAGACCCTTCGGGTCTGTACCTCGACGCGACTTTTGGGCGAGGCGGACACACGCAAGCCTTATTAGCGCGCTTATCCCCTAATGGACGTGTTATAGCGGTAGATCGCGACGATGAAGCGATTGCTTATGGTAAAGCCAATATTACCGATGCCCGTTTAACATTAGTGCATCAATCTTTTGCAAATGTCTTAGACACTCCCGTAATTGCTGAACAAATTGGCTGCTTTAGTGGCATTTTGTTAGATCTGGGAGTGAGCTCACCACAATTAGACACCGATTCGCGTGGTTTTAGTTTTATGCGCGATGGCCCTTTGGATATGCGGATGGATACGACTCAAGGGATGACGGCTGCCGAATGGCTGGTCACAGCCTCAGTTGCGGATATCTGCAAAGTGTTACGCGACTATGGCGAAGAGAAGGCAGCTTATAAAATTGCTTTAAAAATTGTCCAGCATAGAGAAAAAGGGTTACCTTTAGAAACAACTGGACAGCTAGCTAGCTTAATAAAGCAATGCTTACCTTATCAGAGAGACAAACATCCTGCCACACGCACTTTTCAGGCGATTCGTATTTTTATTAACCAAGAGTTACAGGCTTTAGAGCAAGTTTTGGTACATGCCTTAAAATTATTGAAGCCCGAAGGCCATTTAGTGGTGATTAGCTTTCATTCTTTAGAAGACCGTATCGTAAAACGGTTCCTAAGACATGCCGCACGCGGTACACTAGAAGGGAGTTGGGAAGCATTACCGTGGTCAAAACCACAAGTTAATCTTCTCACAAAACCCCTGCGTGCCTCAGAGGAAGAGGTACAGCAGAATCCTAGGGCGCGGAGCGCAATTTTGCGTGCTGCACAGAAGCTAAAGGAATAGATTGTGCGAGATACTCTCTGTTTATTAACGATCATGTTAGTTGTTTTGCTATCTGGATTAGGGGTGGTCACCACCAAATTTATGACACGCGAGCTTTTTAAAGAGCATCAAATTTTAGCCCAAGAGGCAGATGCTTTAGAAGTCGAGTGGAATCAATTATTGTTAGAGCAGGGTGCTTGGGCAACCAATGCCCGTATTGAACAGGTGGCCCATGGGCATCTGAATTTAGAGTTTCCGAAGGTGGCAGACATTTCGGTGATCGAATAATGAATATCAAAAAATATCGTCCAGTATTTCATAGCCCTATCCCGCGAGCACGTTGGATATTGGTGGCAGTCATTAGTCTTACCTTAGTGTTATCCTTGGCGGCGCGGTTTGTATGGTTGCAAGGCGTGCAAACAGACTTTTTACAGGAACAGGGCAATGCACGCGCTTTGCGCGTGGTGCCGATTATGACGCATCGTGGCGTTATTCAAGATCGCAATGCTGAACCATTAGCCTTAAGTTCTCCAGTGACCAGTGTATGGGTGTTACCTAAAGAAGTAGATTTGAAAGATCCTAATTGGGCAAATGTTGCGCGTCGTTTAGGGTTTAGCAAAGAAGCAATAGCGCAAAAAATCACACAAAATCCCCGTAAACATTTTGTATATTTAAAGCGCCATTTATTTCCATCAGTAGAAAAAGAGCTGTCCAAGTTAGGCGTAAGGGGGCTGTATTTTCAGCGAGAGTATCGTCGCTTTTATCCAGATGGTGAAGTGTGTGCACATATCTTAGGTTTTGCCAATATTGATGAGCAGGGTCAAGAAGGCTTAGAGATGGCTTATAATAAGTGGTTGCAAGGAGAGCAAGGTCAAGAGCGTGTATTGAAAGATCGTGCAGGCAAAGAAGTAGAATATATACAGCGTGTACGTCCTGTACGTCCAGGTCAGTCAGTAACCTTAAGTATTGATAGGCGATTACAGTATATTGCCTATAAAACGTTATTAGGGGCGGTTAAAAAGCACAATGCGCAAGGTGGTACAGTAGTTTTACTCGATGCACATACTGGTGAAATTTTGGCGATGGTGAATCAGCCTTCGTATAATCCTAATATTCGTCAAAACGTGGATAAACAGCGGTTTAGAAATCGCGCGGTGACGGATTTGTTTGAGCCAGGTTCTGTCTTTAAATCTTTAAGTATGGCTAATGTTTTAGAACAAAAAGTAGTACCACGTAATATTTTAATTGATACCAACCCTGGAAAAATGTCTATAGGTAAATATACCGTACAGGATATTCATAACAATGGGGTGTTAGATCTGGAAGGGGTGATCAAAAAATCTAGTAACATTGGGATCACTAAATTAACCTTAAAGACCCCGCCAGACAGTTTGTATCAATTATTGAAAAAAATGGGATTTGGGGTTGCTACCGATAGTCAGTTTCCTGGTGAAGTATCAGGGCGTTTATATCAAGCGCAGCGTTGGCATCCATTTATTTTAGCGACCTTGTCCTTTGGATATGGGGTTTCTGTGACAGCTTTACAGTTAGCGCAATCGTATGCTGTGTTGGCTAATGGTGGTTATAAGGTTCCAGTGAGCTTTTTAAAGGTAGGCGACAAGCAGGAAAAGACACAAGTGTTATCCACTGCAGCGGCTAAAGATGTTGCACGCATGTTAACATTAAATACCTTGGCAGGTTCTGGTACGCGTGCACAAGTAGAAGGGTATTTTGTGGCAGGAAAAACAGGAACTGCCAAAAAAGTCGGGCGCCATGGGTATGAGAAAAAATATTTATCTGTGTTTGCAGGCTTTGCGCCGGCTTCTAATCCTCGTTTAGTGATGGTAGTAATTATTGATGAGCCACAGGGTGAATATTATGGTGGCCTTGTGGCGGCCCCTGTTTTTGGGAAAATCATGGAAGGAGCATTACGGTTATTAAATGTGCCTTTGGATAGACCGGATAAAGATATACCTATTTGGGAGTTACCTGCAGCATGAAGACCTTAGCCTATTTATTAGAAGATTGTGGGGTCAAGGTAATCGTGCCTCCACTACCGGTTGCGGGTTTAAGCTTGGATACCCGTACCTTAGAAAAAGGTTCGGTTTTTTTTGCTTTAAAGGGGCGTAGTGGAGATGGTCATCAGTATTTACAGACTGCCATAGCTCATGGTGCTGCTGCTTTGGTGGTAGAAGAGGAATCTTATAGTTTACAGTCTTGGCCGGTGCCTTGTATTTGGGTGCCAAATTTAGCTGAAAAATTAGCTAAGATTGCAGATAAATTTTATGATTTTCCTTTAGAGGGTATTGTTTTTAGCGGGTTTACAGGTACCAATGGCAAGAGCACCAGTGCTTATGTTACCGCTCAGGTTTATACCCAAATTGGGATCCCATGTGGATTTATTGGGACCTTTGGGGTGGGAATGGGGCCTTGGGAGACGTGGGATAAACAATTGCATGCTTCTTCAGGGTTAACCACACCAGATATTTTTAGTTTACGGTCTTATATTAAGCAATTAAAAGAACAAGGGGCCCAACATATTTGTATGGAGGTGTCCTCTCATGCTTTAGATCAGAATAGAATCCAAGGGATTCCGTTTACCAATGCAGTGTTTACGAACTTAACACGAGATCATTTGGATTATCATGAGACTTTAGAAGAATATGCAGCAGCTAAGTCCAAGTTGTTTGCCTTACCCTCTTTAAAACATGCGATTTTGAATGCAGAAGATGGTTGTACGCCGCAGTTTGCAGCTAAAACTCCGAGTCATGCAAAAGTGTGGCAGTATGGCATTGATTTAAACCAGGCGCCGGATTTTCAGCAAGTTGATGCAACGATTGAGTCTTATGGTGCGCAAGGTGTACATTTTGCATTAAAGGGGCAGTATGAGACTTTAAAAATACATTGTCCGTTATTGGGTGCTTTTAATGTACGCAATTGTTTGGCTGCTTTTACGCATGGACTGGCTAATGGCTTAGACCCGCAGATCTTAACCCATGCTTTAGCCCAGGTGCATCCTGCACCAGGGCGTATGCAAGCCTTAGGCATGCCCGGAACACCGATGGTTGTAGTAGATTATGCGCATACGCCTGATGCCTTATTGAAAGCTTTAGAAGCTTTACGCAAGCATACCCAAGGCCAGCTTTGGTGTGTTTTTGGGTGTGGTGGCGATAGAGATAGAGGCAAACGACCTTTGATGGGGGAGGTTGCTGCGCAATATGCAGATAGAATTGTTTTGACTAATGATAATCCACGTAAAGAAGCGCCGATGCATATTGTAAAAGAAATTTGGGAAGGTATAGGCACTCAAAAAATGGTGGATGTTTATTTAGATCGTGCGCAAGCGATACAGTTTGCTTTACAGCATGCTAGTCCCGAAGATGTTGTATTGATTGCAGGCAAGGGTCATGAAACGATTCAAGATTTAGGGCATGTTAAATTGCCGCATAATGATGTAGCCTGCGTGCTATCTTTTTTACAGGGAGTAAAACCATAAATGTTATGTAGTGAGTTGGCGCACTTTTTAGGCATGCCTTTAGTGGGTTCAGATAGTACTATTTCTGGTTTTAGTATTGATACCCGTACTTTGCAGCCAGGTAATGTTTTTGTTGCGATTAAAGGTGTAGCTGTAGATGGGGCGCAATTTATTCCTGATGCTATTGCAAAAGGGGCGGCGGCGATCATCAGTCATACCATGGTGCATACTAGTCTTCCTTGTTGGCAGGTTGCAGATCCTGTTCAAACGCTCCAAGACTTTGCTGCGCATTGGCGTGCTCAGTTTAATATCCCGGTCATTGCAATTACGGGGTCTTGTGGTAAGACGAGTACTAAGACTTGGTTAGCCCGAGTATTAGGTGTTTACGGGACGGTGTTAGCTACTCCTGGTAATTATAATAATGAATTAGGATTACCGTTATCCTTGCTGCAATTACGCCCTGAGCATCAATATGCTGTTTTAGAAATGGGGGCTGCACGTTCAGGGGATATTCAGCATTTAACGGCTTTAGCCAAACCGACCATAGGTATGATTACCACTATTGGGGCTGCACATTTAGCAGATTTTGGTTCTTTAGAGACTATTGCAGCGACTAAAGGTGAAATTTATGCAACTTTGGGGCAAAACGGGGTAGGAATTGTTCCTATAGATGTAGCGCTTGGCTTTGTTACCTTATGGAAGTCATTCTTAGGTGAACGGCAACAGATTACTTTTGGTTTAAAATCTGAAGCGTTAATTACTGCTCGGGAAGTCGTGTACGGTGACCAAGATACACGTGGGATTTTAGTTACCCCACAAGGCGACTATCCTTTTGTATTTTCCGTGCCAGGTCAGCATGCTTTACAAAATATTCTAGGGGTCTTTGCGGTTATTCATGCTTTAGGTTTAGACATCGTTAAAAGCATCCCGCTCTTAGCAGAGCTCCAAAATTTTGCGGGTCGTGGTCAACAATATCCTTTAGAAAATGGTGGGATATTAATTGATGATAGTTATAATGCCAATCCTTTATCTGTGCATGCAGCGATTGATACGTTGAGTCGTTATACTGGAGAGACGATTTTAGTGTTAGGGGATATGTTAGCCTTAGGGGAAGCCTCTGAGCGTTTACATATGGAGGTAGGGCAGTATGCTAAAACTCAAAAGATTCAACAGTTATGGGGTTTTGGGACGTTGACCCCGTATGCGGTTGAGGCCTTTGGAGCAGGTGGCCAGCATTTTACAGATAAAACAACATTAGTAAAACAACTAAAACATGAACTACACTCTAAGAAAGTAATTGTTTTAATTAAAGGTTCTCGGATGATGCGCATGGAAGAAATCAAGATTGCGCTCCTGGGTGCTTTGGCTCAGGAGCAGCATTAAAATGGGACAGTGGTGGGAAAGTTTATCTACAGAAATCCATTCGGGTTTTTATGTTTTTCATTATTTAACGTTTAGAGCTTGTTTGGCGGCTTTAACGAGTTTTTTGGTCGCATTTTTCTTAGGGCCGTGGATGATTCGTTTTTTAAAGAATCTCCAGTGGGGGCAAAGTATTCGAGAAGATGGTCCTAAAACGCATTATGTGAAAGCGGGCACTCCGACAATGGGGGGCTTATTAATTTTAGGATCTTTAACGATAGCTACCTTGTTATGGGCTGACCTACGACAAGGGTATGTACCTTTGGTTTTAGGAGTCACCTTAGCGTTTGGCGCTATTGGTTTTTTAGATGATTGGCGCAAGATTGTGCGTAAAAATTCCAAAGGTTTAAGTAGTAAAGAGAAGTTTTTTTTACAATCTTTAGTGGCTTTGGTGGGGGTAGGGTTATTACTTTATTATTCCCCTGAATCTGATGTGGATGTTTTATATCTTCCATTTTTAAAATCTTGGTCTTTTCCGATGGGATATTGGTATTTATTATTTGGGTATTTGGTGGTGGTAGGTGCGAGTAACGCGGTGAATTTAACTGATGGCTTAGATGGTTTGGCCATTTTGCCGACGGTATTAGTAGGCAGTGGCTTAGGGGTCTTTGCTTATGTCACGGGGCACAATACTTTTGCTAACTATTTACACATTCCTTATATTGCAGGCAGTGGTGAGTTAATTGTGTTTTGTGGTGCTTTAGCAGGTGCTGGTTTAGGGTTCTTATGGTACAACTGCTATCCTGCACAAGTGATTATGGGAGATGTGGGCGCCTTAGCTTTAGGGGCTGCTTTAGGGATGATTAGTTTGATTACCCATCAGGAGTTGGTCTTGTTTGTGATGGGCGGGATTTTTGTAGCTGAAACCTTGTCAGTGATTATTCAAGTGGGTTCTTTTAAGCTCAGAGGTAAACGGGTCTTTAAGATGGCACCGTTGCATCATCATTTTGAGTTATTAGGTTGGGCTGAACCTAAAGTTGTGGTTCGGTTTTGGTTAACGACCTTGATATTAGTCTTATTAGGGTTAGCGACTTTAAAAATTAGGTAGATGGCCGAATATGGAAATTAGAAGTGACAAATGTATTGTTAATGGCAGAGCGTAAAAAACGAATTCTAGAGGCAGACATGTTGCATTTTATTCGTTTTCTTAATCGTTGCCCCTTGATATAGAGAAAGATACTGACAGTATGTCAATGGGTGATCTTTTGTTGATAGGAAGATCTCATCAGTTAACAGCCTATCATTTTTGCTATCTTCATATGGCGATTTCTCTTGGTTTGCCACTTGCTACATTAGATAAACGATTAGAAGAGGCCGCAAAAAAAGCAGGTGTTAGCATTTATCATGCTGAATAATATAGGTATATCATCATGCTCTTAGACATTTCTCCGCTACGTAAGCATCGGGATTATCGCTATTTATTTACCGGTCAGTTGATTTCCAGTTTTGGCAGCATGATGACCTATGTGGCCATTCCTTTTCAGATCTATGCGCTCACGGACTCTACTGTAGCTGTTGGGTTAGTGGGTTTAGTCGAATTAATTCCCTTATTACTGACTGCGTTTTGGGGGGGAGTGCTGGCGGATGTGGTCAATCGTAAAAAGTTATTAATTTGGGCAGAAACTGGGATCTTATTGATCCTCCTTGTTTTGGCGCTGAATGCTGCATTGGCAACGCCTAAAATTTGGCTGATTTATTGTGGGGCGGGGATGATTTCTGCACTCACAGGGTTACATCGTCCTTCTTTGGATTCTTTAGGGCCACGGTTAGTAGATAAGGTAGATCTTCCTGCGTACAGCGCACTGCATTCTTTTAAATCTATTGTAGGGTTTGTGGGTGGTCCTGCTGTGGGTGGGTTATGTATTGCTGCCTTTGGATGGACGGTGACGTATTTACTCGATGTGCTCACCTTTGGGATTTCTATTATAACGTTATTGATGATTCGTCGTTTTCCTAAAAACGAGACCGGTAATAGTGCGATTAACTTCCAGAGTTTAAAGGAAGGGGTGCGTTATGCGGTCAGTCGACAAGAATTGGTTGGGACTTATGTCATTGATTTTGTGGCAATGGTCTTTAGTATGCCGACAGCGTTGTTTCCGGCGATGGCAGAAAGTTACGGCAGAACAGATCTGATTGGCTTTTTTTATTCCGCTCCTGCCACAGGTGCTTTAGTAGCGACCATTTTTAGTGGATGGACTAAAAAGATCTATCGTCATGGCTTGGCTGTGGTGATTGCTGCCAGTTGTTGGGGGCTAGCAATTACAGGCTTTGGGTGTGTAAGTAATATATGGTTGGCTTTAGGGATTTTAGTGATTGCTGGCGGCGCTGATATGATTAGTGGGATATTTCGGTCTACGATTTGGAATCAGACCATTCCGGATCATTTCCGGGGGCGTTTAGCCGGGATAGAGATGATCGGTTATACCAGTGGCCCACTCTTAGGGAATACCCAAGCAGGGATGCTGGCAGCGGCTTTAGGTACGCATAATGCTATTATGTTGGGTGGACTGTTATGTGTGACAGGCGTAGTGGTTTGTGCGCGTTTTTTGCCTAAGTTTTTAAGCTATGATGCCTCGGTGCAGGTGGTAAACCAATAGTGCAACAGCTTGTTGCGCTATTGAGTGGCCAGCTGGCTTATTCAAAAAAAAATAGTGCGAATACAATTATTTTGTTTATATAAAGTTTAAAATGACAACCTTGGGTGGACATTTCACACATGTTTTAAACATCCGGGCTGCTATAGGCTTTTAATAAACAGTTAACGTGCTAATTTTGCAAGCGGCGCTTGCGAAATGAAAATCAGGGAGAGATAATAGGGCGATTAGCGGTATTGTGACTAGAATGTATACTAATAATATACATTTTGGCCATAATTTTGCTATTTTTGGATTGGTACGTATACTAATAATATACATACTGGGTATTTATATATTATGCATATATTGGAACGGCCTTGTTGCATAAATAGCCCTTCTTTTTCTTGATTCTAATTTTAGATCATTTCAGAAACAGGCATTCCCATGTTGGTCATAATATTTAAAATTCTGCACTTTATAAGTGCTTCTGTAGCCTGATTTTCAAAAGTGCGATTTGCCAACTTATCTGTAAATATTTTCTTTAATCGAAACATCCCTGTTTCTGATAAACTTCTTTTATGATACCCCGATTGCTCCTTCCATACTTTCCTTCCCAACTTCCTAATCATACGTAAATTTTCATCCCGTTGATGAGGGGGACTATGCGCATTCCCATGTTTTTTAATTTTTGCCCCCTCCCTGGGGGGGAATATTAGCCGTGGCGCCTCGTGCTTCCAGTTCTGCATAACAAACGTGACTATCATATGCACCATCAGCTGCCACTTGCTTTAATCCTACCGAAACCTGTTCTAACAAATCTGAAAAAACCTCGCTATCTTGAAAATCATTCGTCGTTACCACAGTTGATTCAATCATATGATTGTCAGGATTAATCCCTAAATGTAGCTTACGCCACGTACGGCGCTTGCTATACCCATGTTGCCTTACCTTCCATTCCCCTTCACCATAAATTTTAAGACCAGTGCTATCTATGACCAAATCTATAGCTCCCTTTCTGGCAGTATGTGGTAATTCAACGGACAGGGCTGCTTGTCGACGGCTTAAAGTGGTGTAATTAGGGGCAGCAATAGGAAGGTTAAGTAACTCAATTAATGATATTACCAAGCCTTGTGCACTACGTAAGGGCAAATGAAATATCGAACGTAAGCTTAAAGCACAAAGAATCGCGAGTTCAGAGTACAATTTTGGACGACCTTGCTGGTCTCTAGGAGAGTGGTCGTACCAATTTTTAATAGAATCTTGATCAAACCATACGGTAAGACTTCCACGATTTACTAATGCTTTGTTATACTGGGACCAGTTGCGGACTCGGTATTGCTTCTTAGGCACGTTCTTTCCTTGAACTTGGGTTTTTGCGAATCAAATTCTAAGGAAAAGAATAGCTCAAGCCAAGTAACTAGCGGGCCCGCAACCCTTTATGCAACAACGCCTTTGGAATAAGATCTATGAAAATTAAATTTGAAAAAGTAACAGGAGCTCATTTAGACACCATATTTAGCTGGTTGCGTGAGCCCCACATTATGGAATTTTGGGATAACACCCAGGCCCATAAAGATGACATCGTAAATTTTGCTGATGGGCGGAAAACACCATCGTCTTATGCAAATGGCCAGTACATTTATTGGATTGCCTCTCTTGAAGATGAACCTTTTGCAATGCTGATGACCATTCAGGAGACGTACAAGGAAGATATAGGACAAGAAAAACTCAAAAGACTTTCAAAAACAGGCCATACCTATGGCCTTGATTACATGATTGGGGATAAAGATTATTTTGGCAAAGGCTATGGGGCCAAGACCTTATCGGAATTTCTTGATTTCTTCAGAAGAGAATTCGACGGATCAGCCGATACATTTGTAATAGACCCTGCTAGTGATAATCCTAGAGCAAAGCATGTTTATATGAAAGCAGGCTTTGAACTTATTGCTGACTTTGTGATGGGTGGAGATTGTAGCGGTGCCGGGAAGTCTCATCATTTATTGATTAGACGATTTGTTCCTAATGTTAGATTATTACCCGCAACGATTTCTAATTATCCCACCATTCAAAATATGGCACGTTTCTATGTGTATGATAGAACAGCCTATATGGGCTGGGAATGCCCTGAGAGCGGATTGTTTGAATGCATAGATTTTAAACATTATTTTGAAAATTCTGATGAGAAAGCTTTTTTAATAAAGGTATCGGATGAAATAGCAGGCTTTGTGTTATTGGATAAAATGCATTTGCTTGAACCTGTCGACTGGAACATGGGGGAATTTTTCGTTCTTGCTAAATTTCAAGGAAAAGGTATTGCAAGCATAGTTGCTAGAAAAATATTCAAAGAACATCCGGGCAAATGGTCAATAGCTGTAATGCCAGAAAATATAAAAGCCGTAAAATTTTGGCGCAAAATTATTTCCGAGGCATCATATGGTGATTATACAGAGGTTTTTAAAACAGAGGATGAGTTAAGAAACGCTGAAAATCCTGATCCTTATGCAATGAACGTGTTTACCTTTGATACTAATAATAAGGCGAACAATGCTAAAGATGATATCTGTATTCGGTTTTCTCAAGCTAGCGATATACAAAGCATAGTCGAGATGTCGTATCAAAAACGCCTGTCTTACGAAAAAGCACAACCCAAATTTTGGAAATATGCTGGCGATATTGCAGAACTATCGCAGGCCAAATGGTTTGAAGAGTTACTTGGCTCTAATGACCACATCATGCTTACCGCTACTTGTCATCAAAAAATCGTTGGTTTTATTATCGGCAAGTTGATGCCAGCGCCAGAAGTTTATAATCCTGGTGGGCTAACCTTAATGATCGATGATTTTTGTGTCGCTGATGAAGCTGAGTGGCATTCAATTGGATCTAAATTGGTTCAAAAAATTAAAGCAATCGCAAAGTTAAGGGGAGCTGCGCAAGTCCTTATTGTTTGCGGCTCCCATGATGGACCGAAATGTCACTTTCTTAAAAAAATGGGGTTAACTGTGGTTTCAGAATGGTATGTGGGTAGCATCATATGAATCAAACGCATCTAAAGCACATAAGCCAGCATTTTGACCTTGGTACACCGACTCAAGCACCCACAAGAGTACACGGTGGCTTGCTGCATATCATGTGGCGTCTTGATACAGATAAAGGCTCCTATGCGATTAAGCAGCTATCTAAAGATATTGATTTGCAAAATGAGCAAGTCATTAAAAATTATGAATTGAGCGAGCAAATAGCTTCAAGTTTTATAGCTCAAAATATCCCTGGGGTATGCGCTCTCTCGCAATCCGATAAACATCTTTTAATTACAGATGGATATGGCTACCTTGTGTACCCTTGGGTTAACGCGAAAGCTTTAGATAAAGATGAAATTAACGAAGGTCAAGCATTAGTCATTGCCCGAATACTTGCAAAAATGCATTTAATAAATCTCTGTATTGAAGGTATCGATCAACCTGAATTTGATATTCATCATAACAAACACATTACAAACTTAATCAAGCAGTCAACTCAAATGCGGCTTCCATTTGCTGACATTTTAAATTCCCATTTATCCAACCTTCTCGAAATTAATGAAAATTATTTGAGTTCAATTGAAATTCTTAAAAAACATACAGTCGTTGGGCATGGTGACTTAGATCAAAAAAATGTTTTGTGGACTGAGAACAAGGAACCTCTATTAATTGATTGGGAATCGGCCCGTAAACTAAATCCCACATATGAAATTGTAAATGCTGCGTTAGATTGGTCGGGCGTGACAACCAATCTCAAGATCAATTTGTTCCATAAAATGCTTAAATCTTATTCGGAGTCCGGAGGTTTAATTGAAAAACGTATAATTGAAGCGGCGTTTTATGGGGTTATGGGAAATTGGATTAACTGGATGGTTTACAATATTAATCGGTCTATCAATCAAAGAGAACTTGAGCAAAAAAATATTGGGATAGAACAAGTCATGCAAGTATTACCAACAATTTTAAGGGTAAAAACTTTGATGCCAGAATTAATAAGTGAGATAGCGTCATGATCAAAATCGAACTGCTTAAAAACCATCCCAACACTATACCCGCACTTGCACACATTTGGCATGAAGTATTAGGTAAAATCTGGGTTCCTGATGTACCCGTTGAACGTGTTATCACAAGATTTGCAGATCACTTGAATGATCAAGCTTTGCCAATCACTTTTATTGCATTAGGTGGCGATTTACCGGTTGGCATGGGCCTTGTTGCATAAATAGCCCTTCTTTTTCTTGATTCTAATTTTAGATCATTTCAGAAACAGGCATTCCCATGTTGGTCATAATATTTAAAATTCTGCACTTTATAAGTGCTTCTGTAGCCTGATTTTCAAAAGTGCGATTTGCCAACTTATCTGTAAATATTTTCTTTAATCGAAACATCCCTGTTTCTGATAAACTTCTTTTATGATACCCCGATTGCTCCTTCCATCTCTTCCTCCCCAGCTTTCTAATCATGCGTAAATTTTCATCTCGTTGATTAGGAGGGCTGTGTGCATTCCCATGTTTTTTAATTTTGGCTCCCTCCCTGGGTGGGATATTAGCAGTAGCACCTCGTGCATCCAGCTCTGCATAACAACCATGACTATCATAGGCGCCATCAGCAGCTACTTGGTTTAATTCCACAGATACCTGCTCTAGTAAATCTGAAAATACTTCGCTATCTTGAAAATCATTCGTCGTAACTACAGTTGCTTCAATCATATGATTATCAGGGTTTATTCCCAAATGCAGCTTACGCCATGTACGACGTTTACTATACCCATGTTGTCTGACTTTCCATTCCCCTTCACCATAAATTTTAAGACCTGTACTATCTATGACCAAATCTATCCTGCCTGTTCTGGTAGTGTGTGGTAATTCAACTGACAGGGATGCTTGTCGACGGCTTAAAGTCGTGTAATCTGGAGCAGAAATGGGAAAGCTGAGTAACTCAATTAATGGCATTACCAAACCTTGTGCACTACGTAAGGGTAAATGAAAGACTGAACGTAAACTTAAGGCACAAAGAATCGCAATATCAGAGTATAGTTTTGGACGACCTTGTTGCCCTGTAGGAGAATCATCGTACCAATTTTCAATAGAATTTTCATCAAACCATACAGTAAGACTTCCACGATTCACTAATGCTTTGTTATACTGTGACCAGTTGCGGACTCGGTATTGCTTCTTAGACACGTTCTTTCCTTGAACTTGGTTTTTAGACGAAGCAAATTCTAAGGAAAAGAATGGTTCAAGCCAAGTAACTAACGGGGCCGCGACCCTTTATGCAACAACGCCTTTATTAACTAATCAGGTTTTATAAAAAAAAGAATTACTTGGTTTTAGGGTAAAGAATTACTTGGCCCATTCAACACTGAAGTGCAATTTTCTGAGGTTGCTTGATCCCAAGAAAAACTTCTCTAGGTGTTCGATAGCCTAACACTTTTCTAGGACGGTTGTTAAGCTGGTCTTCCACATATTGAATATATTCATCCGAATATTGCGTCAAGTTAGAGCGCTTAGGGCAATACTGCCTAACCAACCCGTTGGTATGTTCATTTAAACCACGCTCCCAAGAATGGTACGGGGTAGCAAAGTAACAACGTAGACCTGTTGTTTTGGTAATTTGTTGATGTTTTGAAAACTCTTTACCGTTGTCGAAGGTGATGGAATGCCCAGTGATTTTTTTAGGCAGCCGCTTAAAGCACTTTTTAATAAGACTGGGCACTTGGGCCGCATGCTTACCTACCATCTTCGCTAACAAAGTAAATTTTGTCTTTCTGTCGACTAGACTTAAAATCACGCCTTGCTGTTTAGCGCCAATAATCGTATCTCCTTCCCAATCCCCAGTACGACTTTTGTGCCCCACTATCTTCGGGCGCTTCTGGATATCCACTCTATTCGGAATACAGCCTCGTCCTGCTGTTTTATCACCACAATAGGTATACTTCTTGCCTCTTCGCCTTAGGTAGGTGTACAGGCTACCCCCAGCTTTTTTATCAGCCCAAATATGGCGATAAATACTTTCCGCACTAATCTCAATATTATTGCTTTTTAGCACACCTGAGATTTGTTCTGGACTCCACCGCTCTCGTAGTCTTGACTCTATTACACGTATGAGAACAGGGACCATCTTCTTAGGCTTACTGCTGGCTTTATGGCGTCGCTCAATAGCCTTTCTATCCGCTTGTTGATAACGATAGCCTTTTTGACCACTATTCCTTTTTAGTTCCCGGCAGATTGTTGAGGCAGAAACCCTAAGATGCTCTGCTATTGCTTTTTGTGTCAGCCCAGTTGACTGTAATGCATAGATCTGACATCTTGCATCCATGGTCAGATGTTGATATCCCATGGATATACTCTCCTCTATAAGTTTTTTCACAACCTTTAGAGAAGTTACTCCTAAGATCTTCAGCTGACCACTTCTTTTATATCAGCTATATATTTAACTCAATTGCACTTCATTTGTGAATCGGCGCTTGGTTTTAAGGCAGAGATGGCGTGCTTATCTTACTGGGAGGTCAAGAGAGCCTGCAGATTCGATCTTGTGAATGCGCAGGCTGCTAGTTTTTAAGACGGGCGATGTTGTGGTACTGCCTCTGCCTCTACTATCGTACTGGTGAATAATCTTTTGTTCGAACTCACTGTGTTAGCAGCTCGAACCACTACGCTTCACTTTACCATTGGTTGCAAGGACTTCAGCAATATGCACGATGACTTCCTTATGAAGGTTTTGTGCGGGCAGTACGCCTTCTAGATTTTCAAGTTGTTGCGCTACTAATTCACTATTGGCTTGGATAAATTCTTTCACTTCTTTTAGCGTTAGGATCCATTTTCCTCAGTCAAGGGTGCTAGAGTTGAGGGTGATTTTTTTCCTGCGCGTAACATATAGTGCTTTCCTTAAATAATATAAGGAGAGTGTCGCATAGTTGTGTAAAAAAACAAAGCCTCCCCTAAACTGTACAGTTTAGAGGAAGGATTACTTGGAATGACAAAGATTATTTTTTATCCATAGGGATGATAAAGTCCGTAGGGTATTTTCTATAGGCACCACTTAAGCCATCTATAATTAAACCAGGCCAAAAGATGATGTTTACAATAGTGACAGGATTAAAACGATCTTGGATGGTCATATGGCTGTTTTTGTAACCCGCTTTTTTACAAACAACGGCTAAAGTTCCGGAATTACGGTTAATTTGCATAACACCAGGGTTATGCGGTAGGGAAAAGTGACTACCGCTACTGTCAGTGAGGGTACAGGCCACAGTTTCTAAAGAATGATTATTGCCAGTATCTACCACATTGAGTTTGATTTTTTGGGTAGTGCCTGAGAAAACGGTTGCACAGCCAGATAGTAAGAGTGTGCTTGCAGCCAGTGCTAATAGTTTAGTGATACGCATTAGTTTTATACCTTGAGTTAGTTAATTTTTTTATAAAAGACTAGGTTAGTTTACGCGCTAGATTTTGAAAGTCAATCCACTATGGGGGTTGTTTAACCATACACGCTGTTCATCAATATGCAGATGAAGCATACTGTTGTTGCTGGTTCCACTAAACGATACGGTGTTGCCTGCTTGCAGTAAGGTATTGTGAAGTGCAGTCGTTTGATTATTTAGTGTGATATTTTGTTCAGCCTGGATTATTTTAAAAATACCTGCATTATCTGGTGATGCTGTTGTTGTACCGCTACAGTTTGGATTTCCACAATTGCTACAAGCAACACTTGGCGTGGCTGGCAAATACCCCCCCTGATACTGCATGTTATTTGCCTCAATATTAATGTTAGCGTGACTAAAAAGCAGGGCCGGTTCACGTAAAGGGGTTCTGAATGCGGTGAGCGTGATATCTGTTTCTGCATGTCGGATTGTTAGATTGTGTGGCGTTGCCTTACCTTGAAAATAGTGCATGACTACGCCATTTTTTTCTACCTGATATTTGATATCCTCTTTGATTTCTTGAGCTATTTTTTCAATCACAGGTACGGATTCTAAATTTTGTTTTTGTTGCTCTACTAATACTGGGTTGGCAGCTATAAATTTTTGTATATCTGAAGCAGATAATGCCCACGTGCCGCGTAATCGAATGCAGAGTTTGCCTTGATAGCGTACACGATAGGCTTGGACATTGTGCGCATTCAAAAACGTTTTGATGGTTTGTGGGATGTCTTTGTCGGCACGTAAAATGAGTCCACATAAGTCGATCACCGGCGCCATAATAATACCCCGGTCGGAACTGACGGATTGATTGATTTTTATTTTTTTGCCGGCACGTAACATAGAGGGCTCCTGATATTCTTATAGTTATGAAACTATGTTAGTGTACCAGCTTTTGTTTTAAGATCAACCCTGGCATATAACAGATGGTTGTATAGCCTTGATTTTGTTATAGTGGTCTAAGTCATTTAAACTGATTGGCTGGTATGCAGCATCATAAAACGCCACTGGTGTTAGGCCTTGGGATTACGGGGCTAGCCGTCGTTCGCCATCTTGTACGTTTAGGGTATAAGCCTTTAGTCTTAGACACGCGTGCAAATCCTCTTAATTTAGACGTATTACAAAAAGAGTATCCTGAGGTGTCCTATATTTTAGGGGAGTTTGTGCTGCCACCGATAGAGACCATTCATAGTATTACGGTAAGTCCGGGTTTAGCGTTCGACCTGCCTATTTTAGAAAGTGCGCGTGCAGCAGGGATTCCTATTTATGGGGAACTGGATTGGTTTGTACAAGCAGTAGGTACTGCGCCAGTCGTTGGTATTACTGGATCTAATGGTAAAAGTACAGTGACGACTTTAGTTGGACTTATGGCAGAAGCGTCAGGTTTAAAAGTAGGGGTGGGAGGCAATTTAGGTACTGCAGTTTTGGATTTATTAGCGCCAGATGTAGATGTGTATGTGATTGAGCTGTCTAGTTTTCAACTAGAAGCCTTAACGGCAATCCCATTAAGGGCTGCTGCTTTTTTAAATCTTTCGCCGGATCATTTGGATCGTCATGGTACTTTAGAAGCCTATATTGCGGCTAAGGCTAAAATTTTTGATGAGGCGCAGGCCTGTATTTATAATGCTGCAGATCTGAATACGATACCTAAACATCATCCTGTTGCTTATAGTTTTAGTACTACTGATACCAGTGATTATGGTATTGCTATGGAGTCTGGCGAACCCTGGTTTTATACCCCACAAGGATTGCTGTGCCCGCTTAAAGTGTGTGGTTTGATGGGACTTCATAATGCAGAAAATATTTTGGCTGCTATTGCGTTAGGGGAACGTTTAGAGTTATTACCTGAAGCCATGGTTCAAGTATTAACAACTTTTAAAGGGTTACCCCATCGCTGTCAGCAGGTTATTTTACACAAAGGTGTACGTTGGATTAATGATTCCAAAGGCACCAATGTAGGGGCTTGCTTAGCCGCTTTACAAGGCATCGGCCCTCAAATTACAGGTAAAATTATTTTGATTGCAGGTGGACAGGCCAAAGGGGCTGATTTAAGTCCTTTAACGCCTGTATTCGCGGAATATGTGCGTATGTTAATCACTTTTGGTCAAGATGCCGCACAATTAGAAGCAGTTGCCGGGGATGTGGCTTATCAGCGTGTCTCTACTTTAGAAGAGGCGGTTGGTCTTGCTTCTCAACTTGCAAAGCAGGGGGAGGTGGTTTTGTTGTCACCGGCTTGTGCGAGTTTAGATCAGTTTAAGAACTTTGAACAACGAGGAGAGTTTTTTACAGATTATGTCAAACATTATTGCCAATGAGGCTATTGCCGTTGTTAAAAAACTCTCAGTATCCAAGATAGATCCTTGGTTTGCTTTAACCTCAATTCTCTTGTTGGGAATGGGCTTAATGATGGTGACCTCAGCCTCGATGCCCTTAGCGGATTCTTTGATGGGGCGTCCTTTTTATTATGCGATACATCATGCGATCTATTTAGGTGCGGGGCTGGTGGCTTTAGGGTTAGCATTTTGTACGCCTTTACGTTTTTGGTATCAATGTGCCCCCTGGTTTTTAGGGATCACCATTTTATTTTTAATAATAGTGATTATCCCAGGGTTAGGGCGAGAAGTGAATGGCAGTATGCGTTGGGTACAGTTAGGCCCTATTACGGTGCAGGCTTCTGAGTTGGCCAAATTAGCGTTTATCTTTTTTATGGCACGTTACATTACGAACAATCATAAAATCTTAAAACGAGAAGCTTCAGCTTTTATTAAACCGATGTTGTGTTTAGGGGTTTGTGCAGTCTTGTTATTACTAGAGCCTGATTTTGGGGCAACGGTGGTGATGAGTTCAACAGCTTTATTGATGCTTTTTTTAGCGGGCGCTAACTGGGCTCCTTTTTTTATGCTCTTGGCGGCGGTTGCGGTAGCATTTGTCTTATTAGTGATTTCAGCACCTTATCGTTTGGAACGGTTGGTTTCTTTTTTAGACCCTTGGGCAGATCCTTTTGCGACAGGTTATCAGTTGACTCAAGCTTTAATTGCATTTGGGCGGGGTGAATGGTTTGGGTTGGGCCTTGGGAACAGTGTTCAAAAATTACTCTATTTACCAGAACCGCATACTGATTTTGTGTTTTCAGTCTTGGCAGAAGAGTTTGGGTTGGTGGGTAGTCTGAGCGTTTTAGCGTTGTACTGTATTTGGATTTTTAGGGTTTCTATGATTGCTCGTATTGCGCAAGCACGCGGTGAAATCTTTGTTGCCTTTGTGAGTATCGGTATTATGGCGTGGGTAGGGTTACAAGCCTTTATTAATATGGGGGTTAACTCTGGAATGCTGCCGACTAAAGGGCTGACTTTGCCTTTTATTAGCTATGGTGGCAATAGTTTATTGCTCTTATGTGCTGCCTTAGGGATTTTAGCCAGAATTGATGTAGAATTAAAAAGAGAACAACCGACCCCGTTGATAAAATTATGAGTACTCCTTTACGCGTTATGATTATGGCTTCTGGAACTGGGGGCCATGTGTTTCCTGCTTATGCGTGTGCGCAAGCTTTTTTAGAGCGTGGGTGCAAGGTTAGCTGGTTAGCTACCCAGCAAGGGATTGAAAATCGAATTTTAAATAAGCATGAAATTCCGTCTTTTATTTTACCGATGCAAGGGGTTCGGGGTAAGGGGGTACAGGGATGGCTGGGCTTGCCTAAAAACATCTTTCAATCTTTGAAGCTTTGTTATCGTTATATGGCGGCATTACATCCACAGGTAGTGTTAGGATTTGGTGGGTATGTGACGGTGCCTGGTGGCATCATGGCTACTTTATTGCGGATCCCTTTAGTGATACATGAGCAAAATGCAGTCCCTGGTTTAAGTAATCGTTTTTTATTTCCGATGGCACGCAAGGTCTGTGAAAGCTACCCTAATACTTTTGGAAAATCAGACCCTAAAATTATTACCACAGGTAATCCTTTAAGAAGAGATATCATTCAGGCTTCTTACCAAAAACAACCTATTCAGCAACTGAGAAATATTTTGGTAATAGGGGGCAGTCAGGGTTCACGAGTTTTGAATCAATCTGTGCCGCGTTTATTAAAGCAAGTAGAGCCTTTTTTGCCTTGGGGGTTTTCGGTCTGGCATCAAACTGGCTTTAAAGATTTAGAAGAAACCAAGGCGCTGTATCAGTCTCAGCGTTTTGCCTTTACCCCTAAGATACAGCCTTTTATTGATGATATGAGCCAGGCTTATAATTGGGCAGATCTGGTGATCTGCAGAGCTGGGGCATTAACCTTAGCTGAATTGGCCCAATGGGGCTTGCCGGCTTTATTGGTGCCCTTTAAACAGGCTATGGACGACCATCAGACTAAAAATGCAGCCGTGATGGTAGACAATGGGGCAGCCAAGATGGTGACAGAGCAAGATCTGCTCTCTCCTCGCACGACAGCACTCCTACAAACCTTATTGACCCAGCCGGAACAGTTAGTTCATATGCAACATCAAGGTCGTCTGATGGCGAATGCTTCGATGGCTACTGAACAAGTGGTACAATCTTGCTATCAAGTATTAGGGCGTTACTAAGAAGTAATCTTTCTAAATAAAAAAAGGTAGAGTCTCGCAATGGTCAATCAATCTAAGTTATATCGCATGCAATCGGTTTCCCGGATCCATTTTGTGGGGATTGGTGGTGTGGGTATGGGGGGGATTGCGAATGTTTTGTTAACCCAAGGTTATCAAGTCTCAGGGTCAGACCAAGCGGCTAATGCGATGACGGCCAGTTTAAAAGCTTTAGGGGCAGATATTTTTATAGGTCATGATGCAGCGCATGTAGCAGGGGCACAAGTGGTGGTGATTTCCAGTGTGATCACTGAAGACAACCCCGAAGTGATGGAAGCCAGAGCACATAAGATCCCTGTTATTCCAAGAGCGCAAATGTTGGCAGAGATCATGCGTTTTAGATACGGTATTTCAGTTGCAGGGGCGCATGGTAAAACGACAACTACGAGTATTTTGGCCCAATGTTTTGCAGAAGCACAATTAGACCCTACCTTTGTGGTTGGCGGCTTAGTCAATGGCGTGGGCGCGCATGCGCGTTTAGGGCAAGGGCCTTATTTAATTGCTGAAGCAGATGAAAGTGATGGTTCTTTTTTACGTTTAAATTCTATGGTCTCTATTTTGACCAATATTGATAATGATCATCTATCCGCTTTTGATAATGATTTTGCTAAACTCAAAGAAGCCTATGTACAGTTTTTACAAAAACTTCCTTTTTATGGGTTGGCAGTAGTTTGCTTGGATTGTTCGCATATTCGAGAGATCTTACCGCGCTTGACGTCGCGGTGTTTAACCTATGGATTTTCAGAAGATGCAGATTTTTGTATTAAAGATTACCGTGCCCATGATTTAAAAAGTACTTTTACAGTACATGCGGCACAGTTTTCGGCCCCTTTACAAGTGACTTTAAATCTGGCGGGCAAGCATAATGCACTGAATGCGGTGGCAGCATTAGTGGTTTGTTTGCAAGAAGGTATTGAGCCTGCGGTGCTATTAAAAGCATTGGCATCCTTTGCAGGTGTTGGCCGTCGTTTGCAGGTTTTAGGCGATTTTGCATTTCACGAGGGGAGCACTTTTAGGTTAATGGATGACTATGGGCATCATCCGTGTGAAATTAAGGCAACCTGTACTGCGATACGCGAGAATTTTCCAGAACGTCGTTTAGTCGTGGTCTATGAACCTCATCGTTATTCACGGTTTGTGCAATTATTTGATGATTTTGTGCGCGTTTTGAACGAAGTGGTTGATGTTTTAGTTGTGATGGATATTTATAGTGGTGGTGAAGCGCCTATACAAGGGGCGGATGTGCGCACCTTAGCAAGATCTATACGACAATTAGGGCGTATAGATCCTATTGTATCTTTAACGCGAGAAACCGTTCTTTCAGATTTACCTGGTATCTTACAACCCAATGATATCGTTTTAACCTTAGGGGCAGGGGCTGTCACACAAGTGGCGCATGAAATTGCACGGGTGGCGCAAGGAGTCGAATGTCCACTAGTCTAAGATTTAAATTAGATGAGGAACAAAAAGACGTATCTTTAGCACGTTATACGTCTTTACGGGTGGGTGGAAATGCTGAGCGCTTTTTTATTCCCAGTACGATCGAGCATTTAATGACTTATTTGAATCAATTACCCCAAGGTACCCCCGTTACAGTTTTGGGCTTAGGCAGTAATGTCTTAGTGCCAGACAATGGGATTGCTGGTGCAGTAGTGTTGTTGCATAAAGGTTTAAATACTTTAACGCAAATAGCATCAGACACCTTAAGGGTATTTGCTGGTGTGCCTTGTCCTAAAGTTGCCAAATACAGTGTAAGCCTGGGATTAACGGGAGGCGAATTTTTATGCGGTATCCCTGGAACCATGGGTGGTGCGTTGCGTATGAATGCAGGGTGCTATGGTGGACAGACTTGGGATTTGGTACAGCGTGTCCAGGTTTGGGATGCAGTTAACGGTTTACATGAATTGACGCCAGAGGCTTTTGATGTGGGTTATAGAGCTGTAGGCGGCAGCACTGGTAAAATTTTTCTTGCTGCAGATCTTCATTTTCAATTAGGACAGAGCACGCAGGTGATTGCAGACTTGCTGACTAAACGTGCTGCGAGCCAGCCGTTAGGGACCTGGAATTGTGGGTCAGTATTTAAGAACCCAGAAGGGAAGTTCGCAGCGCAGTTAATAGAAGCCGCAGGACTCAAAGGTCGTCAAGTCGGCGGGGCAGAGGTGTCAACAAAGCATGCTAACTTTATTATTAATACAGGAAAGGCTACCGCAGCAGATATTCTGACGTTGATAGCAGAGATTCAAGCTACGGTCTTCAGCTATACTGGTGTAAAGTTGGACTTAGAATTGTGCGTATTAGGAGACAGACCTCATGGATAATAGTAAACAGATGCATGCGATTCATCATTTAGCGAATAAATGTGAGTCGTCCGACTTTGGTCGTGTTGCGGTGTTAATGGGGGGACGCTCTGGAGAGCGCGCAGTTTCTTTGGATAGTGGTAATGCAGTACTTAAAGCCTTAAGGCATACGGGGATTGATGCACATCCTATAGATCCATTGGAAAATTTTCCTCAAAACTTAATTGCCGGTAAATTTGATCGTGTCTTTAATATTCTACATGGAACTGAAGGCGAAGATGGCGTGATGCAAGGGGTATTAGAAGCCTTAAAGCTTCCTTATACCGGGAGTGGGGTCTTGGCCTCAGCATTAGCCATGAATAAGCTATATACCAAAAGAATATGGCAAACTCAGAATTTATCTATGCCAGAGTTCTTTGTTTCAGATTCTTTAAATCATGCTTTGGAGCGCGCGACCCATATTGGTTATCCTTTGGTTTTAAAACCTATTTCTCAAGGTTCTAGCTTGGGCGTACATATTGTACATAATGCTACAGAACTGGCAGAGAACTATTCTAAAACGGCAGCTTATGGTGAAGTATTAGTAGAGCGTTTTATTGATGGAGCTGAAATTACGGTAGGGATTATTGATAATATTGTTTTACCCACCTTGTGTATTAAACCACAAGAAGGTTTCTATGATTATGCGGCTAAGTATCAATTAGAGACTACTGACTATAGGGTGCTAGAGGATACGCCAGAGGCCTTAGCTGAAATTTCGAATCTTGCTTTAAAGGCCTATCAGTTATTGGGGTGTTCAGGATGGGGGCGTGTAGATCTGATGCGCGATAACCAAGGTAAGGCTTATTTATTAGAAGTGAATACTAGCCCTGGAATGACAAGTCATAGCTTGGTTCCTAAAGCAGCATTAAGCATAGGAATCAGCTTTGAAACTTTGGTGCGTGCGATTTTAGCCACTACTATGGTGTCTCAAGAGGCCTATGCATGCACGCGCTAAAGTGGATGTTGGTTTTAGTGATCTTAGCGGCGATAGGAGTTGGTGGAACACGGTTGCATGATTATGCGATGGATGCCCGACGTTTTCCAATTCAAGAAGTTAAGATTATTGGAGATCAAAAGGCTATCTCGCAAAGCCAACTGCGCCAAATGTTGAAACCTTATTTAAAACAAGGTTTTTTTGGAATCAAGGTTGGTAACTTACAAACTGAATTGCATGAATTAGGTTGGGTACAAGACTTATCTATAAGACGCAAATGGCCACATACCTTGGTAATTCATTTACGTGAGTATAAATTACGCGCACGTCTGCAAGATGATTACGGTATTACGGAAGAAGGATTATTAATTGAACCTAAGGTAGATAACTACCCGCAGGGTATCGTTCAAATTCTAGGCCCTAAAGAAGCTTATAAAGAAATGTACGATAACCTCAATACTATGGAAGCAATGTTGGCACCATTAGAGCTCAAATTAAAACTGATTGTGATGGCACCACGTGGTGCATGGACAATCAAGTTAGACAATGGGCTTGAAGTGTTTTTAGGAAAAAAACAAGTCTTACAACGATTAGCACGTTTTGTAGCGGTTTATCCTAAAATTATTGCGACTCAAACTCGCCCAATTTCTTATATCGACCTAAGATATACATCAGGACTCGCTGTTGGCTGGAAAAATGCTTAAGGCAGTGGTACCTTGTGTATAGGAAGGATAGTCTTTGATAAGCTGTCTAAATAGTTAGTTATCAAGCAAATTGTAACAAAGTGAGAGTGGCGCCATGTCAAAGATACCCACAAAAAATATAGTAGCGGCTTTAGATATTGGGACATCTAAAGTGACAGCATTGATTGGACAAATTCAATCAGAAGGGTCAGTAGAATTAATTGGTTTAGGAACGCAACCCTGTCGTGGTTTAAAAAAAGGTGTTGTGGTGAATTTAGATCTGACTGTGCAAGCTATTAGTCAGGCGGTCAAGCAAGCACAAGAGCAGGCAAATGTTCAGATGGAAAGTGTGTATGTTGCTTTGGCGGGTGCACATATTCAAAGCATGAATTCTCATGGGATTGTGGCAATTCGTGATCAAGAAGTTACACTTGCTGATGTAGATAGAGTAGTGGATGCTGCTAAAGCAGTGGTTATTGGCTCAGACCAGAAGATTTTACATATTTTACCTCAAGAATTTACCGTGGATTATCAAGAAGGTATTCGAGATCCTATAGGGATGTCGGGGGTTCGCTTAGAAACTGAAATCCATATGATTACAGGTGCTGTGAGTGCTGCGCAAAACTTGATTACTTGTATTCGTCGTTGTGGGTTGGAAATTGAGGATTTGGTTTTTTCACCGCTAGCGGATAGTGAAGCAGTGTTGACAGCGGAAGAAAAAGAATTAGGAGTTTGCTTAATTGATATAGGTGCAGGAACCACGGATGTTGCATTTTATAATCAAGGCGTGATTAGACAATCTATAGTGTTACCGGTGGCTGGAGATCAGCTGACGCAGGATATCTCTGTGGCCTTACGTATTCCTACCCCGCAAGCAGAAGAAATTAAATTAACCTACGGGTGTGCTTTGGCGCGGTTGTTGCATAACAATCAAACCTTTGTAGTACCTGGTGCAGGGGATAGACCGAGTAAGCAAGTGGCTGATGTAACTTTAGCGCATGTGATTGAATCTCGTATGGAAGAAATTTTAGTCCTGATAAAACAGCAGCTACCAGAGAATGCGCGTTCCTTATTGGGTGCAGGTTTGGTCTTAACTGGTGGGTCTGCACAGTTGCCAGGTTTAGTAGAGTTAGCGGAAGAGATTTTTGGAGTAACGGTGCGGGTAGGATTACCGGGACAAACGGCAGATCCTGCACAGGCCACAGGAGTAGGGTTATTGCAGTATGGTTTAGAACAACAAAAAGAGCGACAGGAAGGATTTGTAAAACGTCTTCCTGGTTTTTGGGGCAAAATGAGAAATTGGTTTTGGGGTCAAGCGGTATAAGACCATAAGTGCAGGAGAATGCAATGAGCACAATGTTTGAATTAGTAGAAAATAATTCCCAAATGGCAAAGATTACCACTATTGGTATTGGTGGGGGCGGAACCAATGTCATTAAATACATGTCTGGTAAGATTGCAGGTGTGATCTTAGTGTCTGCTAACACAGATGCACAGGCTTTAGAAGATTCTGGTGCAGATATTACGCTGCAATTAGGCTCACACGCCACCAAAGGTTTAGGTGCTGGTGCGAACCCTGAAGTAGGGCGTGCTGCAGCTTTAGAAGATGCAGATAAAATCCGTGAAGCGATTATGGGTTCTGACATGGTCTTTATTACTGCTGGAATGGGTGGTGGTACAGGAACTGGTGGTGCACCTGTGGTGGCGCAGATTGCTAAAGAGATGGGTGCGTTGACCGTTGCGATTGTAACTCGTCCATTCCCCTTCGAAGGCAGAAAAAGAAGTCAGGTTGCTGAAGAAGGTATTTTGGCACTAAGTCAGCACGTCGACTCCTTAATTACCATCCCAAATGAGAAGTTACTGACAGTTTTGGGCAAAAATGTAAGTCTTTTAGATGCCTTTAAAGCTGCAAATGATGTATTATTAGGCGCAGTACAGGGCATTTCTGAGCTGATCACACGTCCAGGGTTGATTAACGTCGACTTTGCAGACGTCCGTACTGTGATGTCAGAGATGGGCTTGGCCATGATGGGTACTGGGGTAGGGCGTGGTGAGAACCGTGCTAAGCAAGCTGCGGCTGCTGCTATTTCTAGTCCTTTATTGGATGATGTGCACTTATCCGGTGCACGTGGGGTATTAGTAAACGTGACCGCAGGTACTGACCTGTCTATTTCTGAATTTGAAGAAGTGGGCGATGCGATCAAGAGCTTTACCTCCGACAATGCGACCGTTATTGTGGGGACCGTAATAGATCCTTCCTTGACGGATAAAGATGAATTAAGAGTTACCTTGGTAGCTACTGGTTTAGAATCGCGTAATAGTAGTGGGAATAACAGAGAGTCTTCTCGTCGTGTAGCAGAAAGCAGTCCACAAGAACGTCGTGGGGCACGCGCTGCAAGCCGTGAGTATGAGCAAGCCGATCTTGATTATTTAGATATTCCTGCCTTTTTGCGACGACAAGCAGAGTAAGCTAGAATTATAAGATAACTATTACCAAAGGTAGGGTTTTGTAAGAGCATGATAGGTCAACGTACACTTCAAAATGTGGTGAGAGCCACAGGCGTTGGGGTTCATAGCGGCGAAAAAGTGCTGCTAACCTTAAGGCCGGCACCGGTGAATACCGGCATAGTCTTTAGACGTCGTTTTATAGAGGGAAACTATATTGATATTCCAGCGAAACCTGAGAATGTCGTGGATACCCGCTATTGCACCACTATAGGCTGTGATGGAGCGCGTATTGGGACCATCGAGCACTTACTCTCTGCCTTTGCAGGTTTGGGTATAGATAACGTTATTGTTGAAGTCAGTGCTGATGAAGTGCCGATTATGGACGGTAGCGCGACGATTTTTGTGATGCTGTTACAATCTGCTGGGATCGTGGAACAAACGGTACCTAAAAAGTTTATCCGTATCTTGAAACCGATTAAGGTGGAAGAAGGGGATAAATGGGCCAAATTGGAACCTTATGAAGGCTTTAAGGTCGATTTTAAAATTAATTTTGATCATCCAGTGATTCGGAATGGTATTCAAACCGCTACTTTAAACTTTTCTTCAACGACCTACGTGAAAGAAATTTCTCGTGCGCGTACTTTTGGCTTTTTAGCAGATTTTGAAAGTTTAAGAGCGCATAACTTGGCTTTAGGTGGCAGTTTAGATAATGCGATCGTTTTAGATGATTATCGTATCCTGAACGAAGAAGGATTACGATATAAAGATGAGTTTGTACGACATAAGGTTTTAGATGCAGTGGGCGATTTATACTTATTGGGCCATAGTTTAATTGGCGCCTTTACAGGATATAAATCAGGACATGCATTAAATAACAAACTGATCGCAACGTTGCTGCAAAATGCGGAAGCTTTTGAGGTGACGAGTTTTGAAGTGCCCGAGAAGTTACCGATAGCGTACTTTCCCGGCACGTTAGCGAGCGCGAGTTAAGCGTTTATTAGAAACAGGGATATGGTTTAGAAAATTTTAGTAGCACATCTTGAGTCGGCTGAGCGTCTTGCCAAAGAAAAACAAGGCGCTGCTTATGCAATCATTTCAGGATTATTGTATGGGCTGATTGGATACTTTGGGATGCACATCCTCAAAGAGAACCTGTCTATTTCCACAATGTTATTTTGGCGCTTTTTAGTGTCTAGTATCTTCATATTGATTATTTTTGTTTCCCAACTCAAAACGGTTCGTGCCAGTATGCGTGAAATGGGCAAGGTTTTAGTGTTTGAAGCAGGGTTTTATAGCGCTTGCTCTATTACATACTTTATGGCCAGCACCTATTTAGGGACCGGATTATCCATGGTGATATTTTTTAGCTATCCGGCCATTGTGATGTTTTTTAATCGTGTTTTATATGGCATTCCTATTAAGAAAATGTCGTATTTTGCCATTGGGCTTATTTTTTTAGGGATTGTTTTACTTGTAGATCTCGATGAAGCGGCGTTTGATGTAATGGGTGTTTTATTAGGTGTGGCTACTGCATTTTTGTATGCAGGTTATATCCTTGCTAGCAAAAAAAGCCAAGTCTCTCCTATTTCTTCTGCATTATTACTTTCAGTAGGATGCACCGTGATGTGTGGGTTGGTGGCCTTATGGGATAATACTTTTGTGATCCCAGAAAGTGGCACCGCCTGGATTAATATTTTAGGGATCGGGATTATTTGTACCGCATTCCCCATACTCTTTTTATTAGCAGGGCTGAAACGTATCAGTTCTGAAAAAGCCGCTATTTTATCGGTATTAGAACCAGTCGTCGTGGTAATTGTTGGGATATTATTTTTACATGAATATATTACTACCCTACAAGTTTTTGGGATTTTGACCATTTTGTCAGGGGCAGTGATTACGTTGTTTAGTCCTTCTGTGACCAAATAGACTACTTCTTGGTATTTACACCCTATAAACCCCATACCTTTTCAGCTATTGATTATTTATGACAGAATGGTATAAACTATTAAAATAACTAAAAAAAAAGAGGTTGAGTATGCCACGTCATCCTTATGATGGATACCAAACAACGGGTACACACACAGATAATACGAGTTTAGCTAATAAAATTACACAGGTGGTTCAAAAAATAAAGAGAAGTGGAAAAACTGTTTCCCTTAAAAATGGGGGAGACTGGATCCAAAAAAATCCTCAAGGACACCCTGTGGTTGCATTTATACACCCTTTTTTTACAACCCTTAATGCTAAAGATACTAATAAACATGCTTACTTAGAAATGTTGGCAGGCGAATGGCTACGTTTACAGAATCCTATACAGCCCAAAGTGCGTATTCGGAATATCGCAGCACCTGGAAAAAAACCTGAAATTAAAGTGTTATCCAAAAGGCTCAAAGATTTTACTCCTTTTGGACAGTTATTGGTGCAGATGGGAAGATGGAGTGCTATTGGTGATGCTCTGCAGAACTGGGGGGATGCATTGAGTGGAAGGATTCCTGGTTTTGGAAAGGGGCTGTTTTCTGCGATTACGACACTTAATGGTGATTTACATGAAGGGAATATTGGTTTTGCTACCAATGAACGCCAAGAACGGGAAATTGTTGTAATTGATACGGGGCAGGCATATATGCCTTTGTTGACCACTTGGCTCAAGGGGACGGATATAAAAGCAGCGGATATAGAAAATTTTCCTTTTATTGAGGAGAATAAATTTATCACTGAAAACATCATTAGTTTTTTTGCATCAATCACAAATCGTCAAAAAATCTCCCAGAGGACACTATGGGATAGTGGCGTTACGGGTCAGATTGTTAGCGATCGCAAACAACAGATTTCACCAGGATTTATTGCTGAAAAGCATGGAAGTATCCTGTGTGGTTTGTTGGCCTCAGATGCTTTTGTAGAAAATTTCATGAACCAATATGCTACTACTGAGAATGCTATTACAATAAGTGTTGAAGACCTTAAAAAGCTCTCTAAAAAATGTGCGGATTTGCATAATCGGCGCAAACAGAATCTTTATGAGGAATCTTTTAAAATTAATGCTTTTTTGGAGTATGTACAGACAGATCAGGCGCGAGTATTAGTAGAGCAACATATAAAGAATGTAGGTGCGTTTTGCAGTAAAGGCCATACAAAATTAGCGGAAACCTCAGAAGGTGTTCAGGCTTTACAAGCAGACATGCAACAAACTTTCGAAAGATTAAAAACGGAAGCGTTATTTCAACAAAAGGTTTTAGCAGTAACAGAAAATCAATATATTAAAGCAGTGAATAATAATACTGTTTTAAATTTGGAAGAGGCTAAGGTATTTATTAAAGCAGCTTTTATGAAACCTAAACATGCCCGTCAGGCGCTGTTGAAGTTGGTGTTACAGCCGGGTAGAGTGCAAGAAACAGGAATTACCGCTGTAGATCTGATGAAAGCATTAAACACAGAAATCACACGTGCACGTCGTAAAAATTGGATGTGGGGCTTAAAGTTGGCAGCATCAACCGTTAAAGATATTTATGCTCAAGTGAAATATCCAGCATGCTTTTGGATGGTGGCTTACTCATTCTTGAGCTTTGTGGGGCTGCCTACTATAGCATTTCTAGGAGCTTGTTGGTTTGGATTCGTCTTATTATTCACAACTGTAGTGGCAATACGTGCAGACTTGGCAACTTATAAGGCTAGTTTAGAAAAAGATTGGGCTGTTGAAGTACCCGTACCAAATGAGGCATTGGTTTTAACAGATCCATCGGCAGTGCTGTCACGCGATCCACATGAAGTAACGCATGCTGCAAATCAGGCCTCTGTAGGATTGGGTACTACTGTTCGAATTGTTCCTTTCTAATAGTCGTTATTATAACTTAAATTTTTAATGACTACGCCTTCTAATTGAGACAATCCTGGTTTTTGCTTCAGCGCTTTTAAAAGCTCTGGAGCAATATACTTGAGCCGGGTTGCCCACGCTGCACTACTGGCGGAT
>CAZGDB010000013.1:0-9060 GCA_964524705.1 uncultured Francisellaceae bacterium
TGGGAACTGACCATTATGGGTTGTCATGTATTCTGCGATGGCATTTTTGGCGCTGTCTGCGGTGCTGATCATCTCAGCAACTTTGCTACGAACCATATAGGTATTGTAAGAAGGAACTGCGATTGCAGCTAGGATACCGATGATGGCAACAACAATCAGCAATTCAATTAAGGTGTAACCCTTGTCTTTGTTTTTGTAAGCAAACATAAAAAAATCTCCCTGGTAAAATCTAACAAAATTGAGTGTCCTTTAAGTATAGCAGCACGCTAGAAAGCTAGCCAGCTTGTAGATTTTCACATAAAGCGACTAGACTTGTCAATGAAGGCAGGGACTCGTATACTTGACGCCATTATGCCGGTGTAGCTCAGTTGGTAGAGCAACTGATTCGTAATCAGTAGGTCAGCGGTTCGATTCCGCTCCCCGGCACCACGGCCCAGCAGTAAGTAAATAGGTCATCTGACATACAAACAACTTAATGAGGGGCGCCAGTGGCATCATCTACTCAAAAACATATCCTTGTTATGACTGCAGGCTTTGCCATGTTCTCCATGTTTTTTGGAGCGGGTAATCTCGTGTTCCCTATCTTAATTGGGATGGAAGCTTTCAATGCAACGATGCCTGCGTTATTAGGCTTGTTTGCAACCGGTATCGTTGTGCCGTTCTTGGGGCTGTTTGCGATGACCTTGTTTAATGGTGATTATGAAAAGTTTTTTGGCATGTTAGGGCCGGTGGTCCCTTATGTGTTGATTACCATTATTTTATGCTTAGTGGGGCCTTTTGGGGCACTCCCGCGTTGTGTATTGGTGTCACATGGTGCGATTACGCTGTGGGCTCCGGAAGTCCCGCCCTTTATTTTTAATGCAGTGTATTGTTTGTTATTGGGACTTGTAATTTGGCGTAAAAATAAAATTGTGGATTTATTAGGACATTGGCTGGCGCCATTATTATTAGTGGGCGTTATGGCTATTATTCTCTTTGGTCTTTTACAGCCTCCGATTGTATCACCGGCTGTAGGGCTAACTCGAGGAGAGGCTTGGAATTTTGGATTTTCTCAAGGGTATCAAACTTTAGATTTATTAGGCGCTTTTTTCTTTTCTGCTACGACTTTGCATTATTTACAAAAACGCTTAGCTGATGCAGGGGAGAGTAATCGAAAAGCATTGATCCAGTTAAATTTGAAAGCGAGTATGATTGGCGCAGGTTTATTGTTTGGGGTGTATGCGGGCTTTGTATGGCTAGGAGCAAAGTTTGCATTTGCGTTGACAGGTGTTCCGCCTGAATCTTTAATTTCTGCTTTGGCACAACAATCACTTGGGGATTATGCGGTGCCAGTGGTGAGTCTGACTATCTTGTTAGCTTGTTTTACCACAGCAGTGGTGATTGCAATGTTGTTTGCAGATTTTTTAGCAACAGAGCTGAAACAATACCTAAAACCAGTTGATACGCTTGTTATCACACTGTGCTTAGCCTATGTCATGTCTTTGTTGGGGTTTGAAAGGATTATGTATTTTTTAGGGGCTATATTAACAGTATTATATCCAGCACTGATTGCACTGACAGTCGCGAATATAGTGTATAAGTTGTGGGAGCGGAATGTTGTTCGTATTGCATTTTGGGGCACGACTGTAGTGACTTTAGGGGGCTATATTCCAGGCTGGTTGGAATATTTTGGCATAGCCTTGTTTTAGGTAAGGGTTAAGCAATAGTCTTTTAACCATGTTACCCAAGCATTATCTGAATTAAGACAAGGCACTAAGGTGAGTCCTGTTCCTCCCATGTTTTTCCATTCTTCTTGTAATCGTAACTGAATTTCTTCTAAGGTTTCTATACAATCTGCTACAAAAGAAGGGCAGGCTACTAATGGGTGCTTAAACCCCTGATCTTTTAAAATTTGTAATTGTTCTGTATTGCTAGGCCCAATCCATGGGGTTTTACCCAGTTTGGATTGAAAACTGCTAAAAACAGGTAAATCTTCGGGTAGGTCTGCTTGAATGTGTGTGCTGGTGGCCAGACATTGTGCGCGATAACAGCGTGCATGTGGGGGGCAGTGGGTCTTAAGACATTGTTGGTAGGTTGTGCATTGTACCTTGGGTAAAGCTTTTAAAGGCAATGAGTGATAACTTAACATCACACAATCATGCACCCCTTTGATATAACTATCTAAAATTTTATGAGCCCATAAGCGTCCAAAACCGGGCGCTTGATAAAAGGTGTTGGGGGTTGTGATCTTAGGAATGTAATCCCAGGTTTGAATTTTTTCAAAGAGTTTTTGTAGAGCGCTACCGGTGGTGCTACTGGCATATTGGGGAAACAAGGGCAGTACGATTAAATGGGTATATTGATTTTTAATTGTAGAGAGGGTTTGATTAAAGTCAGGTGTGCCGTAGCGCATCGCTGCATAGACATCGATCTCATGGGGTTGTAGTACTTTAGCTAAGGCTTGTTGCAAATGATGGAGTTCGATGCGTAAAGGCGATCCTACTTTAGTCCAAATTTTTTGATAGGCTGCGGTGGCACTGGCTGTACGAAACGGTAATATGAGACCATAGAGGAGTAGGTAACGAATCGGGGCAGGCAGATCTATCACGCGCCTGTCACTTAAAAAAGTTGCTAAGTATTGCCAGACACTTCGTTTCGTAGGTGTTTCTGGAGTGCCTAAATTGAGTAATAGAACAGCTGTTTTTTCCATAATTAACCTGGTAATCCCCAGAGGGCGGGTTTAAAATCTAGTAGACTGTTTAAGCATTCATCTGGCTCACAGAGAATAGTGTTGGGAATATGAGGATCTGGAATCATAATACAGGTCATTCCTGCGGCTTTAGCGGCTTGTACGCCTAATGGAGCATCTTCAAAGACTAAGCATTCATGCGGCAGGGCTCCTAATTTTTCTGCTGCTTTTAAAAAAATATCTGGAGCAGGTTTGCCAGCTTTTAAGCTGGGATCATCTCCAGTAATGCGGTGATGTAATAAATTTAGCCAATCATTATTTTGCATTTTAAGGGCTAAGGCATGTCGATCAGTACTGGTGGCTAACGCTTGCCCTACTTTATGATGTGCAAAATGTTTGACTAATGCCTCTGCTCCTGGTCGTGGTTTACTTTGGAGGAATAACACATCTAAAATAGTTTTGCGTAAAGCTAAATAGGTTTTAGCATCGATTGGTAAATCCAGTGCTTTTACAAATATTTCCGCTGCCTCTGTGGCTTTACGACCCATAATTTGGGCTTTTAGGGCGGGAGTAAAAACCTTTCCATAACGTGCTGCAATTTCTGTGCAGGTTTTGGTATAAAAAGGCTCCGTATCTAAAAGTAAGCCATCTAAGTCATATATAATGAACTGAATATTACGCATTATGATCTTAGTGATTAGGTAGAATTGGGCCAGTATACCCACTCTCTTGGGTATCTGCAAAAGAGACGATCTTACCTTGATCTTCTTGTATTAAACGGGTGAGCGTGTCTTCCTTGAGTTGCCACACCTTGCTAATCCAGTCTTGTGTTAATTCCTTCAATGCTTCATCGGTATATTGTTCTGGGTGTTGTAAAAAATCGGGGACAGCAAGCTTGCGACCATGGAGATAGACCTTTGTAACTTTGCCACACATAAAATCCCAGAAGGTGGGTACTTTGCCGGGAAAATAAATGGTCATATCTAAAATATAGGCAAAATAGTTAGGCATCGTTTTAAAGGATTGAATCAGCCCCCCTGTTTTGGGTTTGAGTAAATGCGGATAGGGGGAGGATTGTTTTTTATGTTTCGCAGGCGTAAATCGGGTGCCTTCAGTAAAATTAAAGAGTGTGATGGGACCTTCTCGTAAACGACTGCAATTGCGTTCAATGGTTTGTAAATCACGTTTTGCTAAAGCAGGATTTTTTAAGATTTGTTCCTTGTTATATCGGCGCATAAAGGGGCAGTTAAGTAAATAACAGGCAAATCCAAAAAAGGGAATAAAAATTAAATTTCGTTTTAGTAAAAATCGAAAGATAGGGGTTTTATTCCCCAAAGTTTCAATAAATACAAAAATATCTACCCAACTTTGATGGTTGCTGATTAAAAACAATCCTTGATTTTTATGTTGCAGAAGGTCTTCTGGAAAATGACAGATCCATTTTGTGGGATGAAAGGTACGAATATATGCTTGCATGAGGTGCATCCAAACTGCAGCTCCCGTTTCCATTTTCAAAAGTGCCCAGCGTCGTGTGTCTAAGTTTCCCCATAAGCGCCATGGAGCATAAAGATAAATCCACAGGGCACACAGTGGGGTACTCAGGGTTAATAAGAGACAAAAGCCAATACCACAAAGGAATGTTTTAAACGGACGTAGGATAGACATTTGGTCAACCTGAGTTATGGGGAATACACACGGGGGCCATTACAAAACAAAATTCTTTTTTTCGCAACTTTTGTGTCAGGTCACGGAACCTTAGTTGGTTAACTTTGTCAAACCCTGAATCTTAGTAGATGCAGGGAGACTGACCTATGATGACACTCAAACAATGGGTAACGTATTGGCGTGTTTATTGGCAACAATATTATTTACAGTTGCAGGCCCGAAAAAAGGCAGAGCAAAAGAAACGACAGTTACATAAATTTCGTAAGGTAGTACATCCTTTAAAGGTGGAGGTTGTGAAGCCGGTATTATGGCGTGTTCCGTTGGGGCGTGTTAAAAGCGCGCATCCTTTAGTGGGGATGGTGCATGCGTTATTCGTTGAGCCTAAAAAACCAAAACAATAAAACGATTGGTCTTGATATAAAAATATGGCAATTACAAGCCTTTTTATAGGGGTTTTGTGTGTAGGTCAAAAAAGACTCAAAATCTTGTGATATAATGAATCATAGGGAACTGTTCTTTCATTTATCAAAAAAAAGGAATTGGATTATGAATATCATGCGCAAAACCGTCCTCGTTACCGCTTTGTTAACCAGCGCATTGTGGATGAAGACTGCGATTGCAGCCGAAAAAATGCTGCATGTAGTAGTAAAGATGCATAATATTGAACAAATTCAAGTACAGGAGAATCGTGGGGACGAGTTGTATATGTCCATTACTGAGTTTGGTTCTAAAACTCGTTACTATCGTGTGCCAGATCAGCCTTTCTATTGGCGCGGAGATAGTTTACAAAAAGTACAGGATGTAGAGCTCTTTAGTGTGGATTTAGCTCCACAAGAAAAGATTTCTTTAGTGTTTTCTTTAATGGAGCAAGATGTGGCACCGTGGAATCCAGATGATTTATTAGGTGCTGTAAAGGCTGACCTAGAGCGTACAGCCAAAGGTATGAAGGAAACCTGGGTTATGCCAGATAAACAAACTGTGTTTATTGCTGATAGCTCAAAAGGGGAACTGCATCCGATTGAATTTCAAACTAAAGGTGCCCGTTATCGTGCACAGTTGAGTTTAGAGTTTAAATAAAATGCACTCAAAAAATCCGTTAAGTTCGCTCGTAAAACGACTGAAAGGCATTTGCCTGCTCAGTGCCTTTACGGCTGCTTTGGCGATTTTGTCGGTCATGCAAGATTTTGGGTGGGCACCAGTTTTGTGGGGGGTTGAGGCGTTATTGTTAACGCTTTTAACCTTAAGTTTGGGATTGTGGTTACGGGATTGGGCCCATTTAACTGAAGAAGTGTTGAACAGTATTCAACAGATTGCGCAAGGTAAGGAGCTGGTAGCACCTGAACATAATTTTGTAGAAGCAAAATTGTTTTTTAGATCTTTATCTTATTTATCTCAACATATTGCCACCCATATTCAGCAAGAGCGTTTTTTGCAAGAAAGTATGCAAGAATTACAGATGACACTCAAAAAACAAATGATAGTTCAAATTCGTTTCCAAGAAGCCTTAACCCATATCCGTATTCCTGTAGTCATTTTGGATAAACGGAGTATTGTGCTGTATTTTAATCATGCTGCAGAACGCATTTTACGTCAGTCTGAAGGTGAGATTCAAAAAGTGATAGGCCATTTTAAGGTGGATACCTTATTAGGGCAGTCCATGGACGTGTTCAGACGTTGGGGGCCACAAATCCAAGTGGTGGGAAATATGAACTCCCCACATAAAAGTGATCTGCATGTTGGTGGTTTGGTGTTTAATTTGATTACCCATGCACTACGTGCGCCTGATAGTCGTCGTGTAGGGTTTTTATTGCAGTTTGATCAACGTACTTCTGAATTGAAATTTAAAGAAGCCTTTGTAGGATGGATAGAGCGTACTCGAGAAGGGGATTGGAAACAATCTTTTGATTTGGCTGCCGATCGTACGGTATTAAGAGAAATGATAGGGTTGCTCAATAGTTTATGGAATGATACGTATCAACAACTTGCAGATTTAGATCAAGCCCTAACGCATTTGTCCAATGGAGTGCTTTTTGGATTAAATGCGACCTCTGAAAAAGGGGTAATGAATAAAATTCAAAAAGATTTTTTAAATTTGCAATCAAACTTGTTAGGCAATTTAGTAAAACTGCGTGAAACGATCGATGAAATGCAAGGTTTGAACGATCAAGCACGTAGCCAAATTGAACAAGAGCTCATGCATGTACATGAAGCCTTTAGTGCTTTAAGAGAACGTGAACGGCATGTGGCACAGCAGGAGGCGTGTTTTCAGCTGTGGCAAGCCCAACAAAATACTTTCCAAACTGCTGTAGAGCCTACGCAAGGGGCTTTGGATTCTATGAACCAGGGAATGGGGCGATGGGCTGGAGTGCAAACTGCTAGTGTGGAAGAAGCGCAAAAAACTTTGCAAATTTTAGATCGTATTGAAGAAATTGCATTTAGAACTCATTTGCTCTCTTTAAATGCGAGTGTAGAAGCTGCTAAAGTTCAACATGAAGATGCAGCAGGATTTGCTGTGGTGACGCATGAAATTAGATTATTAGCAGAAAGAGGAACTCAAGCGATTAAAGAAGTCAAAGAATTACACATGATGACGATGACACAGCTACAGGCTTGTCATACAGAGGTACAAGTTGTACAAGGGGTCTTGGGGCAACTCACGACTCAATGGAAAGATCTGATGATGGGAGTTGAAAAACAAGGCGCAGCCTTGGCACAACAAACCTTAGCGAGCCAACAAATTAAATTGTTTGATCATAAAATTTTTGAACAAACCCAAGAGTTACAGCATCGTATTGAAATTATTAGAACGGCTTTAGATCATCAAAAGGGTAGAATTAAAGAAGCCCAAGAAGTGATTAAATTTTACCGTCTGGAAGATAAGCCAAAAGTACGGTTGCCCGCTTCTGTGGTTACTTTGGATACCTATCGTGCAGACCATATTGCACAAGCGCATTTAGAAGTCCCTATTGCCAGCACGACCCAAGAGCCAGTGGCAGCGGTAGTGGAACCTAAAGAAAATACGCAATAAAAAGATTGTTATTGACCCTTATTCATACCTCTGAACTTGCACTATTTAACGGAGGTTGCCGCTCATTAGCTTTTCTTCTATCTCCTCTAGGTAGTTTTTTTAAAATTCAGCGGCTATTTTTCTGCTTTTTTTATTTTGTTCCACAGTAATATTTTCCACAACCACGCTCTATAGTGTTATGGGCTATGCTGGCACAGGTATAGATTAACCTAATGATAGGGCTCTGATGGAAAGTGAGTGTGTATTGCTGTCGGGTATTTCATTACACTATGGTTGATTAACTGACTTTTTGGATATCGTTGCAGGTTTGAGCCACTGCGGGTAGGATTGAGGGATTGTAGTTACAAGGAGTCAACTGTGAGCCCCCATTCCCATTCCATGGAACCTAAATATCTCAAAGATTATAAACCCAGTGATTATCGTATTGAGACTGTAGATCTTACTTTTGAGTTAGCTGCCGATCAAACGGTTGTAACAGCAGTATTAGCCGTACGTCGGGAAGCTGAGACGGTGGTACCTTTGGTTTTGGATGGAGAAGGCTTAACACTGAGAAGTATCAAAATTAATAAAAAAGCTTTAGCCGAGAATGCTTACAGCGTAACTCCAGAACGCTTAACGATTTTAGCGCCACCGGCAGAGTTTGTATTAGAAACACAAGTGGCCTTTTCTTGTAAAAAGACAGAGCTAGAAGGTTTATATGAAACTGAGAGTTTGTTGATTACACAGTGTGAGCCGCATGGCTTTAGGCATATTACTTATTATTTAGATCGACCGGATGTGTTGGCACGTTTTACCGTTAAACTGATTGCTGATAAATCGACCTATCCAGTATTGTTAGCGAATGGTCATTGTATTAAAGCCGGCTCCTTAAAAGGGGGAAAACATTACACAGTATGGGAAGACCCGTATCCTAAACCCTGTTATTTATTTGCGTGTGTGGCAGGCAACTTGGCTGTATTAAAAGATACTTTTGTGACGCAATCAGGGCGTAAGGTAGATTTAGCCTTGTATACACATGGGAAAGAAATTGAAGAGGGGCATTATGCTTTGGATGCGCTGAAACGGGCGATGCGTTGGGATGAAGAGGCCTTTGGTAGAGAATATGATTTAGATAATTATGCAATCGTTGCAGTCCATGATTTTAATATGGGCGCGATGGAAAATAAAGGGCTGAATGTTTTTAATAGTAAGTATATTTTAGCTAATGACAAGATTGCTACAGATCATGATTATTTAAATATTGAAGCGGTTGTCGGACATGAGTATTTTCATAATTGGACAGGGAATCGAGTGACTTGTCGAGATTGGTTTCAGCTGAGTTTAAAAGAAGGGTTAACGGTCTTTAGAGAGCAACAGTTTAGTGAATCTCAAGGTTTAGCTTTATGGCACCGGATTGGGCAAGTAGAAACAATTCAAGAAGACCAGTTTGCAGAAGATGAGGGGCCTTTAGCACATCCTGTACAGCCGCAGTCCTACATTGAAATGAATAATTTTTATACTGTCACAGTTTATGAAAAAGGATCAGAAATTGTACGTATGCTGCAGACCTTATTAGGTACAGCGGGTTTTAGAAAAGGCATGGATTTATATTTTAAACGCCATGATGGTCATGCAGTGACAGTAGAAGATTTTATTCAGGCGATGGAACAAGCCAATAATCGAGATTTAAAACAATTTAGACGTTGGTATGAACAAGCAG
>CAZGDB010000013.1:9073-9583 GCA_964524705.1 uncultured Francisellaceae bacterium
ATCCAATTGAGAGTCAGTTTATTTTCTGCTAAGACACCAGGTAAGGTTTATGCTGAAAAAGTGTTGGAATTGACACAAGCAGAACAACAGTTTGTCTTTGATCATATTCCGGAAAATCCCATCCCCTCTTTTTTAGGAGGGTTTTCAGCGCCGGTGCGTTTAGAGTATGACTATCGGTGGGAAGAGTTGATTTTTATAGCCACCTCAGAGCCGGATCCTTTTAATCAATGGCAGGCAGCACAATCTTTGCTAAAACAAATGTTACAGCAAAAAATAGCGGGCAGTGAAAACAGCTTGGCACAAGGACAAGCTTTGAAAGCATTAATTCAACGAAATGTAAATTCAGATCTGTATGCTTTATCTTTATCCTTGCCGTCTTTTAGTACGATGCTACAGCAATATACTAAAGATGTGCCTATTGCTGCTATTTTAAAAGCAGAAGCTGATTTAGAAAAAACGATTGCTACAGATTATGCTTTGACTTTTTTAGAACGGTATCAGCATTATCAA
>CAZGDB010000013.1:9593-16424 GCA_964524705.1 uncultured Francisellaceae bacterium
CCCTCAAGACAGGGCTGCGCGTTGGGCGATGAATACGTGCTTGCGTTATTTGGTGACCAATGAAGCACCAGAATTTATTGAATTAGCTGTTCAGCAATATCGTAATGCAACGACGATGACTCCGAAGTTAGGTGCCTTGAGTGCGTTATTGTCGGTAGAAACGCCTTGGGGTGAAACGTTGCTCGATGAATTCTGGAAGGAGTTTAATCAATATCCTACTTTGGTGGATAAATGGTTCTCTTTACAAGCCAGTGCGAAGACCTTAGGTATTCATCGTGTGAAGCAGTTATTAAAACATCCGGCTTTTGATTGGAAACGGCCTAATCGGGTTTATGCTTTATTGGGAGGATTCTTTTATGGAAATATGGAACACTTTCATCATGCCTCTGGCTCAGGATATGCGCTCTTGTTTGAAACGGTTGCACATTTAGATAGTATCAACCCACAAGTGGCGGCAAGATTATTGACGGCATTGGGTTCTTGGCATAATTGGGAAGCAGAACGTCGTGACTTAATTCAAACTGGGCTAGCGACCTTGGGGCAACAAAAGTTGTCTAAAGGTGTTTATGAGATTGTTCAAAAAAATATCGCTGCAGTAGAATAAAAGTGGCTGACTTATCAGCAATCAAGAGATTGCTGATAAGTCAAAAATTCAGTATCCGAAGGATGACCTGAAAGTCAGGGTATGTTATATACTTACAGAAGTAGAAAAAGTATATAAGAGGTTTTACGGTGGAACAGGCCCATACTGATTTAATTAATAAAGTTATCACACATGTGTTAGAAAAATTGCCAGCTCAGGATGCTTCGGTGGTCGAAGCATTGATTCGGCAGTACTATACTCATATGGCGCCTGAAGAATTAGCCTCACGTAGCGTTTTAGACCTCTATGGTGCCATGCTGTCGCATTGGCAGTACATCAAGGCACGCCAACCAAAAGAACCGCATGTTCGCGTGTATAATCCACAATTTGAGCAGCATGGTTGGCAAACTACACATACAGTTGTAGAAGTTGTTTATGAAGACGTACCATTTTTGATCGACTCTATACGGATGGAGTTGAACCGTCGTGGTTTTGCGATTCATTGCATGATGCATTTAGGGGGCAAAAAATTACTCCGTGATGTCAGCGGAAAAGTAGAACTCTTGAGTAATGGCGCTGCAGATGCAAATCATTCCGGTGAAGTGCCGCTTTATATTGAAATTGATAAACAAACTAACCCAGCCGTGCTGGTAGATTTAACCAATACTTTAGGGCGCATTTTAACAGATGTAGATACAATTGTGCAGGACTGGTCAAAAATGACTCAGAAACTGGCAGACGTCATGCAAGAAGTGTCCACGTATCCGCAGGTAGAAACAGAAGAAGGGGTTGGAGATCAGCAAGAAGTTCTGGCCTTTTTAGCATGGCTAAAAGAAAACCATTTTACTTTTTTAGCATACCAATATCTAACGCTGTCTGAATCTGCAGAAGGTCCGATGATCCAAGCAGATCCGACCTTGAGTTTGGGTATGGAGATACCGGGAGACCATAAAGCACGCCTTTTAAATCAATATCCTGAACAAGCAAAAATGGTCGCTTTATCCCCTAATATTTTATTATTATTGGGTAAAACCAGTACGATGTCGACGATTCATAGACCTACTTATACGGATTTTGTGTCTATTAAACGCTTTAAAGACGGCAAAGTGATTGGTGAGCATCGATTTATAGGGTTATATACGGCAGCAGCTTATCATAGTAGCCCACGTCATATTCCATTATTACGATGCAAAATTAAAAATATTTTAAAGTTGGCAGGGCTCACTGAAAAAGGCCATGAAGGTAAAGATCTGATTAATATTTTAGAAACTTTACCACGTGATGATTTGTTTCAAGCTTCTGAGCAAGAGTTATATACTTTAGCCGTTGGGATTTTGCAATTACAAGAACGCCAACGTGTACGCTTGTTTGTGCGTTCTGATTTATATTGCCGTTTTTATTCTTGTTTGGTTTATATTCCACGTGAAAGATTTAATTCTGAGTTGCGTGAAAAAATGCAAAACATTTTAATGAGTAATTTGCATGGGAGTAGTGTGACTTTTGAAACTCGTTTTTCAGAATCTGTATTGGCGCGAGTGCATTTTATTGTGCGCACGAGCCCCCATCATTGGATGGATTTTGATATTGCTGATATTGAACGACAATTAGTGGAAGCTTTTAGAAGCTGGCAAGATGATTTACATTTAGCGCTGATTGACGGATTTGGGGAAGAAAAAGGGAATGACCTTTTTCAAAAATATCAAAATGCATTTCCAGTTGCCTATATTAATGATTTTATGGCCAGGCATGCGGTTTATGATATCCAGCATATTGAATCTTTGAATGCTGAAAAACCTTTATCGATGACTTTTTATCGATCTTTGGAAGATCAAAGTCTGCGTTTTAAAATTTTTCAACCTAAAAATCCTATCCCACTTTCTGATATTATTCCCATGTTGGAATTTATGGGGTTAAAAGTTATCCATGAACGTCCTTATCAGATGGTATTAACCGATGGAACAACAGTTTGGATTAATGATTTTAGAATGACTTTAGATGCTGGTGGTGAAACACTAGATGTTGAAAAAGTGAAAGATAAATTTCAGGATGTGTTTTTTCAGGTCTGGCATGGACGCATGGAAAGTGATGGCTTTAATCGTTTAGTGCTTCGCGCAGGTTTATCCTGGCAAACGATTACTATGTTTAGAGCGTATGCAAAACATTTTTGGCAAACGGGTTTTACGTTTACACAAAGTTATGTTGAAAATACTTTAGCACATTATCCGGCTATTACAGAGGCTTTAGCGCATTTGTTTATGACGCGTTTTAATCCGGCTTTATCAGAAGAAACACGTAAAAAAGGGCAAGCGGAGTGTTTGGAGTTAATTGAAAGTGAACTTGATAAAGTAGCAAACTTAGATGAAGACCGTATCTTGAGGCGTTATAAAGATACGATATTAGCGACACTGAGAACGACATTCTTTCAAATGGATGTGAATGGTAAAGAAAAAAATTATTTAGCCTTTAAGTTTGATCCTAAAGCTATTCCAGATTTACCGTTGCCACGTCCTATGTTTGAAATTTTTGTATATTCCCCGAGAGTAGAAGGCGTGCATTTGCGTGCTGCAAAAGTAGCGCGTGGTGGATTACGTTGGTCAGATAGACGAGAAGATTTTAGAACTGAGGTTTTAGGGTTAATGAAAGCCCAACAAGTTAAAAATGCTGTGATTGTTCCTATGGGTGCAAAGGGTGGATTTTATCCTAAGTTGTTGTCCAGTTGTTTAGGTCGCGAAGCAATTATGGCTGAGGCTATTACGTGCTATCAGATGTTTATCTCAGCGTTATTAGACTTAACGGATAATTTAGTTCATGGTGAAATTGACCCACCTAAAGATTTAGTGGCTTATGATGAGCCAGATCCTTATTTGGTGGTTGCAGCAGATAAAGGAACTGCGACGTTCTCAGATATTGCGAATAAAATATCTTTAGACCGTAATTTTTGGTTAAAAGATGCGTTTGCTTCAGGTGGTTCTGTGGGGTATGACCATAAAAAGATGGGGATTACTGCAAAAGGTGCTTGGGAGTCTGTTAAGCGACATTTCCAAGAATTGGGAATTAATCCAGAAGAAACTGATTTTACGGCAATTGGGATTGGGGATTTGAGCGGGGATGTATTTGGGAATGGTTTATTATTGTCCCAGCATTACAAGATGGTTGCAGCTTTTAATCATATGCATATCTTTTTAGATCCAGACCCAGATCCGAGTGTCAGCTTTAGAGAACGTAAACGTTTATTTGATTTGCCACGTTCTGCGTGGTCTGATTATGATGCTACCTTGATTTCCAAAGGTGGCGGAATCTTCTTACGTTCTGCAAAATCGATTCCTATTACGCCACAGGTCCGCAAAGTATTAGGCCTGAAAAAAGAAATAGAGAGCATGGAGCCTAATGCTTTAATACAAGCGATTTTAAAAGCGCCTGTAGATCTGCTATGGAATGGTGGGATAGGGACATATGTGAAATCTAGTCGAGAATCTCATACTGATGTTGGGGACAGAACCAATGATGGCGTTCGTATTAACGGCAAAGATTTGCGTTGCAAAATTGTGGCTGAAGGGGGCAACCTGGGGATGACTCAGTTAGGCCGTATTGAGTATGCCTTATTAGGTGGACGCTTGAATACGGACTCTATTGATAACTCTGCTGGGGTTGATTGTTCTGATCATGAAGTGAATATTAAAATCTTGCTGAATAATGTGATGGAAAGCGGTGAGTTAACTGAAAAACAACGTCTGGAACTGTTAGCTCAGATGACAGATGAAGTTTCCACGTTGGTTTTACAAGATAATCGCAGTCAAAATGAAGCGATTAGCTTGGCAGAAGCAAATGCTAGCATTAACTTAGATATGCACTATCGCATGATTCAAGCTTTAGAACGCGAAGGTAAATTAGATCGCGCGATTGAGTTTTTACCTGATAGAGATGCAGTAGAAGCTCGTCGTCAAAGTGGTAAAGGTCTGACAAGACCTGAATTATCAGTTTTATTGTCGTATGCTAAAAATATTTTACAGGAAGGCATCTTATTGACAGATTTGCCTGAAGATCCGTATTTGTTAGAAATGGTTGCTTTAGCTTTTCCTCGTGTTTTGAAAGAAAAATACGCGGCGTTTATGCAACAGCATCGCTTACGTCGTGAAATTATTGCGACACAGTTAAGTAACTGTATTGTAAATGAAATGGGGATTAATTTTATCCAACGTTTACAAGATGAAACTGGGGCATTGGTTGCCGATATTATTCGTGCCTATATGTCTACGCGTGAAATTTTTGAAGTGGTCGAATTACGTAATGCAATCAATAATTTAGGGGTGCAAGTACCGTTTGCAGTCCAAATTGATATGCTTTCAGAGGTGAATCGTTTTGCGCGTCGTATTACCCGTTGGTTAGTCTGTAATCGTCCTGGGCAAGAAATTGAAAAAACCATTCAAAGCTTAAAGCCGGGCGTGCTTCATATTATTGCAGGTATTCGACATGCGATATCTGGGGTTGCGCAAGACACCATGGAGACTACTGCAAAAGGTTATATCGAGGCAGGTGTGCCTGAAGGCTTGGCTTATCAGGTCGCCAGCCTGTTTGCAATGTTCTCAGCGCCAGATATCGTAGAAGCTGCGGTAGAAGGTGGTGTGAATGTAGACAAAGTGATGCAGCTGTATTTCTTGCTCAGTACTCGCCTCAAGTTAGGCTGGTATCGCGAACAAATTAAAGCACATCCAGTCCGTCATCATTGGGATTCTTTAGCCAGAGCAGCCTTACGTGACGATCTGGATAAGTATCAGCGGAATTTAACTTTGCATGTGTTAAGACAGAATGCAAATCACGAGGACTTACAACATAAAGTGGATAATTGGGTGCTACATAATGCTAAAGTTATTGAAAGATGGCAGCGGCTAACTGCAGAATTAAAAGCTAGTACACAGAAAGAATTCATTATGTTTGCAGTTGCACTCAGAGAATTAATAGAGATGATGCATACGGCGTAACTTTGCGTATGCACGCTTATTTTTGACACATATTTGGGAAATGTATCCATACTTAAAACTGAGATTAATTGGTTTTAGGATGGTGCCTATGGAACCCCTGGATGATCGTCTGTCTTCTCGTACGTTACTAACGTTGGCAGACGCTTTAGAAAAATATGGATTGTACTTTGATAGTGCACGTTACCGCTTTTTTTATCAATGGACGACTGAATTTGAGGCAACTCTGGAAGTTTCCAGGGATTGCTTTAGATGTGCACAACAAGCTAGACAATTGGCATTAGGTCTATTAACCGTTCATGGGGAAAAGAAAATCCAACTGATGAACTCTTTTTTGGATCGCCTACAGGGGATGTCTAGAGAACGTAATCATTGGAACTATGCAGAACGTGCTGCTTGGCGATATCATCCTGCACGTAGATCTTTAGATGCTTTGGTAGAACCTTTTTCTCGTTTTTTAAGCACTGATAGCACTATGAATACGGCAAGTTTATTAATGGCCGCTGAAATTCCTGCTACGGGCTTTATTAGAGATTGTTTTATTGATAGGCCACTACAACCTACTTTTTTACAAAAAATATTGAACAATTTAGGTTTGTGGAAACATCAGACCTTACCTGATGCATTGAGCGCACAAAAAATACAATTACTGTTAGATTTATCACAAGCACAAGGCAAAGATAGTGTTTATTTTAGTTTAGGAACAATGATTTTAGCGGGGCGCTGGTTGAATAGTATGATTCAAGCACCTACTTTTCAAAAATTAGATCCTGTCTTACGTAATCATTATTTACGATATGCAACATTGTTTAATCAATTTCAACACGCCATGGTGATTGCACAAGGCGCTAGAGAAGTGACTTATTTTGCGATACCTTTAAAAGAAACTCTTTTAGAACAACCTAAAATTGCGATGCAGGTATTACAACAATTTTCACAATTGTTAATTCAAGCACAAGCGGCAGAAGCTACAGCCCTTGAAAGCCCTCAGGCTTCTGTGGCCTGGCCGGGTGCACCTAAGCCAAAAGCTGTGGCACCACAACCTGAAATGGCAGTGGCAGCAACGACTTCTCGTGCGACAATGATGCCGAGTGGGAGTAGACCGCCGAAACCCAATCGTTAAGATAGGTGAAAGTAGGGAAGATTCAAGGGGCTTTTTAGAATGGGATTGTATGTTGGGAAGGTAAATGTTACCTTTCAGACATATTTGGAGGTATAAAATGAGAGAACAAGAAAATAAAAAGGCATACTCAAGAAAAGAGTTATACGAAG
>CAZGDB010000013.1:16434-21426 GCA_964524705.1 uncultured Francisellaceae bacterium
CAAGCCCAGGCAGTGGTTAGCGCTCAAGAAGCTAAATTAGCAGAACTGAGACGTGGTTCTCGTCCGGAAGAATTGCAAGTTCAGGCGACGGCGGTTTCTAATGCTGAATTAGCTAAAGCAGAGGCGGAAAGAAATATTGAAACTGTTAAAAAAGCAATTGAGTACGGTGTGGAGCTTAATAGTAATTCTGGCCTCGATTTTCCTTTAAGGGAAGCTATACGAAATGCTTACGGTAGCACAAATGATGAAAACCTTAGGGTGGCTCTTGATATCATTACGTTATTGGTAGAACATGGTGCAGATATTAATAAGTGCTATGATCCTGATAGTCGCAAGACTATGTTTGATTTTGCTAATAATTACAACGAAAATGATTCTTTATTAAAAGAAAAGGTTTTAGATCGTTTAGATCCATTGCGGTTACTACGTTCATTGCGGTTACGACGTTGGCCGGTTCTTAAATATGGCATCACTATTGGTGTGATTATGGGTGCCATAGGGGCAGCGGTTGCTACACCGGTTGTAGCGGCCATTGTTGCTGTCGTTGCTTTTGTGGTGAGTCGTTTGGTGATGTGGGGTCGCAATAAAGCCATGACTAAACATTATGATGCAGCGGTTCAAGCACGATTAGCACAGGAAACTCCAAGCTTATCAAAGCCACCTGCCACCGCTCCTGGACTGCGTACTGATCCTTCTCCTCCTCCTTCTTCTCCTCCTCAGCCCCCTTCTTCTTCCTCACGTCCTACTCCATAGGCCTACAGCACCTGGGCGTTGCAAAACGCCTGGGTTCCTGTTAGGATTTTCCAGTTCTGCAACTAAAAATGTGTGTGATTATGTTGGCTTTTTCCATTCAATCGCGTGGGTTCTGTACGACTGTTTTCTCAGATGAGTCTTTTGATTTTGATAAGGCCTTCGATGATTTAAGGAGAAAATGGTCTGCGCGCATATGGAAGTCAGTGATTAAAAATTTGAAGTCAACAACTGTGCTACGATTAGAACCTTGTGTGTTTTTTTTAACACATGCAGCGATTGAAAAAAAATTAATGGCTAGTATAAAATTATTAGGGGTTTTAGATCGCATCTCGGTTGCCTCACAAAATAATAATATTATTGATAGATTGAAAATGGTACATATGCGTTTAGCGGCGCAACTATTTTTTGAAAAATTATCTAGATGTCCTTCATTGCGGTATATATCTGCCTTAAATTCTTTCTTAAATACGATAGATGCTAAGCTCGGGCATGGACTTTTTAATGAGGAAGAACTGGCGTGCTTGCTTTTATTAGCAGTAGAACTCTGTCCTTTATCGGTTATTCGTAAATTAATTGCTTTGGGGGCAGATTGTGAGTCTCGTAATCAACAGGGGCAGACTGTTGTGCAGGTAGCTTTTGCATATGATCGATATGATGTGGTGTGCTATTTATTGTCAGATCAAAAGGTTAATGTGAATGCACAAGATAATGATGGTGCTACTTTATTGCATATGGCAGTAGAAGATGGAGATACTGTAAATATGCGCACGATGATGGAGTATTTTTTGTGTAGTGGAATTAATCCTGAGTTAAGCGATATCAATGGTAAGACAGCTGAAATGTTAGGGGAAGAAAGTGGCTGGGAAGCGAGTGCTTTAGCCGAGTTGTTGCATCCCTTGCGTGGCACCAAAAGAAAACTTAGTTAAATTACTTCTTTTTTTTGACTAGTATGACATTTTAAAAAAAGTGGTAATTAAGGTATAGTACGTATCCTAACAAATTACTTTTTCAGGCAGATGGCTAAAATAACTGCACAGGCCCGTGGGTCTATTGTGATTCATTTTGCGGGAGATTCCGGGGATGGTGTACAGGTTTTGGGTGCTCAATTGGCCCAAGGGTGTGCGGAGCTTGGAAATGACTTACAGACCTTTCCTGATTTTCCAGCAGAAATTAGAGCCCCAGCGGGGACTTTGCCGGGGGTTTCAGGGTTTCAGCTGCGTTTTGCAGATCAGAAAATTCATACACCAGGCGATCGTATTGATATTTTAGTTGCCTTAAATCCCGCTGCATTAAAAGTGAATTTATCGCGTTTACAGCCGAAAGGGATGTTAATTGTAGATTCTCATAAATTTACAGAAAGGGAATGGAAGAAAGCAGGATATACGCAAGATCCTTTAACTTTACCAGAAGTGGCTGTTTATAACCCTTGTTGTGTAGATATTACAGATTTAACCTTGAAAGCTTTAGAGAACCAAGAAGTCTCTCGGACACAAGCGCGTAAATGTAAAAATTTCTTTGCTTTAGGCATTATCTATTGGCTCTTTGGCCGTTCTATAGAAAATACTGAAACCTGGTTGCATAAACGTTTTGCTAAAAATCCTGCTTTAGGACTTGCTAACAGCACTGCTTTAAAAACGGGTTATTTCTATGCAGAAACTGCAGAACTGTTTACTTATCAAATAGACGTAGGGCAAGCACCTTTACCTGAGGGGCATTACCGTCAAATTACTGGTAATGAAGCTTTTGTGTTGGGTTGCTTAGCGGTACAACAACGTAGTACAGCGCCTTTCTTTATGGCGGGATATCCCATTACGCCAGCGTCTCAAATTTTACATGACCTCTCCCAATATGTGCATTTAGGGTTGCATACCTTTCAAGCCGAAGATGAAATTGCGGCGATGGGTGCTGCTTTAGGCGCGGCCTACGGTGGAGCCTTAGCTTTAAGCTGTACCAGTGGTCCAGGTTTAGATCTCAAAATGGAAACCTTAGGGCTGGCGGTGATGGTTGAGTTACCAGTAGTGGTGATTGATGTGCAAAGAGCGGGTCCTTCTACGGGGATGCCTACCAAAGTAGAGCAGTCTGATTTAGCGCTTGCTTTACACGGACGCCATGGGGAAGCCCCTGTGGTGGTGTTAGCACCAGCAACCCCTGGGGATTGTTTTACGATGCTATTAGAGGCCTTTAGATTAGCCGTAAGGGCGATGGTGCCTGTGATTGTGTTGAGTGATGCATGTTTGGCAAATAGTGCTGAGCCTTGGATTATTCCAGATCCTGAAAGTTTACCGACGTTCAATCCGACCTATAGCGAAAAAGCGCCAGATTTTATGCCCTATGAGCGAAACCCTGATTCTTTAGCGCGTCCTTGGGCGATTCCGGGAACGCCAGAGATGATGCATCGTATTGGGGGATTAGAGAAGGAATATCCTAGTGGCAAAATTAGTTATGATGGTCCGAACCATGCGAAGATGGTAGCGTTGCGACAAGCGAAAGTAGAGCGGCTACAAGAGGTATTACCGCCTTTAGTCCCTTATGGGAATTTAGCCAGTCCTTTGTTGGTGGTCACTTGGGGGTCTGCTTCAGGTGCTGTGCGTGCAGCGTTAGAAGGGTTAGCAACTGAAGGGCATGCTTTAGCAGCAGTTGAAATTCGTTATATTAATCCTTTTCAAAAAGAATTGGCCAGTATTTTAAAACAGTATGCACGTGTAGTCGTGGTCGAGCTCAATAGTGGTCAGCTGTGTGCGAAATTAAGAGAGATGTTTTTGGTGGATGCTAGAGCCATTACTAAAATTCAAGGACGTCCTTTTGAGGTTGAAGAGCTCAAAGCAGAGCTATTGAAACACCTGAATAATGAGGTGACAGTATGAAACAAAAAATACAGTTAACGCGTCAGGATTATGCCAGTAAAGAAGAAGTGCGTTGGTGTCCAGGGTGTGGGGATTATGCGGTTTTAGCTGCGGTACAAAAAGTATTAGCAGAAGTAGAAGAAAAACCAGAAGATGTGGTTTTTGTATCAGGGATTGGGTGTTCTAGTCGTTTTCCCTATTATTTAAACACCTATGGGTTTCATACCATTCACGGTAGAGCGCCTACGATTGCCACGGGTCTTAAAATGGTGCGCCCTGAATTGAAAGTATGGGTGGTGACCGGGGATGGGGATGGGTTGAGTATTGGAGCTCACCATTTATTACATTTAATGCGTCGTAATGTGAATGTGAAGGTGTTGTTGTTGAATAATCGTATCTATGGATTAACCAAAGGGCAAAGTTCTCCTACTTCGGTTGTGGGGCAAACTACTAAGTCTATGCCTTGGGGTACTATGGAAACGGCATTCTCTCCGATGACTTTAGCTTTAGCAGCGCATTGTTCTTTTGTAGCACGGTCTATCGATATTGATACACCGCATTTAACCAGTGTTTTACAAGCAGCTGCAAAATTTGAAGGTAGTGCATTTATAGAGATTTTTCAAAATTGTCCGGTATTTAATGAAGGGGCTTTTGCAGCATTTGCAGAGCGACCTGTGCGTGGTGCTAATACTTTAGTGATAGGGCCGGATGCAGCCCCTTTAACTTTTAATGACGGCACGCAAGGGTTACGTTGGAATGGTGCTAGTTTTGAAATTGTAGGTGCAGGACAGGCGAGTGTGTTTGATCCAAAATGTGATCGAGCTATGGCGTATGCTTTAAGTGAACTGAATTTTCCAGGATTTCCAGTGCCAGTGGGGGTGTTCAATCATGTTGAACGACCTACCTATGAAGGACAGTGGGAGCAGTTGCATCGTGAAGAAGCAGGGAAAAAAGGAAATCCTTCTTTGTCTGAATTATTAGCGGGTAATCGTACTTGGAGGAGAACGACGTAGTTTTAATTGAATAATAAAAAAAAGATTTTTTGTTGGATAGTGTGAATAATAAAAAAAGGTAATAAAAATGAAACAATATCGTAACGCACCTCCTTTTGTTCCTGCGTTTAATGAGTTGAGCTTTCCTCAGTGTAACGGATTTGGGTTGACTGGGCATAACAGATTTGGGTTTTCTGGATATGCAGGTATGCAGAGCGTGTGTCCACCGCTACCAAGGCGGCCACAGTACACGCGACCGCTGCCTATGCAGCAACAGCAAATGCAACAGCAGCAAATGCAACAACAGCAAATGCAACAACAGCAAATGCAACAACAGCAAATGCAACAACAGCAGAGATTTTCTGCTTTTCAGCAATTAGTAGTGACGATTCCATCCTCCTCCT
>CAZGDB010000013.1:21526-28034 GCA_964524705.1 uncultured Francisellaceae bacterium
CAGCAGAGATTTTCTGCTTTTCAGCAATTAGTAGTGACGATTCCATCCTCCTCCTTGCTTTCTTTTTCTCTAGAGAGTCCATGTTCTTCGTTAGATCAACAGAATGTTCGTCCAGGTACGCCTGTGTCGGAAATGTTTGAATGGCAGTGTGTGTTTGATATTAATAAGCTGCAGGTTCCACGCTCTCCGGCAGCACATTTATTTTCAAGTAGGACCATTTTGGGTGACAAGTCTGTTGGTGCAGTATTCCAAGAGATTAAGAATCAGGCAGGAATACCAAAAAATAAAGGTTTGTAAGTGCTGATTTTTTCTGCTGAGAATAGATTGAAGAGCATTACGGTAATATAAAAAGGGTGAGTAAAATGGTTCAGTTTTCACAGTCAGAGATAAATAACGTGGATATTCCTTTAGAGGTTGCTTTGTGTGAGGCAGCAATCTCTAGAGATGAACAGAATATGGATTATTTGATTGCGCAGGGTGCGAATATTAACAAGGCCTTATTGAAAGCAGCGCAACGTCGTTCGCAAGGGGCGGTTGATATTTTATGTGCAAAAGGTGGTGATTTACCGCTTGTGTTTTATGAGGCTGCGTGTCAGCGACAAACTATTAACATGCAATCTTTGTTCAATGTTGGTGCTGATGTTGAAGTGGCGATAGCTATTGCACGGCAGAGGAACGATGTTCTAGCGGTAAATCGTTTACAAGTATTTTTGCCATTAGTAGAGGAGATTCAACCGATCTCACAATGTATGAGATAATAAAATTAGCGAAAAACAGAGTTCAGCAAATCTACGATGGCTCCTGAGTGAGGGCACGGCAGCGTACGGTATTGCCGTTGCCTTCATATTCGAAGTCTAAAAAGGTTTTTGCTAATAAAATACCACGACCATTACGATTCTTTTGAGAGAGTGGTTGTTGCTCATACTCTTGCCAGGCAAACCCGGTGCCTGCATCTTCCAGTACAATTTCTAAATGTGGGGGTAAGTTGTTTACCTCAATACGTACAAATTTTAGTTGGTTCTCTGGTAGGGATAACCGTCTACTGACTTCAGCGAGCCAGCCATGTTGTTCATGGAGTTTTTGTTTTTCTTGAAAATGTAAGCCTAGGTTGCCATGTTCTATCGCATTGATAAACAGTTCTGATAAGCCTAGACATACCCCTTGTTCATCTGCTGTAAAACTCGCAATCCATGCAGCGGCAGCCCCAGCTTCTTCTAAGGTTTGAATTTTAAGTTTTAAGAAGGAAAGGGTCTCCTCCTCAAACTTAGATTCTATGATACATCCTTGTAACATATGGGCTGTTATCCTTAATAGCCGCTATTGATATCCTCTAAGTGCGTTAATAACGCCGTGTTATGTCCTAACTGTGCACGGTACATAGTCGTAAAACTTAAGACATTTGAAACATAATCGCGGGTCTCTGCATACGGCATAGTTTCGATCCAAATATCCGCAGGCATCTTTTTGTACGGCAACCAACTTTTTACTCGCGCAGGACCTGCATTATAAGCCGCTGTTGCCAGTACTGGATGTAGTTTAAAGTCTAAATAAAGTCTCTGTAAATAGGCTGACCCAATGGAGAGATTGGTTTTGGGTTGGAAGAGCTGCTGTGCATGACTGTAAGGAATCTTCAAACGTCGGGCTACTTCTTTAGCTGTGCTAGGTAAAACTTGTAACAACCCCATGGCGCCTTTAGGGGAAGTCAGGCCAGGATTGAAGGCGCTTTCTTGGCGTGCAATCGCAAATACCCAAGCGGGGTCTAGGTCATGCCGTTGTGCTGCATGTTGTACTTCAGATCTGTGAATGAGCGGAAACCGATAGGCAATCGCATGAGGGTGATGAGAGCGCAACGGCGTTTGCATAGCTAAGTTAGGCCATTGTTTGGTAATGGCGTAATGCCCAGCAGCATGTGCGGCATCTTCGTTCAAGTTTTTCAGAAAATACTGCCACTCTTCTTTGGCTAAGGTCGTACGTCCTAAATCCATTAAAGCTTCCACACGGTCCATACTGGGTTGTTTTGCTAGCCAACCAAACCACTTTTGTCGGTCAGGAAGGGCTGCCGGCTTTACTTCATATAAAGGATTTAATCTGAACTTAGAGAGTAATCCATAAAAGCTGGCAGTCTGGGCGACTTTTTTAAATTGTGCATGCGCAGCTTGTTCATCGCCCAAAGCTTCTTGGGTACGGCCTAACCAATATTGCCAACGTGGTGTCTCAGCAAGGGCAGGGGGAAGTTTTTGAAGTGCACGTTGGGCACTTTTCCAATCCTGCCATCGTAAAGCAGATCTAATCTTCCATTCATGTCCTAAGACATCATCCTTTGCAGGCTGAAAGTTATTAAAGAGTTGATTTGCTCTAGGATCATGCTGACGTGCATATTGTATAGCTAATTCTCTTTTGTATTGTGGCTCTAAACGTTTCATCTCAGGATAACGGGCTCTCATCCAGGCCCAAGTACGTTCCCCTTTTTCAGTATCTTTTTGTAAGAGTTTTTGTAAGCCTGCCCATACTCCCTGTAAGGATTTAGGGTCTTGTGTAAAATGCCACTGCTCCTGTGTTAAACGCTCTGGATGTGTTTGTACAGTTACCCAGCTTTTAATACTGTGATGGTCACGACGAGGCACATACTGTAATAAATGTAAGGCTAATTTAAATTCACGATTGCGCAAGGCTGCTTCTATACGTTCCCAAGCTAATTCTCTAGAAATAGGGTAAATGGATTCCCATAACGCAAAAAGAGGATCACAAGCAGCAGGTTGTGGTCTGCCTACTTTCCATAAATCTTTGGTTTTATCTAAGACAGCCAACTGATGATGTACTTGATAGTCTGCGTAAATCTGAGTACACACTAACCCCACGTCATTGGTTGGTATATAACCCTTTAAAAAAGCACGCCATTCTCGTTGTTTGGCACGTTTTTGTAGCCAGGCTTTGCGAGGCTCATCTTTAGACGGAAAATCTGCATAACGTTGTTCAAAAGCCGTAATATTATCTAAGGTCTGTACGGACTCATGTGTTAATAATTCTTTTTTACGTAAATAGGGATACAAAGGGTGTTGCATTAATGTTCGACGGTGTTGTTCTAAAAATGACCAGTTCTGTTTGGCGATTGCAGATTCTGCTTGTAGATACAAACTATGATTGGCGGCCTGCGCAGAATGCGTTAATATGGCAAAGCATAGGAACACTATTGACTTAGACAGTGAACTAATAAGCGCTTTACACGGAGTATAAAACATGGATATGTTGGCAGAGCTAGGCTTGTGGCTAGTTGAAATCAGTACACTAGCATTTTTTGGGGCCGCTTGGTGGCTTTGGATGTTAGTGTTCATTGCAACCTTTGTATTATTGTTAATTCTCAAACTTACAACCATTTTCAGTTTTATCCTCTGGCCTATCTCTATAGCCTTTATGTTGCTCATCAACATTTCTAGTGTAAGGCAAAGTTTATTTACAAACAAAGTCTTTCCATTATTTAAAAAAGTATTGCCCCCTTTAAGTAAGACAGAACAAGAAGCCTTAGAAGCAGGAGAAGTGTGGTTAGAGGCGAATTGTTTTCAAGGCAATGAGTTCATAGGGCCTTTATTGCGTTCACCAGCTCCTAAGATGACACAAGAAGAGCATGATTTCTTAGAAAATGAAGTCAATACTTTATGTGCAATGTTGGATGACTTTCATATTGTGCATGATCGCAAAGATTTACCTCCTGAAGTTTGGGCTTATATTAAAAAAGCAGGCTTCTTAGGACTGATTATTCCTAAAAATTATGGTGGTAAAGAATTTGGTGCTACGGCGCACTCTTGTATCGTGGCTAAAGTTGGCACACGTTCTGCCAGTGCGGCCGTGAGTATTATGGTGCCTAACTCTTTAGGGCCTGCAGAGTTATTATTACAATATGGTACGCCAGAACAAAAAGACCATTATTTACCACGTTTGGCCAGTGGACAAGATATCCCTTGTTTTGCCTTAACCAGTCCAGAAGCAGGCAGTGATGCTGGTGCTATCCCCGATTATGGAATTGTGTGTTATGGCATGCATGAGGGTCGAGAAGTTTTAGGCATGCGTATAACTTGGGATAAGCGTTATATAACTTTAGCGCCGGTTGCGACGGTTTTAGGGTTAGCGTTTAAGTTGTACGATCCAGATCATCTCTTAGGGGATACTGAGTCTTTAGGCATTACTTTGTGTTTAATTCCCACGAATCATCCTGGGGTGATTATTGGTAGAAGACATATACCTTTAGATTTAGCCTTTATGAATGGACCCACACAAGGTAATGATGTTTTTGTACCTATGGATTGGGTGATTGGAGGCATTACGCAAGTTGGTAAGGGTTGGAAGATGTTAATGGCCTGTTTAGCTGCAGGACGCGGTATTTCTTTACCTGCTTTAAGTACAGCTATAGCGCAAGGGTCTTTATTTAGTACCTCTTATTACGCCAGTATTCGTAAACAATTTAAGGTCTCTATTGCGAAGTTTGAAGGCATTGAAGAGGGGTTAGCTAAAATAGCCGCTAAAACTTATCAGGTACAAGCGATGCGCTTATTGGTGACCAGCGCTTTAGATCAGCATATGAAGCCTTCTGTAGTTACTGCGATTGCAAAGTATCATATGACAGAGTTAGCACGTGAAATTTGTACGGCAGCGATGGATATCCAAGCAGGTAAAGGAATTATTTTGGGGCCTCGTAACTATATTGGGCGCGGATATCAGTCCTTACCCATCAGTATTACGGTAGAAGGTGCCAATATTTTAACGCGTAACTTGATTATCTATGGACAGGGCGCTATCCGATGCCATCCTTATGTGTTGGCGGAGATGTTAGCCGCACAAAATCCAGATGAAAAAGCAGGATTACAAGAGTTTGATCGTGCATTAGCAAAACATATAGGCTATACCGCACGTAACAAGGTGCGTACCTTGGTCTTAGGGTTAAGTTGTGGGTATTTAGCGCGTGGTAGAGTTGCACCGATTGGTCGTTATATTCAAAAACTCAGTTGGATGTCGAGTGCTTTGGCTTATGTCAGTGATGTGGCTATGTTAATTTTAGGGGGCGACTTAAAGCGTAAAGAGCGTTTATCGGCCCGTTTAGGGGATGTCTTGAGTTATTTGTTCTTGTCTTCAGCTGTGATCAAATACTACGTAGATAACCAAAAATCTAAAGAGGATTATCCTTTTGTGCAATGGTGCTTGGAAGATAACCTCTTTAAGATCCAAAACGCTTTTATAGATTTCTTTGACAACTTCCCGAATAGACTCTTAGGACGCATTTTAAAGTTTATGGTATTCCCTTGGGGGCGGACCTTTAAAGCACCTTCGGATGCTTTATCACATATTGTAGCGGTAGAGGCATGTCGGGATTCTACGCTTAAAGAGCGTTTAACGACAGAAGTGTATCGTGGCAATAAAGACACAGATGCTTTTTATGTGTTACAGGAAGCCTTTCAAAAAATTCGAGCTGTGGCACCTTTTGAGAGTTTGATTCAAGAAGCGATTAAAGAAGGTCGCTTGGCATCGCAACAAGAGGGTGTGCCTATTTTTGAAGTGGCGTATGAGCGTGGCATTATTGATGAGCAAGGGTTGCACGTGATGCGTGAAGCTGAAAAGGCACGCAAAGAAGTGATAAAGGTGGATGATTTTCCTTTTGATTTAGTAGAGGAATAAACAATGCGAACAAATGGACAACGTGTTTTTATAGTGGCCGGCACACGCACGCCTTTTTTAAAAATGCAAAAACAAGCGGGTGATTTTAGTGCAACGGAGTTAGCACTCAGTGCTTTAAAGCCGTTATTTCAAGAATATGAGGCATTGAAGTCTGAAATCAAAGAAGTAGTGATTGGCTGTGCGATTCCAAGTTCTCAGGAAGCTAATATTGCACGGTTGATTGCCTTAAGAGCAGGGCTAGCAGATACTACCAGTGCTTTTACGGTACAACGTAACTGTGCCTCTGGGTTACAGGCTTTGGATAGTGCGATCGGGTTATTACGTACAGGTCAATCTGAAATTATTTTGGCTGGTGGTACCGAAGCTATGAGCCGTGCACCATTATTGTATACCTCACAAATGGTACGTTGGTTTAGCGGGATGCAGTCTGCTAAACAGCCTTTGCAAAAAATAAAACAATTATTAAAATTGCGGTTGGATATTTTGAATCCAGTGATTGCTTTGTTAGAAGGCTTAAGCGATGCCACTTTATCCTTAAATATGGGACAGACCGCTGAAGAATTGGCCTATCATTTTCAGATTGATAGAGATGCGATGGACCGTTTTTCAGTAGAAAGTCACCAGCGTGCGATTGCAGCGCAAACTACACATATGTTGACGCCTTTGTATAGCAATCAAGGCATAGCTTATGAACAAGATGATGGGGTGCGTCCAGATGCTTCTGTGGAACGTTTAGCCAAACTAAAACCAGTTTTTGAAAAATTCGGTACGGTTACAGCAGGTAATAGTTCGCAAATTTCAGATGGTGCGGTAATGTTGTTATTGGCAACAGAATCAGCATTAC
>CAZGDB010000013.1:28044-44354 GCA_964524705.1 uncultured Francisellaceae bacterium
AAAACACCATTTAACACCGTTAGCAGAAGTCAAAGCAGTTGCATGGGCAGGGCTAAAACCTTTATGGATGGGTTTGGGTCCTGTGCATGCCATGCATGAAGCCTTAAAAATGGCGCAATTACAAATGTCAGATATTGATTATTTTGAGATTAATGAAGCTTTTGCTGCACAAGTCTTAGCCTGTCAAAAGGCCGCAGGGAGTGCTGAGTATCGTCAAACGTATCATTTAGAGGGTACGGGTTTAGGTGAGATCCCAAGTGATAAACTGAATGTCGAAGGTGGAGCGATTGCGATTGGGCATCCGGTTGGAGCCAGTGGGGCGCGTTTACCTTTACAAATGGCGCATTTATTACATAAACGTCAAGCGCGCCTAGGGATGATTTCTCTTTGTATAGGTGGTGGTCAAGGTGGTGCGATGATCATAGAAAGGGTAGGAGCATAATATGAATATGCAATTAACACATTGGACAGCAAACACAGATGCAGCTGGGATTTTATGGGTTACCTTTAATCGAAATGATAGTTCAGCAAACAGTTTAAATGCCCAAAGCTTAGAAGAGTTAGAAAAATTAACACTAGCTATTGATCAAGCCTCCAATACTTTGGAAATGGTGGTTTTTCAATCAGGTAAGAAAAATGGTTTTATTTTAGGGGCTGATGTAACCCAGTTTCAAAGCCTGGATTCTATAGAGGCTGCCAAAAATTTTATACAAAAAGGACAAATGGTTTTTAATAAGGTTTCTGCCTTAAAAGTGCCGACTGTTGCTTTGATTGAAGGGTTTTGTTTGGGGGGAGGGTTAGAATTTGCATTGGCATGTAAATACCGTGTAGCCGAAGACAGTCCTAAAACAAAGCTGGGATTGCCTGAAGTGAAATTGGGGATCCATCCAGGTTGGCACGGCACGCCAGCTTTATTAGAAAAAGTGGGTGCTTTTAAAGGCTTAGATATGATTTTAACAGGTCGTATGGTTAGCGCTAAAGAAGCATATAAAATGGGTTTTGTGGATATTTGTACGCCTAAACGTCATCTAATACGCGCAGTCTTAAGTTTAAACAATCCTGAGCAAAAGGTGAGTCAGCCAAGATCTGCATGGACACATCAAGCCTGGGCTAGGCCATTGATTGGCGCGCTCATTCATCGACAGTTGAAACAAAAAGCCAACCCTAATCATTATCCTGCTCCTTATGCTGTGTTAAATAATTGGGTAAAGGAAGGCGTTAAACGCCCTGAAGCTTCTATCATAGAATTACAATCTATTAGTCAGCTTATTACTGGTAAAACTGCACAACATTTATTAGAAGTGTTCTTTTTACAAGAAAAATTGAAGAATCAAGGCAAGTCTGCCACTACTCCTAAAGCACAGCATGTTCATGTGATTGGCGCAGGTGTCATGGGCGGAGATATTGCTGCGGTCTGTGCTTTAAGAGGGCTCAAGGTCACGTTACAAGATAAATCTCCTGCTTTGATAGCAAAAGCCTATGGGCGTGCCTATACCTTGGCTAAAAAACGCTTAAAAGTAACACATGAAGTTAATGCTATGATGGATAGGTTTATTCCCGATGTAGACGGTTTAGGGATTGCCAAAGCGGATGTCATTATTGAAGCGATTAGTGAAAACTTGGCTGCTAAACAAAGTGTTTTTGCGATGATAGAGGCAAAAGCCAAAGCAGGCGCCATTTTAGCGACGAATACTTCTACGATTCCTTTAGAAGAAATTGCCCAGAGTTTAAAACAACCTGATAGATTATTGGGGATTCACTTTTTTAATCCCGTACCCCAACTACCCTTAGTGGAAGTTGTCTATGGTGTGAATACCAGTAGTGCTGCTTTAGAGTCTGCGTGTCAGTTTGTGCGACAAATTGATAAATTGCCTTTAAAGGTAAAAAGTGCACCTGGCTTTTTAGTGAACCGTATTTTAATGCCGTATATGTTAGAAGCGGTGTTGTTATTAGAAGAAGGCAAGGAGCCCTTGTATATAGACCAAGTCATGGAAGATTTTGGGATGCCTATGGGGCCAATACAGTTGGCCGATACGGTCGGCTTAGATATTTGTTTGGCGGCTTTAGAGAAATTAGCGCCGTTGTTCAATGCTACGGTCCCTCAAGTGTTGAAAGATAAAGTGGCAGCAGGCGATTTAGGGGCTAAGAGCGGTCGTGGTTTTTATACCTATAAGAAGGGTAAACGCCAAGAGCAAAAGAAATTTAGTTTGCAAAATACTAGTGATATTTGTGATCGATTAATCTTTAGAATGGCCCAAGAAGCTCTCAACTGTTTAGAAGATGGTATTGTTTCCACGCAATGGGAAGTCGATGCAGCCTCTATTTTTGGTTTTGGGTTTGCGCCATTTAGAGGCGGCCTCATGCGTTATTTACAAGAGCAAGGTCATTCCGCATTACAAGCAAAGTTTGCAGAATTAGAAAGCCGTCATGGTTCACGTTTTGCGATTAAAACAAAACATTTGGAGTTTGAAGGAGTTTAAGTAGTTATGAAGCAAACTATCCATAAGGCGGCAGTTTTAGGTGCAGGTGTGATGGGCGCACAGATTGCAGCCCATTTAGCCAATGCTGGCATACAGACGTTATTGTTTGATTTGGGCAGTGAAGGCAAGTTATCTAATCGTATTGCGGTAGAAGCCTTAGGTCATTTAAAAAAACTCAAGCCTGCACCTTTAGCCAATGAGGCAGTGTTAAATTATTTAACGCCTTGTGATTATGATCATCATTTGGAACAGTTAAAAGACTGTGATTTTGTGATCGAAGCGATTGCCGAACGCATGGATTTTAAAAAAAGCCTTTATGAACGTATCGCACCTTTTTTAGGGCCTGATGTTATATTGGCATCTAATACTTCAGGGCTACCGATTAATCAGTTAGCTGAGAGTTTACCTACGCAATTAAAATCACGTTTTTTAGGGGTGCATTTTTTTAATCCTCCAAGATATATGCGTTTGGTCGAGTTGATCGCCAGCAGTCAAACAGATATGCGTATTCTGGATACTTTAGAGACGTTTTTTGTCACTTATTTAGGTAAAGGTGTTGTCCGTGCTAAGGATACTCCAAACTTTATAGGTAATCGTATTGGAGTGTTTGCATTATTAGCAGCACTTAAACATGCAGAAGATTATGGATTAGAACCCGATGTTGTGGATATCTTAACAGGTCCATTATTGGGGCGACCTAAAAGTGCAACTTTTAGAACTTTGGATGTAGTAGGGTTAGATACTCTAAAACATGTGGTGACGACTTTTCAGAAACAGTTGGCTGAAGATCCTTGGTATGCCTATTTTAAATTACCTAATTGGTTAGAAGGTTTAATTGCTAAAGGGGCCTTAGGTCAAAAAAATGGTAAAGGGGTGTATCAAAAAACAGCCCAAGGCATAATGGTTTATCATTGGCCTTCTCAAGAGTATAGGCCAGCGGGTGCAAAGGCAGATCCTGAAGTCATTGCTATTTTGAAAAATCCAGATCCTACAGATCGATTATACGCACTGAGAAACCATACGAGTAAACAAGCCCAGTTTTTATGGGCGACATTAAGAGATATCTATCATTATTCTGCTTATCATTTGGCTGAAATCGCTGAAACGGTTCGAGATGTGGATTTAGTGATGCGTTGGGGATTTGGATGGACACACGGGCCTTTTGAAAGCTGGCAAATGATGGGTTGGCAAGAAGTGGCTAAGGCTATTGCTGCGGATAAAAATGCAGTTGCAGTCCCTTTGCCTGCGTGGGTGGTAACACTAGAAACTGGTCCGTACCATCAAGCCACAGCCTATGCACCTCAGGTAAAAACAGGGGTACAACGTTCTACTTTACCGGTTTATAAACGACAAATTCATTTTGATACCGTATTAGGGGAAACTTTAGAAGAAGGTAAAACTGTTTTTGAAACTGAAGAAGCACGATTATGGCATCAAGATGATGGGATTGCGATTTTTAGTCCGAAAACTAAAAACAACACCTTGAGTATTGGAGTAGTAGAAGCGCTTATTGAATCAGTGGCTGTAGCAGAAAAAGATTTTCAGGCACTGATTTTATATCCTAGAGGCGAGAACTTTAGTTTTGGGGCGAATTTAAAGGAAGCACTGGGCGCGCTTCAACAAAATAGAGTAGAGCTCTTAGCCAAAGCCGTCGGTAACTTTCAGATTGCCAGCCAAAAGTTATGGTATGCCAAAGTGCCAACAATTGCAGTAGTAAAAGGACGCACGCTTGGTGGTGGTTGTGAATTAGCAATGCATTGTCATAAACGCGTTTGTGCTTTTGAAACCTATATGGGGTTGGTAGAAGCTGGGGTGGGTTTATTACCTGCAGGTGGAGGTTCTTTATTTTTTAGTCGTAAAGTCTCACAGCAATGGCCAGTAGCTGTGTTAAGTGCACTTGGACATTATTTTGAAAAGATGGCAAAAGCACAAGTGACGATGAGTGCAGCCGACTTAGTAGGCTTTGGATTTGCAGATCATACAGATCCTATTGTTTTTCACTCAGATGAAGGATTGTTTGTAGCCAAAGAACAGGCCAAAGCGTTGATCCAAGCTGCCATTCCTGCCCGTTTACCACACCCTTTTGCAGTACAAGGTAGCCGTGGTATGGGTTTTTTATATAGTGTGATTTTAAATCTACAAGAAGGTGGGTTTATTTCTGCACATGATGCTTTAATTGCACAAAAGATTGCGACAGTGTTATGTGGCGGGGATGTGCCGGCAGGAACTATCGTCACAGATGCAGATATTTTGGCATTAGAGCGAGAACATTTTATAGACTTGTTCAAAAGTGCTAAAACGCAAGCCAGAATTGCTTCGTTGATTGAAACAGGCCAAATACTCAGAAATTAAGCATTAAGGAAAGTATAATGTCGGATGTTTTACCTGTTGGTATTGTCAGTTGTGTGCGTACTCCGGTAGGGAAGATACGTGGCAAATTAGCCACTACACGCCCTGATACCTTATTAGCGGCTGTGATCCAAGAAGCTTTGGCGCGTGCCCCTGGTTTACCGCCTGAAGCAGTGGAAGAGGTCATTGTAGGTTGTGCCATGCCTGAAGCTGAGCAAGGAATGAATGTTGCACGTATGGGGACCTTATTAGCACGGCTACCGACAAAGGTGCCGGCTTTTACGGTGAATCGTTTTTGTGCTTCAGGTTTAGAAGCCATACATTTAGCGGCTAGTAAAATTCGTTTAAAAGAAGCCGATGTGGTGATTGCAGCTGGCGTGGAAAGTATGAGTATGGTCCCTATGGGGGGGCATGTGTATACCCCGAACTATGCGGTATTTTCAGATCCTGCTTTTACAGGGATGGCACATGGTATGGGTTTAACCGCAGAGCGTGTAGCCAAAGAGTATAAAATCAGTCGTGAACAACAAGATATTTTTTCTCAAATGAGTCATGCCCGTGCTTTAGCAGCGATCGCTAAAGGAGCCTTTAAGGCAGAAATTTTAGCGATCGCAGGATGCGAGCAAGATGAGGGACCACGAGAGAGTGATGTTGGTTCTCTTGCTAAGTTAAGAACAGTATTTGCTGCCCAAGGTTCAGTAACAGCAGGTAATTCCTCACAGATGAGTGATGGTGCTGCTGCTTTAATCCTATTAAGTGAAAAGGCATGTAAGCAGTACAATTTAAAACCTATGGCTCATTTTGGGGCTTATAGTGTGGCCGGTGTGGATCCTGAGGTCATGGGGATTGGACCAGTTGTAGCCATACCAAAAGCGTTAGCACAACAAAACATTAAGTCCAGCGACCTAGATTGGATCGAGTTAAATGAAGCTTTTGCAGCACAAATTTTAGCGGTGATCCAAGAATTAGACCTAGACCCAGCTAAGGTTAACCCTTGTGGTGGTGCTATCGCATTAGGCCACCCTTTAGGCGCAACGGGTGCAATACGAGCAACCACCTTGATTCATGCGCTACAAAGGCATAAGTTACAGTATGGGATGGTGAGTATGTGTATCGGGACGGGTATGGGAGCCGCCGGTGTATTTAAAGCAGCTTACTAAAAAAAATGACTAAAGGGGTTCACACCGGGTATTGAAATTGGTAAAGTAGAGTAACTTTGATGTTCATCACACAAGAAGGGAGTCTTTAAATGAATCAGATACGTAAAGGTATATTAGTATCCGCGTTATTGGGATTGACAGGTACTGCTTGGGCAGCTGGCTTTCAAATTCAAGAACAAAATGCTACCAACTTAGGCTTAGCTTATAGTGGTACTGCAGTTTTAGCAGAAGATGCATCCACCGCATTTTATAATCCAGCTGGTTTAAATCATATTGAAGAAAAAGAATTATCTCTTTCTGGTGTGCTCATTCAATCTACTGCTGAATTAACACCTAGCTACGCAACAAACTCATTGGGTGGTTCTATTGGTTTAGCCAAAACAGATCCAGGTGGATTGATTACAGTTCCAGGGTTGTATTATGCCGCACGTATTAACAGTAATTTAATGTTTGGCTTAGCAGTTGCTGCGCCGTTTGGATTAAAGACCGCATATGATGGGACAAGCTCTGCCCGTTATTTAGCAACAGAATCCTCTTTAAAAGTCATAGATATTAGCCCTAGCTTGAGCTATCAGATTGGCAAGCATTGGAATGTGGCTTTAGGTTTTGATTCTGTATATGGTCGTGCAGTGTTAAATCAAAATGTTGGTTTAGTAGGGGATACCCCAGCACGTGATATGACGGTTTCTAACCATTTTCATGATTGGGCTACCAGCTGGCATGCAGGGGTTTTATTTGAACCTAATAATGATTGGCGCTTTGGTTTAACATACAGAAACAAGATTAGCTTTAGCGCAGAAGGTTTAGCTGATACTTATGCTTCTGGTGTTGTGACGAGCGAAAAGATTATGGCTTCTTTAACTTTGCCTGAAACTATGACGGGGAGTATTTTATACCGTTGCCACCATAAGATGGCTATGATGGTAGATGTACAGTGGACGAAGTGGGATCGTTTTAAACAATTACGTATTAACTATGAGCCACCAAAAGCTGCGACAGTGATTAATGAAAACTTTAAGAACACTATTCGTGTTGCATTAGGTATGCAATATGAACCTAATGACAAGTGGGCTTATCGTGTGGGTGTTGCCAGCGATAGAACACCAACGAATGATATCAATCGTACAGCGCGTATTCCGGATGAAGATCGTACTTGGGTAGCTGTAGGGTTGAGATATCGTCCTAAAGCAGATCTCAAGTTAGATATGGGGTATGCACGGTTGTTCTTTAAACGGACACAGTTAAATGATACAGGGAAGGAAGGTTCTCTGATGAATTTACGCGGTGTCTACAATAGTAATGCTAACTTACTAGGTGTGCAGGTCTCTTGGAGTTTTGCATAAGTAGTAGGTCGGTTAGGGGTTATGATCGATCCTAGTGGTTGGTTGTATATGTTTGGGTGTGAGGGGATTGTAAAATCCCCTCAAATAAGTAGATGGATTTAAAAATATGCCACGGAAAACTGATAAAAGAGTACGATTAATTGAAGCTGCAGCGAAACTTTTTCATCAACAAGGGTTTAACTTAACGACCCTTGCCGATATCGCTGAGGCTGCCGGTGTTCCTTTGGGGAATGTCTATTACTATTTCAAAACAAAAGAAGCAATCTTGGTTGCGGTTATTGAAAAATGGTCTAAAGAGTGGACAGAACGTTTAACAGCTTGGACACAAGTGTCAGATCCGTTAGCACGTTTAGAAACTTTGATTCACTCCGGCATGGAAGATCTTGAAACTACCGCACGTTATGGTTGCCCAATTGGCGGATTATGCCAAGAATTAGGCAAACAAGGTGGATTCTTAGCAGATCTTGCTGCAAAACTTTTAAACGATATTTTAAGCTGGACTGAAGAACAGTTTAAATTATTGGGTAAAGCTGATACTGCTGCTGGAAATGCTTTGAATTTGATTTCAAGTTTACAAGGGATGTATTTATTAACACATACCTTTAAAGATCCTAAGTTGGCAAACCGCCAAGCACGTTCTTTATTGACTTGGGTGGAAACTGTAGCTGGACGCAAAGCGACTGCACAACCTGCAATCCTTGCGACAGTTTTAGAAGAAACCGCATAAGTTATACTAGTATATATAGTATCGCTAACTCCCGTTTTTTGCTGTTAAACCAGACAAGAACGGGAGTTTTTTTTTACTCAAAGGAGCATCAGTGGAGCAGGCATACCCTTTTGGGGCGTATATAGGTTCTTATACTTCGGATCATACAGAACAATATATTACGGTCACTTTGGGTGAGGTGAGGCTGACGGGTTATACTTGGAATTTATTAGAGCGGGCAAAAATTCAGTTTAATAGACACGGAAAAGTGTCGGCACAGAATAACCCTTTTGGGGTGACAGAGACCTTGCTGCAATATCAAACGCGCAAATTACAACAAATAGAACAAATAATAGAGAGTCTACAAAACGCAAATACACCGATAGATTTTATGTTTTTACAAGAGGCTGATTTTTTGAATTTTTCAGATCGTAATGATGAAAAGTTAGATCTTAACCATCGTAAAGATTTTATAGCATTAAAAAAACAATTAGCGCGCGTGTTTAAAAAACAACTTAAAAAATTAGGGTGTGACTTTGTATTTTTGGGGCGTAATCAAAAAGATTGTGGCAAAAACCAAGCGATTGTTTATTATAAAAAACGATTAAAAGTAGTGCGATTATATAAGCTGTTTCCGACTAAGCAGGGTAAGTTTACGGCCCTGGAAGGGCATTTTAAAATCGCAGGGCAGCAGATAGCCTTAGTCAATTTACATTTAGAATGTGCCTTGGATTATAGTGAGGCGATAAAGGACTATCAGTTGGCTAGGATCTCAGAGCACCTACCGACGATCTCAGGGGGTGACACTAACCATCAACCTGGCGTGGGGATTGATACGTTGATTGCAGCACCGAATTATCAGCGGGTGAGCCATTTAAATGCTAAAAAAATACCTAAATATTATGATGGTTTTATGGTCTCTACGATTGATGGTATGCATGCACAAGGGGTGGTAGGGTATGGCAGGTTTTTTGAGCCTGCGATAGGGGATGGGAGCTGGCAGACTTATACCTTAGAGAAAGACCAAGGTTATGTTTTTAACGTTGCCCCACAATCACGTTGGGTGCGTATAGCGCAAGAGCAATTTAAGAAAAAAGCTTGGACCACTCGTGTGTTATTATGGGATAAAGGACGGGCGAATGTTTTAGGGTTGATACTGATAACTAGTATCTTGGGTAGCATCGGGTTGTGGTTGCAGAGTATAGGGTGAGCTAGTGTATAGCGTTTGGCTGAGTATGATAGCCGCAGGCCTTATTGGGTGGAGTTGCTCAAATGCTTTTAAAATCTTGGCTTGTTCTGGTGTATCACCCCAAGGAAAGGGGGCTTTGAGGGCTTCTATTTCATTAGGTTGCAGCACGATGGTAGGATGTTGGTTGAGATAATTTAGTAGTGCATAGGTTTGGTTTAAAGCGGGCTGTACTTGTGCTTTGAAGCGTAGTTTCATTTTTCTGATGGCTGCTCCAGAAAATGAAAAATTAGCCATGCTTTGCCGTGATTCTTTAAGCGTTTGTAAGTATGGACAGAGAATATCCGATACTTCGGAGAAGTTTGTCTGTCCGTTTAGAACGGATTGGATGGCTGTTAAAAATTGGTTTGGGGTGTGTTGTGGTCTTAACATTGTGATCTTTGCCTAAGAGTAGCTGAATAACTAAAGATAAAAAAGAGAGCGGTTCTTTGAGTCAGATTGCCGCTCTCTTAGAGAGTACAACTTAGATTTTATTAATCGTGATGCGTTGTACAGGAATTGCTTCCCAACCGCTTACACTGAACATACCTGAGTAAGGTGGGTAAATGGTTGGCGCACCCATGACTTGGGCATTTTCAACTTTGATGTTGACGGTTGCAACAGGTAGACCATTCTTTTGGTCTGTAAACCCAATCGGACAAGAATGCATGACGCCAGAATAGGCGCAGGCATACCAGACTGCGGTATAAGGAACCGGATAGTTACTAATTTGAGCAGGGATGGGTTTACCAGGGACACCTGCAATCAGGGCATTTAAAGCTAAATCAGTATGGTTATCAAACATAATTTGTGTAACTGGATAAGCAGCATGTGCAACACTATTGCATAATGCGGCGCTGAGTATCACACTGGTCAATAAAGAACGTAATAAAGACTTGGACATGTCATGATTCCTTTTGTAAAGCAGATCCATTGTTTAAAAATCTATCCTGCACAGCAAAGGCTGTGGGCCTTAGACGCGCAAGATCTGCCCTTGGTCTCCTATCCTGTCTCTACCTCCGGTTACGGACTAGGTGAACGTAAAGACAGTTTACAAACCCCAAGGGGTTGGCATGCAATTTACGCAAAAATTGGCGAAGGTCAACCTATAAATGCAATCTTTAAGGGAAGAGTCTTTACTGGGCAGTGTTATGAACCTGGCGTGAGTACGACCGAGGACATGATTTTAACCCGTATACTTTGGTTAATGGGCTTGGAGGCAGGTAAGAACCAAGGGGGCGACTGTGATACCAGAGCGCGCTATATTTATTTACATGGTACCCCTGCAGAAGATCAAATAGGCACTCCAGCTTCTCATGGATGTGTACGTTTAGGTAACCATGATATGATAACGTTGTTTGAGCAAGTACCTTTGGGCTTGCCAGTATATATTGCAGACTTGGATGAGACTTTTAGTGAGGTATCAAAATGAGTGGTTTTTTAGTATTTGATGTTGCAGGGTTAACGCTACAACCAGAAGAAAAAGAAAAACTGCAGCACCCTAGAACCCAAGGGGTGATTTTATTTGCTAAAAACTTTCATTCATTAGAGCAGTTACAGGAACTCACCAGTCAAATCAAAAACGCTGCACCTCATTTATTTATTGCGGTGGACCAAGAGGGTGGCAGGGTTCAAAGATTTAAAGATCCGTTCTTTGTGCTCCCTACCTTAGCCAGTTTAGGGGAGGTGTATGCTTCAGATCCTATATATGCGCTGACATTGACCCAAATGCATGCATGGGTTATGGCTTCGCAGTTGCGGGCCGTAGGCATTGATTTTAGCTTTACACCCGTACTGGATAAAGCAGGGTGTTCTGCGATTATCGGTAATCGTGCTTTTGGTAATGATATGCAAACGATTACTACCTTAGGGGCACAATACTTAAAAACGTTACACACAATGGGTATTGCCAGCTGTGGTAAGCATTTTCCAGGACATGGTGGGGTAGAGGCAGATTCTCATTTAGCACTGCCGGTGGATGAACGCAGTTGGCAGCAGTTAGAACAAGATTTAGTGCCTTTTAAGACTTTAGCACCACAGATGGATGCGATTATGACCGCACACATCGTGTTTAGTCAGATAGCACCAGAACCGGTTACTTTTTCTAAAAAGTGGTTACAGCATTTAAGGCAAGAGTTAGGGTTTGAGGGGCTGATATTTTCAGATGACTTAGCCATGAATGGTGCTGCGATTGTCTCTTCCTATACAGAGCGCGCACGCTTGGCCCTAGAAGCAGGGTGTGATTTATTATTGGTATGTCATCAACCTGATAAGGTGACAGAGTTATTAGATGCGAGCAGTCTTGCACAGTGGCAAGGGGAGCGTACGATAGTATTAAAGGCTAAAAAAGAGGCGCCAGGTTGGAAGGAACTACAAAGTTCTGCACCTTTTAAAGAATATACACAGGCTTTGGCAACTTTAATGTAACTTGGTAATAATAACCTAACACATTAAAGTTATCTGAAGAACTTAGACTCTCGCCAGATTTTTATAATTAAGCAGAATAACTATAGATTTTTTATAATTTTTTGTGATAACATTCTTGAGTTAGTTAAAAAACAACAACAATTAGGAGTTTTATCATGACTAAAATAAAAAAAGCATTAGGCTTAGCAGGATTAGCAGCAGTAGGTTTTGGGATTTATAAGAACCCAGCGATGGTACAAACCGGTTTTGCAATGTTAAAAACAGCTGGTACAGCAATAGCATCATTGTTTGCAGGCGTTAGCTTTGGGATGATGGCAAGTGCTGTAGCTGGAATCGCAGTATTAGGATTAGTAGTTTATAAAGTGCGTGCTTATAGAGCAGCTAAAGTAGAAGCAGCTAAAGCAGGACTATCAACTGTAGACGAATACAAGAAATATTTTCTTACTGTTCAACCTCCGGTAAACACATTTACAAGAAAAGGTAAAATAGATACATCTTTAATACATGTTACTTATAAGGATCAGCCAGCGGTGATTGATGCGATTGTAGGATATAACAAACTTGTAGGCGGTTCTAAAAAAAATACACCCTCGGTTTAACCTATTGTTTTTCAAACCCTCTTCGGAGGGTTTTTTATTGCCTACAGAAAAGATGAGTCTTGATTGTATATGCATTTATCACTCCACACATAAGTTAGTTGACTATTGGCTTTAATAGTTAGTTGTGATACTTTATTTGAGTGAGCATCAAAAGAATAACAAGAGGAGTGCATTATGACATTTAGACAAAAACTTTTAGGATTAGCTGGGGCTGTAGCGGTGGGTGCAGCGTACTATTATAACGCAGCAGTGGTTAATGCAACGGTTATGGGAGTAGTAGCTAAAGTAGCGGGTGTATTTGCAGGTATGAGCTTTGGGGCAATGGCAGGTTTTGCAGTTGCTGGGTTGGTAGGTTTTGGGCTTTATAAACTTGTAAAAGCTGCCAATGGGATTGCAGATAGTTTTAAACAAGGGTTAGAAGACGCTGGAACACAATTAGATCGTGAAGACGCTATTGCATGGGAATTACGAGTAAAGGATGATGCGTCAGTATCTCCGGCACCTTCTAATACATCTTCTGAAGAGCGCAAATTACGTTTTGGCGCACGCACACCAGAAGAAGAGCAAAATTTTATAGCAACGACTCTCAGGCTAGCTGCACGACAACAGGCGAAAGGATTCAGTCAGGGAGTTGAACAATCGGAACAGCGGAAGCATAAGAAGCATTAAACACATATGTTCTAACACATAAAAAAACCTCTTCGGAGGTTTTTTTATGCCTGGATAGTCGCTAATGCTTCTGCCAATCTCGTTACTGATTCCTCTAGGACTGCATCACTGGTTGCAAAGGATAACCGTAGGTGTCCTGGGCTGCCAAACGCGCTTCCTGGGACTACAGCCAATAATGCTTTTTGTAGCAGATAGTTACTTAAGGCTAAATCATCGGCTAATTGCGGGTGATTGCGTAGTACGCCTTCTACGCTAGGGAAGGTATAGAATGTGCCATCGGAAGGGGTACAGTGGATACCGGGTATCTTATTCAACTGTTGAATCAATGTATCATGTCGTTTTTTAAAGATGTTACGAGAGGTAGCTAAAAAGTCTTGGGGCCCTGTTAGTGCCGCTAGAGCTGCCTTTTGTGCAATCGAGCAAGGGTTAGAGGTGCTTTGACTTTGAATCATGCCCATGGCTTGTATCAGTTCAGTAGGGCCTGCAGCATAGCCTATACGCCAGCCAGTCATCGCATAAGTTTTAGATACTCCATTTAAAACTAAAGTACGGTCCTGAAACGATGGGTCAGCCATGACGATATTGGCAAAGTCCATAGACCACAGGCTGTGTTCATAAATATCATCAGACACAACTAGCACATCAGGGTATTTTTTTAATACTTCTGCTAAGGCTTTGAGCTCTGCTAAGGTATAAGCCATACCACTGGGGTTAGAAGGGCTATTAAGAACCAACATTTTCGTTTTAGGAGACAGTGCGGCTTCTAAGAGTGCAGGGGTAAGCTTATGTGCGGTCTCTACGCTGGTTTCAATAACTTTAGGGGTGGCATTGGCTAAGAGCACCATATCTGGGTAAGAGACCCAGTAGGGGGCGGGAATCAGGACTTCATCACCTTCATTTAAATAGGCTTGCGCAAGGTTATAAAAAACTTGTTTGCCGCCACAAGAAACCATTACTTGGTTCGCATGGTAACTAATATTATTTTCAGTTTTAAATTTTTGTACGATAGCTTCACGCAACGGCATTATGCCTTCAACAGCGGTGTATTTTGTAAAACCATCTTGAATCGCTTTAATAGCTGCTGCTTTAATATGTTCTGGGGTATCAAAATCAGGCTCCCCAACGGCTAAGTTTAACACCGGTTGTCCTGCTGCTTTTAAGCTCTGTGCCTTAGCAGATAAGGTCAGAGTAGGAGAGGGTTTGATTTTTTGGGAGCGCTGTGATAATTTGTATGTCAACTTTCTTCTCGCATATGCCGAACTTAATTCGTGCGACTATGCCACAGTTTAGTAGAGTGTCCAATGGCTTTATTTTCGTTAAAGACAAATTTTTCACCCTGTGGAGATCAGCCCACAGCGATTGCCACCTTAACCAAAGCATTACAGGCTAAAGAGCCACATGTGACACTTTTAGGTGCTACTGGAACTGGTAAAACTTTTACGATGGCGCAGGTCATTACACAGTTAGAGCGGCCGACTATGATTATGGCACCTAATAAAACTTTAGCTGCACAGCTCTATGGGGAAATGCGGGCATTTTTTCCAGATAATGCCGTGGAATATTTTGTTTCTTATTATGATTATTATCAGCCTGAAGCCTATGTGCCTTCTAGTGATACCTATATTGAAAAAGATTCTGCGATTAATGAACAAATCGAACAACTACGGTTATCTGCAACGCGTTCCCTATTAGAACGGCGTGATTGTATTATTGTGGCAACAGTGTCAGCTATTTATGGATTGGGAGATCCTAGCGCTTACCTTTCGATGACCTTGTCGCTCAAACAAGGTGAAATTTTTAATCCAAAGATGATCCTACAGAAGTTAGTTGCCATGCAATATAAACGTAATGATATGGTGTTAGAGCGTGGGAACTTTAGGGTGCGTGGAGAAGTGATTGATGTGTTTCCAGCGGACTCAGGGTTAGCAGCCATTAGAATTGCATTTTTTGATGATGTGATTGAGCAATTGGCACATTTAGATCCATTGACGGGAGAAATCTTAGGGCGTTGTGCACAAGTTACTATTTTCCCGAAAAGCCATTATGTTGCTCCACGAGAACAAGTTGTTAATGCAATGGAAAATATTAAGCTGGAGTTAAAAGAACGTTTAGCTGTTTTAGAGTCAGAACATAAATTATTAGAATATCAGCGTTTAAAAGAACGTACGCAGTATGATTTAGAGATGATGCAGGAAGTTGGCTATTGTTCAGGAATTGAAAATTATTCGCGTCATTTGACAGGGCATGCTCCAGGAGAGCCACCTCCGACCTTGTTTGATTACTTACCAGAAGATGCCTTACTATTTTTAGATGAGTCACATGTTTTAGTGCCTCAATTGGGCGCGATGTATAAAGGGGATAGGGCTCGTAAAGAAAATCTAGTCAATTATGGGTTCAGATTACCTTCTGCTTTAGATAATAGACCTTTAACTTTTGAGGAATTTGAAAGCAGAGCACCACAGACAGTATTTGTCTCAGCTACTCCAGGAAACTACGAGTATGACCATTCTAAGACTGTGACAGACCAGGTGGTGCGTCCTACGGGGATTTTAGATCCTATTATTGTGATTCGACCTGTTGCGAGCCAAGTACAAGATTTATTATCAGAAGCCAATATACGCGCAGCACGAAAAGAACGTGTCTTAGTAACGACTTTGACTAAAAAAATGTCTGAAGACCTTTGTGATTATCTCAATACGCATGGGGTGAAAACCAGATATCTACATTCGGAAATTGATACCGTAGAACGTATGGAAATCTTGCGGGATTTACGGTTGGGTGCCTTTGATGTCTTGGTAGGGATTAACCTTTTAAGGGAAGGTCTGGATTTACCAGAAGTCTCTTTAGTAGCCATTCTAGATGCAGATAAGGAAGGGTTTTTACGCTCTACACGCTCCTTGGTGCAGACTATTGGTCGTGCTGCTCGACATATAGAGGGTACTGCTATTTTATATGCAGATAAAGTCACCAAAAGTATGCGTGAAGCAATGGATGAAACCGCACGGCGTCGTTCTAAACAAGAAGCCTATAATGCTTTGCATCAGATAACACCTATGCGTATTGAAAAAGCCATTCAGGATGTGTTGGACTTAGGGGCGCCTGCACCTAAGAAGGGTAAAGGCAAGGGTAAGACAGCGCCTGCAGTTATGGTTTCAGAGTTTCATTCAGAGAAGGATTTAATCGCGGAAATCAAACGCTTAAAAACAAAGTTAGCAACTCATGTTTCAGCCTTAGAGTTTGAAAAGGCCTGTGAAGTGCGTGATATTTTGAAGGTGTTAGAGCAACGATTATTGATTCCCCGCTCTCCCAAACTTGATCAAACCTGATCATACTGGGTGAACTACAATACTTG
>CAZGDB010000014.1:0-44135 GCA_964524705.1 uncultured Francisellaceae bacterium
GTAGCGAAGAAGAAACCTGCAGCTAAGAAAAAAGTTGTAGCGAAAAAGAAACCTGTAGCTAAGAAAAAAGCTGTAGCGAAGAAAAAACCAGCAGCTAAAAAAGCTGTGAAGAAAGCTGCTCCTAAAAAAGTAGCTAAGAAAGCTGTGAAAAAAGTCGTGAAGAAAAGCGTTGGCGTTAAAAAAGCTAAACGTCCTGCACGTCGTAAAGCAGCACGTAAAGCAGGTTAATCCCTGATCTTACGTCCAAGAGGGGCTTCGGCCCCTCTTTTTTTTGTCTAAGTTTGTTGATAGACTTGCATCCCACCCCAAAAGGAGTCCCATAGGATGCAAACTGTACTCGCCATTGATACGGCAACCCCTAATGCCAGTGTAGCCTTAAGGGTTGGTCAAAAGGTATGGCAAGCCCCTTTAGGACAATCCGCCCATCAGTCGGCACAAATTTTACCCACTCTAGATCTACTCTTCACCCAATCAGGGTGTACTCGCACGCAACTACAAGCAATTGTGGTGACGCAAGGCCCCGGAAGTTTTGCTGGTGTTCGTTTGGGATTATCAGTCGCACAGAGCCTGGCCTTTGCATTAGATCTGCCTGTTATGACAGTCTCCAGTTTGGCTGCTTGTGCGTTTAGTGCATTACACTTACATGCGATCGATAGTGTTACAGCTATCCTGGATGCGCGTATGCAAGAAATTTATCTTGGAACCTATGAAGGTAGGGGGGCGACATTTAAAGTGCGTAGTGAGGATGCTATGGCCCCTATAAACGCAATACCAACGCAATGGGCAGGTTGTGCAGCCATAGGTATGTTAGAACCTACTTATACAGTAGGGCTTATCGCACCGATTTTATTAGAGATGCAACAAGTTTTATCCTTATCGATGCAGTCGCCACTAGATTTAAAACCCGTGTATTTACGAAATGATGTCGCGCAGGTGCCTTTGTGCAATCGTTAGACGTTATTATCATTGGCGCAGGCGCAGCAGGCCTAATGTGCGCTATAGAAGCCGGTAAACGCCATAGACGCGTTCTTGTTTTAGACCATGCTAACAAGCCTGGGAAAAAAATCCTGATGTCAGGGGGGGGCAGATGTAATTTTACGAACTATCATGTGAGTCCCGCACAATATCTGTCCCATAATCCACATTTTTGTAAATCTGCACTGAAACGATATACCCAATGGGACTTTATTGCGCTAGTCCAACAACACGGTATTCTCTTTCATGAAAAAGCGCATGGGCAACTGTTTTGTGATAACAAATCTAAAGAAATCGTCGATATGCTATTGGTGGAGTGTCAAAAGGCAGCAGTGCAGTTACAACTAGAGTGCCGTATTTTGAGTCTGACGCAAATCACAGGCGGCTTTAAGCTGATCACCACGCACGGGACCTTTCAGACACAATCTTTAGTGATAGCAACGGGTGGGTTGTCAATCCCAACTATGGGGGCGACACCGTTTGGATATCAAGTGGCAGAACAATTTGGGCTCAAGGTATGGCCTACGCGTGCAGGACTTGTACCCTTAACCTTACATCCTGAAGATAAAGAACGGTTTGTGCCCTTGTCTGGGGTGTCAGTGCCTGCGCGTGTAGGTAATACCCGGACTAGTTTTCAAGAAAATATTTTATTTACTCATCGGGGCTTGAGTGGGCCTGCGATTTTGCAGATGTCCTCTTATTGGGAGCCTGGAGAGTCTTTGACCTTGAATTTACATCCTGAATTGGATTTGTATGAGCATTTATTAGCCTTAAAGGGACAGGGTAGTAAACGACATCTTAAAAATATCTTGACTGAACAGTTTCCCAAAAGTGTCATCGCTGCATTTTTTGAAGACAGTGTTTTGGAACACAGTGTAGTTGATTGTGCCCATCAAACCTTAGCTGAAGTGGCAAACACCTTACAACAATGGGAATTACGTCCTAATGGTACAGAAGGCTATCGTACGGCAGAGGTGACTTTAGGGGGCGTTGATTGTGATGCAATTTCTTCTAAAACCTTTGAAGCGACTAAAGTGCCAGGATTGTACTTCATAGGTGAAGTTTTGGATGTCACAGGTTGGCTCGGGGGCTTTAACTTTCAATGGGCGTGGTCTTCTGGCTGGGCTGCTGGACAGGTAGTGTAGTAATATCAATTAGTTATGTAAATTATGCTGCTGAATCCGGAGACATCGTCCGGATTCGGCGGTAGTTTTTTATGTGTAATTCTGCATGGTCTGACTAATCTAGCGTCAATGCTAGAAAAGTCTTGGCTAATCTTTGATTAAGATTATATTAGTCAGAGCGCTTTGGTGAGTTGGACGACTCCTTATGCAGCGGCTCTATACGCAAATCGTAAAACGACATTTACAAAATTATAATCAGATGTTTTTTTGAGCTGGCCTACGCCAGGTAGGGAAGAGCACTATTAGTCAGATGGCACAGGCACTTACAGATCATTTTATTTATTTAAACTGGGGCGTACGGATCATCGTTTAGCGATTTTAGAAGGCGCCATAGCATTGGCAGAGCGCTATAATTTATTAGAGGTATATGAAAAAAAACCAATCGTGGTATTTCATGAATTGCATAAATACCGAGAATGGAAAAATTTTTTAAAAGGATTTTTTGATTTATATAAAGATAAGGTCTGTATTATTGTGACGGGTAGTTCTAAGTTAAATATTTATTGAATTATTAGCTGAACTGCTTAGACAACAAGTTGGGCAAGTGGTAACTTTTGCAACGCTGGCGAAGAAGGTGGGAGTGGCTGCTACGACCGTTCAATCTTGGGTGCAAACCTTACAAGAATGTTATTATTGTTTTTTAATTCGGCCTTGGTCTCACAATGTGATACGTAGCCTGCTTAAAGAACCCAAAGTATATTTAATGGATTGGTCGGATATGACAGATCCTGGTGCGAAAAAAGAAAATTTTGTAGTGAGTCATTTGTTAAAAGCAGTGCAGTTTTGGACAGATACAGGGCAAGGCAAATGTGAGTTGTATTTTGTACGTGATAAAGAAAAACGTGCAGTGGATTTTTTAGTGGTGAAGAATAAAGAACCCTGGTTCCTAGTAGAGGTGAAAAAGTCAGGCAACCAAAGTATTAGTGAGCATTTGTATTATTTTCATCAGATGTTAAAAACACAGCATGCCTTTCAGGTAGCCGTAGATCTCGAGTACCAACATGTAGATTGTTTTACCTATTTAGAACCAGTGATTGTGCCAGCAGCTACTTTTTTGTCACAGCTTTGCTAGGGTCGTACGTATATAGTGAAATCAAGATCATAAGGGTAACCGAGACTATTAGTGCAATCAGTGCGGGTGGAATGAAAAAATTATAATCTGTGATAAAAGCATAGAGGGAGAGTCCTATCCAAGTAAGCGCGCCTCCCATGCTAGAGGCTATTGCACCTGCTTTGGTGGCTTTTTTCCAAAACAACCCTGCTACCAGTGGGGCAAAAGCAATCGTCATGGTCGCATTACCACTGTTTTCTACCAAACTGTGAATAGATTTTGTTGAAAACGCTGCAATGCTTGCGCTCAGTATCACAGAGCATACCAGCCCGGTTCGCATAGCCAGGAGCTTATGTATATGCGGATACATCGAAATCACAACGTTATTACTAAAAATAACCGAAGAAGCTAAGGTTGTTCCTGCGATGGACGATAAAATTGCTGCAAAGACACCGCCTAAAAAGAGCACTTGTACAAATACAGGAATGGTATTGATAATATAATGTAGCATATAGAGTTCTTTAGTAGGTTGATTGGCTAGCAAAGCGCTTTGGTTTGGATCGTGCAGTACAGCGACCATAATTAAAACAGGCATTATGGTGACAGCTAAGTAAACCACGCCTCCTAAGATAGCACTGGCGCGTGCAGTAGCTGCATCTTTAGAGGAGATGATTCTTTGAAAGGTGTCTTGTTGAGGAATAGTTCCTAAAATCATAGCAAAGACTACGGTGATGACACTGAAGATATTGGGATATGTTTTATCATATCTAAATTGATAACTAGAATCAGTAATCGCAGTGTGTACCGTAGACCAAAAACTATTCGGGCCTTGTGTCACCAGATAGAGCGTGTATATCAGTCCTAGAATTGTCATAATGGCATGTATAAAGTCATTAAAGGCCACAGACATCATCCCACCATTGTAGTTGTAGCAGATGGTGATGAGTGCACCTAGAATAATGGCATGGTTAAAGGAAAGGATTCCATTGGTGATGAGATTCATCACATACCCAAATGCCATAAATTGAGCAGCCATCCATCCTAAATAGGAACAAGCAATCGCTAATGAAATCGTACGTTCCGCAAAGTGACCATATTTATGTTTGATGAAATCACCAATAGTCAGTACATTAAGATTGTAGTAGGTCTTGGCAAAGAAGGCACCCATAATAATCAGGCATAGGCAGGCACCAATTGGATCTGAAAGTACGCCAATTATGCCGTGGTTTGCAAAAGCTGCTGGGATCCCAAGAATAGATTCAGACCCAAACCAAGTTGCAAAAACCGTTGCTGTAGCAACCGGCAAGGGGAGCGAGCGATTAGCGCTGGCAAAGCCTGCAATGGTATGCACCTTTCTAGCGATGTACACCCCGAAGAGGGAGGTGGTCAATATGTAGACCAACACAAGGGTGCCGAGCATGTATCTTCCTTGATTTCATCTTGCTGACTTTAGCAGTGTAGGGGAAAGGCAGGGGATAAGGCAAGGGCACAGGACAGGCAGACCTCATTAGGTAGTTGGTTGAGTACCTTATTTTTTGATCAGGCGGTAGTGGGTGAGGCGACCTTCCCCGTGTTTTTCGATTAATTTTTCTTGTAGTAGTATTTTTAATTCTCGGAGCACTGTGTCTTCGCTGATTTGGTGGGTGAGGGCAATTTCTTTTTTGGTTAATTGTGGTCGTTCTAGGAAGGCGTGATAGATCGCCAACTGGCGTGTGGTTAATGTTTGTAAGTTGACGTTTGGGATCCGTTTAAAAAAACGAATGCTAAAAAAATTAGTAGCGCTGACTTCTAAAGCAGGGTTATTATTATGGAGGAGTTCTTGTTGCATACGGTCAAATCCGCTACCAACGCGCTCAATATATTTTGCACGATGTAATAAGTCTGCAATTAATCTATTGCGTCGCACACTACGATGTCCGAGATCTGCAATGGTTAATCCAGGATAGAGTCCGCCGGGATTTTCGATATCAATGTGGTTAGGATACATATGAATATAGATATGTGAGCCATCGTATAAATAATCACGATGTGTGACAGCATTAATGATGGCTTCACGTAATGCGGTGGGTGGATAATCGTAGCGTTCTTGGCGCATGATAGATTGTGTGGCATCAATATGAATGTTAACGCTGATATGACGCATGATAAAGGCTAAACTTTCTTCAATTTGTGTAATCGGAGAACCTGTGAAATCTTTTTTATCGAGAATAGAAAAGCGATCGTTTGTTTGATATCTCACGGCAGTAATAAAGGCTTCAGGGTAATAGGCTTGTGGGTTATTTGCAAAAAATAATACACCTGTATGGGTGAGTAATATTTTTTTCACTTGTCTTTTTGGCTAAATTTAAACTGAGTAAAATATCTTCTTCAGAGGCTTTTAATTGGAGTCCGCATTGCTTGAGATAGGATTGTAGTGCGGCACTAGAAAAATCATTAGTATAGTCAAATTTTTGATTATATATTTCATCAAAATGTGTTTTCCCTGCTGTATTAATAAGTTGAATGATTTCATCTCGTTTTAATTTTTGTGCATTAGGGCCTATTCGTAAAAAAAATCCATCTGCGCATTTGTAAGGTTTATTGTCGCCTTCTGGGATTGTAATGACCAGTACACCGAGTGATTTATAGTGCTGAAGTTCAATAGCAATGCTGGGGTCGCAGTTGCGGGCTATATCCTGGATTTGGCTGAGTAATTTGTTAGTGATGTCGATACCTTTGATGGAGCCATCATCATTGACGCCCAATAAAATTTCACCGCCAGAAGCATTAGCAAATGCAACGATTTCGCGATCAAGATTGGTCAGTTTTTCTTTAAACTCGACTTTTAAACCTTCACCTTCTTGGCATTTTAATTCTAAATTTAGGGTGGCTGTCAAATGCTACGCCTCTAATAGTATGACTCCTTGAGTAAGAGTTTAGTGTTTTTTTTTTTACAATAATCAACTTTTTTGCGACGCAAATTCGTCGCAAATGCGACGCAAAAAAAACAAAAAATTGTTTCCATATTTGGTGCGAGAATGAAAAAAATATATAAATCAATGTGTTATTTTTAAATAAGCGGGTGCAAGCTGTTTGGCTGAATGTTTTTTTCTGAAAATAGTATATGTATATACATGCAGTATGCTGAGATCTATAGAAAGTGGAGTTGATTTTTTTGGGAGAGGAGTAATCATTTAGTTGGTAGGGTAACTGCTTATTTAAGAGGCGGTGAGGGTAGTGATGATTGTTTTAATGGAATTGAGGAAATCGAATTGGCATGTAGAGCATCTTCACTAGAAAGATAGAGTAACTGCCCTTCCCATTCTAAGGCTAAGGATATATTTTCTCCAAAAACAGCTGCAACAAAATACGGTGCAACGATTTCGGGTGTTGATAATACTCGATCTAAGGATAAAAAAAACTGTAGTTTTTCCGCTAACTTGGGACTAAACACATGAATGATATTCATTAATTTCGGGTTCAGTTTTTTGGCCGTTAAACTAATACTAAGGTTTTCGACATCGTCATCTGTTATCACTACAATGGCTTTTGCTGTTTGAATATTTGCCCGCATGAGTGTGTCTTTACTTTTTAGATATCCATCTACGAGCGCTACTTTTCGATTAATATCGTCGGCATAGTGATCTTTTAGACCACCGGTAACAATTACAATCGGTACTTCATCTTTTAGTAGCATAGAGACTATTTGTTGCCCAATAGGTCCTGCACCAAGAACAATCACATGATTGGCTTTAGGAAGCGGTTGCCCTCCTACTAAACTGGATAATTTTTTAGACAAAATAATCTCGGTTATTGAACTAAATAACACCGCTATTGCTGCAGCACCAGATAACATGAGAAAACAGCCAAATAGTTTTAATAAAGGCCCCGTGTTTGAAAAATTAAAATCACCATACCCGATAGTGGTGACTGTTGTTGTGACAAAATAAATTGCATCAACAAAGCTCAGTGACATAGCCCAGCTTAGAAAAAAAGCAACAGTAAAAATAAAACAGACTAAAATGAATAAAAATAGTCTAAAATTTTCAAAAACAGGAGATTTTAAATAAAGGAATCGACGAAATATTTTAAAATTAAATTTTTTCTTTTTTTTGTGTACGGATGAATTGTAAGCAAATAGACAGGTGGGGTTATTAGTGTTTTTTTGATTAGCAGAATTGGTATGGTTTTCTTTTAAAATTAAATGAGATTCTTTTAGATTGCTTTTTAAATCTGCAGACACAAAATAAGATACGCCTTTTTTTTTGAATTCTGCAATAATTGGATGATAAGTGTTGCCATAAAAAACTGGAGCGACCAATTCAGGCATACTAAATACTTGGTGGATCCCTAAGGCGTGAGCGATGTGTTTCCCTAATTGATGGTCATGCATGCGCATAATGATTTTTATAGTCGAATTTAATGCTCTGGCATCCATAGCAATAGAAATATTTACCATATCATTATCAGTGAGCGTTAAAATCGCTTTAGCATCTTTTATGTCAGCTTGAATTAAAAGGTTATCATCCCGGGCATCTCCTAATAAGAAAAGATCTTCATTCGCTTCAAGCTGCCAACGCCATTCATCCTCAGTCATATTTGAAATGGCAACAACTTGATGACCTGTTTTTTTTAATAATGTGTAAGTCCGAAATCCGATGCTGCCTAGGCCGCAAATAATAATGTGATCTTTCATTTTTGACCTAATACGGTAATAAAAGCCTATGCATATAGGCTGTATCGGCAAAAAAAGGTTTATTGTTTAGTTTTTTTACTAGAAAATGAGAGCGGGAGCAGTGTTTTGTATTCGATTATTTTAAAAAAAGATTATGTTTGTGTGTTGGTCAGAAGTTTTAAGTTTTTATTTAATATTTTTTATTGTTTTTTTATATAAACTTTTTCTGTCATGGTAATATATTTTATGGATGTCATTTTAAAGCAAGATGCCTCAGTTTTTTGAGTACGAAACCTTCTAACGCATTAATGATGTTATTGTCTGCTTTTTCTTTTAATAAAGAAACGTGGGTGTCAGGTAGGTGAGGCATATGGTGAGTTTTTGTTTCTTTAAGGTCGCTGGGTATAAGTGTGCTTGGCATGACTGTAATGCCCATCCCCGCTTTTACTGCGGCAACTGTACTGGTGTAGCTTGTGCTTGAAAAAACCAAACGCCATGATCTTCCTATCTCTTCAAGAGCTTGGATGGCTGCTCTACGATAAACGCAAGGCTGAGGAGAGAGCACCAAAGGAATAGGCTTTTCTGGATCTATTAAGTTGGCATCTCCAACCCAGTTGAGAGGTTCTGACCACACTTCTACACCGTTTGGAAAATCTTCAGGGCGATTCATTTTAACTAATACGATATCGAATTCTTTCTTTTTAAATTTTTCAAAAAGGTTAAGCGTTAAATCACATTCAATGTTAAGAAAAATGCGAGGATGCATGCGAGAAAAATCTGTGAGTACTTCATATAGGTACGCACTGGCAAAGTTTTCGGGTAACCCAAAGCGTACTTCTCCTGTCAATTCAGGTTCTCGAAATCTCGTTATTGCCTCTCTGTGTAAGGCAAATATTTGCCTAGCGTACCCTAAAAACACATCTCCATCTGGCGTCAGGGTTAAAATCTTATCCCGTATGAGTAGTTTTTTTTCTAGCTGTTGTTCTAATTTAATGATTTGCTGACTAATCGCGGATTGTGTGCGTCCAACCTGTTCCGCTGCTTTTGTAAAGCTTCCAGTTTCTGCAACAGCAATAAAGTATTGTAGCGTCAGCGTGTCTATATTCATTAGCTTTTCTAATCGATACCATAAAGTTAATTAATTTTACTAATGCTACATCGGTTGATAAACTGAGTCAAGTGTACAAAAAATTTTCATTATAAGTGATATCTACATGAAAGATTATGTTTTTCAACTAACTAATGAATTGGATGGGCTGGCAATTATCATGATGGCCTTGATTATTTATATTGGGGTCTGTGTTATAGGGTTTTCATCTCGCTATATGAAAGGAGATGCAAAATATCGCTCCTTTTTTATTCGCCTTACTTTATTGATTTTTTCAGTCATGGCAATGGTTTGTTCTGATCATTTATATTGGTTCCTGATGAGCGCCTGCTTTAGTAATTTCCTCTTGGTTACTTTAATGGTCCATAAATCAAAATGGAAGGCAGCCAAAGCTTCTGGAATTCTTGCTGCCAAAAATTATCTGTTCAGTCTAAGCTGCATGACGCTGTCGTTTTTATTATTTTATGCTGCCACTGGAACAATGCGCATTAGTGCAATAGTGACGCAACACGATCTATCGGTTCTCATACAGTTCGCTTTATTGTTATTGCTGATAGCAGCGATGTCTCAGTCTGCAATATGGCCATTTCATAAATGGCTTCTTAGTTCTTTAAACTCACCGACACCGATTTCCGCGGTGATGCATGCAGGCCTCATTAATGGCGGAGGGGTTATATTGGTACGCTTTGCGCCCCTTTATCTGCAATATGAGTACATTATGACCATTATATTTCTTATAGGTTTTGCTTCAGCACTTATTGGCAATTTATGGAAATTAATGCAAAGCGACGTTAAGAGAATGCTTGCATGCTCCACGATGGGACAAATGGGCTTTACATTTTTTCAATGTGGTCTTGGCTTATTTCCTTTAGCCGTAGGACATTTGTTTTGGCATGGCATGTTTAAAGCGTATTTGTTTCTTGGAAGTGGCAGCGCTGCTCAAGAAAAACAATTAGAGACGTTTTCCAAACCAAACCCTATAATTTTTTTGTGGGCGCTTTTTTGCGGTGCTTTTGGTAGCGTACTGTTTGCTTATGCTAGCAACCAATCCTGGTTTTCAGCAGACAGCACATTAATTTTAATGCTCATGGTGTTATTTTCAGGAACCCATCTTGCACTTTCAATGCTGAATGAGATAAGCCTTAAAAGGCTTAGTGTAACATTTTTTGTAACGCTAATAGTGGCAGTTTTATATGGGGAGACTGCGGAATTCATTAGTTTTCTTTTGGAGCCTATGGGGGTGATGCAGCCTCAGTCTTTAAATTTTTTCCATATAGTGGCTATCGCTGTTTTAACAGTGGTATGGCTTAGCACTATTTTTATGAGAGGGCCATTAAAAAATAACAATCGATGTTTTTCTTGGTTTTTAAAAGCGTATGTTGCAAACCTAAACTTTAGTCAACCGCACCAAGAGACTGTCACTGCCCACCGTAACCATTATAAGTTTTAATGAGGTCTAGTATGAATGTATTAATGAAACAAAAGAACCCTCCAATAGTAGAAGAGGTTGATAGCATAAGAACCTTAACTAAAAATAGCTTCTTAAAAATTTCTCCTTTTTGGCCGTTACAGAATATGGTGGCTGTAAACCCCCTAAAAGGGTTTGAAGATATGCCAATAGAAGAAGCGTTTAACAATGCGCAGCGCTATTTTGAGCAATTAGATTTACCAAATGAAATGCTCTTGATTAACACCGAAACAATAAAATGGCTTGGTGTCTATTGTGAAGAGGGGCAGGCTAGAATTCAAATGCCTCTTAAAGAAGAGGGGTTTTATAATGCTTGGCGCAAACTTGCTTGCTACGATAAAAAAATACATCAAAATATAAAAACAAAAGTTGGTTTTCTAAAAAAGTTACCAGAAAAACCAGAACTGTTAATTGAGCAATGTTTGAGTATTCTTGATATTAAAAAAGAAGACCAACAAGAATTTTTAACGCTGCTACTTGTCACGCTTCCTGGATGGGCTTCTTATATAAAGTATAAAACCGAATGGTGCTCGGGACATTCAGGCACCTTTCTTTTTAGTCAGGTAGATTATCTTGCTGTTCGACTTGCGATGACAGTATTGATTTGGCCAGAAGCTAAAAAAATACTTTCTTTAAAAAAAACGACAGCTACACATGAAAAAGAAATTTTGCTTCACACAATAAAAAAAAATGAATCTTCTTACCAGGAAGAATTCTTAGAAAAAATTAAAAAACAAAATCATCAAGAGGCTGACGCTCCAAAAGCTCAGTTTGTGTTCTGTATTGATGTCCGCTCGGAGCCTTTTAGGAAAAAAATAGAATCAGTCGGGGATTATCAAACAATCGGTTTTGCAGGTTTTTTTTCTGTTCCGGTGAAAATAACAGATAAGCTAACCGGATTTTCTTATGATTCATGTCCGGTTATCTTGAAACCTAAACATGAAGTTTTAAAACGCCCTATAAAAGCAGGTTATTTTTTAAAATTTAAAAAAATATATGCTTTAAGAGGTTCTTTAAAAAAAATATACCGTTCTTTAAAATATACTTTTCTTACGCCTTTTGTTCTTGCGGAAATAGCAGGGCCGATTTGTGCTGTTTGGATGGGGGTTAGAACTTTATCTCCAAAAATTTCATCAAAAATAATAAGTTTTTTTAATTACGAAGAAAAAATTGAGCATCAATTAGAATTTGATCTTGACAATATTCCTTTTCAAGAAAAATGTAATTATGCTGAAAGCGCATTGCGAATGATGGGGTTAACCTGCAGTTTTGCTCCTGTGGTCTTAATATGTGGACACGGTAGCAAGACAGAAAATAATGCTTATTCTTCTGCGTTAGATTGCGGGGCTTGTGGAGGCAGGCGAGGAGGGGGGAATGCAAGAATTTTTGCGGCCATTATGAATTGCCCTAAAGTCAAAGAGTATCTTTCAAAAAATGGAATCCATATACCCAAAGGAACTATATTTGTTGCTGCTGAACATAATACTACAACAGATGAGGTGGTTATTTTTTGTGGTGAAGAAAATGAGAATATAAAAAAAATAAAACAGGATCTTGATAAGGCGAAAGAATTGAATAATGTAGATCGCATGAAACGGTTAGGTGTTAAAGGTCCGCAGGCTTATCACGCCCGATTGCGTGCCCATGATTGGGCGCAAGTTCGCCCAGAATGGGGTTTGGCACGTAATTCTGCTTTTATTATAGCGCCTCGTTCTCTGACCGCTTCATTAGATTTAGAGGGCCGTTGCTTTTTACATTCATATGATTATCAAAAAGATAAACAAGGAGTGTTGTTGAAAAATATATTGATGGGACCAATGATTGTTGCGCAATGGATAAATATGCAATATCTTTTTTCCACAATAAATAATGTTGCTTATGGCGGAGGAAGCAAAATAACTAAAAATATTGTTGGAAAAATTGGGGTCATGCAAGGTAATGCCAGTGATTTAATGAATGGTCTTCCATTACAATCTTTGTATGAAAGTGATGAAAAAAAATATCATAAACCGCAGCGTCTTATGGTTTTTGTTTTTGCGTCTAAAGATACGGTAAAAAATATTATATTTTCAGAGGTTTCTTTGAAGAAGCTTTTTGAAAATGGTTGGGTAAATATGGTTGTTATGGATCCTGAAGATAATAAAATTTATTCGCTTAATAGGGGATTTTTATGGAATCAGATAAGTTAGCAAATGAATCTTTATATCAAGGTGCTTGTTTCGTTTTAACAACAAAGCATTCTAAATCTTTAGCGATAGCATCTCCATTTTTAGAAAAATTGGGGGCTGGTGTTTTAGAGTATATGGTGGATACAGATCTGCTTGGTACCTTTTCTGGTGAAGTTGAAAGAAAAGGTGATGCCTTAGCGTGCGTTAAGAAAAAATGTGAATGGGCTTTTAATGCATTGGGAGATAAAGTTGAGTTTGCGATTGCAAGTGAGGGAAGTTTTAGTCCGCATCCTTTCCTCCCTTTTGTTCCTTATAATAGAGAGATTTTATATTTTATAGATCGCAGAAGAGGGTTTCATTTACATCTGTCTCATGCAAGCGAAAAAACTAATTATCGAACAAAAAATGTAAGTGAACTTGAAGATTTACATCAGTTTGCTAAAATAGCTATGTTTCCCTCTCATGCGCTTATACTGAGTTCTGGTAGTGGAGAAAAACGAAAAATTTTTAAGGGGATCACGAGTTGGGAAGGGCTTGATGCGGCATATCAAGAATGCATAAGGAATGAAAAAGAAAGTGGTGTTTGGGTGCAAACAGACATGCGCGCTCATTTAAACCCATCTCGTATGGAGGTGATTCGTGAGCTTGCTATTAAACTGGCTGATAGATTAAAAACGCACTGCCCAAGCTGCAGGAATCCTGGTTGGGGGGTGATCCGATATCAAAAAGGGCTCTTGTGCAGCTTTTGTGGTTCAGAAACGGAATTAGTGAAAACCTATATTTTGGGGTGTGTTAAATGTGGGTATGAGGAAAATAGAGGACGAGACGATCTTAAAAAAACCGCAGATCCAGAAAATTGCCAATGTTGTAATCCTTAAGTGTGATGTGTAATGCGAACAAAAATATTAAAAAATAATCAAGTGGATGAAGCTGTAGCATTATTAAAAGACGGTGAATTAGTGGCATTGCCCACCGAAACAGTTTATGGACTTGCTGCGGATGCTTGCAATGAGCATGCAATTCAAAAAGTCTTTAGTGTTAAAGGTAGACCTACAAATCATCCGTTGATATTACATATAGATTCTTATGATAATCTAGATTTCTATGCTAAAAATATTTCTATATATGCAAGAAAATTGGCTGAATTTTTTTGGCCAGGTCCGCTTACTATGGTTTTAAACAAAAAAGAAAACGTCAATGATCTGGTGACAGGAGGTATGAGCACCGTTGCAATTCGTGTTCCAAATAATACAGTGATGCTTGATGTGCTTAAAAAAATGAAAAATGGAATAGTGGCGCCCTCTGCTAACCCACATCAAAAAATAAGTTCTACAACCACAAAACATATAATAAAGAATTTATATGGAAAAATTGCTGCTGTTATTGATGACGGTATATCAGCTATAGGTATAGAGTCAACGATTATTGATATGACAAAAGAGGAGCCTACTATTTTAAGGCCAGGGGTTATCACTCAAGAAATGATAGAACAAGTTTTAATGTGTAAAATTAAAAACCCTAGAACACATACAGAAAAAATTTCTGGAAATATGAAACATCATTATCAGCCTGAAAAGCCTCTGTTTCTTTTAACTCTGAGTCAAATAGCAAGCTTATCTGCGGCAGAAAAAAATAGTGTAATTATGCACCATTCTGATTTACCAATAAAAAATGATTTTTTTTACTACAAGATGCCAAAAGAACAAGAACAGTATGCGAAGCATTTATACCTTGCACTGCATGAGTTAGATGGTCACCCAGGAGTGGAAAAAATATTTGTTGAAATGCCACCAGATTCTCCTGGTTGGGACGGGGTGATGGATAGATTAACGAGGGCTGCTGTAAAATAATTATGTGTATTGAGGTTAAAAAACGCCCATTGATGAGATGAGCGTTTTTTTAAGTATTATTTTTTAGCTTTTATAAAAGAATAAGCAACACCGGCACCTAAAATAGTTAACGTAATGGTTAAGGATACTACGGGAGGGATCTTCGCCAGATTAAATGCATCAGCTATAAAAATTTTAGAACCTATAAAAACTAGCACAACAGCTAAGGCATATTTTAAATAATAGAATTTATCAATAATGGCCGCCAAAGCGAAATAAAGAGCGCGCAAACCTAATATAGCAAATATATTACTTGTGTATACGATGTAGGGGTCTTGAGTAATAGCAAAAATTGCAGGGATACTATCGACAGCAAAAACTAAATCTATAAATTCGATCATGATGAGCGATACAAACAGAGGAGTTATAAAGAGTTTTTTTACTTGAGAGTTTGATGCTGTTTCATAAACCCAAAATTTTTGCCCATGTAATTTATCGGTGATGTTTAAGTGCTTGCGCATCCAAATTAATAAAGGATTTTCAGCAATATCTACAGGCTTATCAGAAATAAAAAACATCTTTATACCGGTGAAAATCATAAAGGCTGCAAACACATATAAAATCCATTCGAATCGAGTAATAATTTGAACACCCAGTCCGATCATGATTGCTCTTAAGACAATAACCCCTAAAATTCCCCAAAAAAGAACCCGGTGCTGATATTTGAGAGGTATGGATAAAGAGGAAAATATGAGAGAAATTAGAAAAATGTTATCCAGTGCAAGTGATTTTTCAACGAGAAAGCTCGTGATGTATTCAGCAAAACTATCAAGGCCTTTTATATGCCAGACCCATAATCCAAAAATGACTGAGATGAGCATATAGAATGCACTCATCCATAAACTCTCTTTAACACCTATCTCTTTGTCTTCTTTATGAAAAAAACCAAGATCTAGCGCTAACAATGTGAGGACAATCGATATAAAAATACCCCACATGAATATAGAGTTTTCCATAGCTGCCTCCATTTGCGTGATTGTTTTGCTCCACACTCGTAATCAATCTGTTCGACTAACTATATCTCTGGCCAATTAGAAAGCGAGGATTAACTGTTCGTGATGCGCTTGTAGCTTAGCTAAAGTTTAGGAGTAAAAATGCCCATTTTCCAATCCCTACTTCACTGCATGGAAAATAGGATCGCAATTATAACGTGGTGTAATAGAGGTGTTCTCTTGGCTAGAACTGATTGTTTTGAGTATGTGTAAGATGAGGTGGTGGAGAGAGAGGGATTCGAACCCTCGATGGAACTTTTGATCCCATACTCCCTTAGCAGGGGAGCGCCTTCGACCACTCGGCCATCTCTCCAAAAGACGCGAGCATGTTACCATGCTTTCTGTGCACCTACCAGAGTGAATTTATAAGATTTTTAATAAACAGAAGTAAATTAACTAACACTAATAATAAATAAAAAAACGGTTGACGTGAACCTTAAAATTGCAGAGAATACGCTCCATGTTGCGCCCGTAGCTCAGTTGGATAGAGCGCCTGGCTACGAACTAGGAGGTCGGAGGTTCAATTCCTTCCGGGCGCACCATTTCCTTTTCTTACTTTAAGAATGCTATAATCCCACCATTATCTATCTGGTTCTACACTGGGTTTTACTATGGATTGGGATCAAATCCTCACTATTTCAGTTATACAAGGCTTAACAGAGTTTTTACCTGTATCTTCTTCTGCACATTTGGCCCTTATTCCTGCGCTCACAGGGTGGCAAGACCAAGGTATGGCCTTTGATGTGGCTGTGCATTTTGGAACGCTAGCGGCGGTTTTAACTTACTATAGAGTGCAGTTATGGGGGTTAATCACTGCAAGCTTTGGATTTTTAAAAACACGTACCATGACCGCGGATACCTGGAGTGTCTTTTATTTGATGATTGCAACCTTACCGGCTTGTGTGCTGGGGTTATGGTTGGCGCCATTGGTGTCACATTTGTTGAGAGACCCTAAGGTCTTGGCTACGACGTCGGTAATTTTTGGGATTGTTTTAGGATTGAGTTACTTAAAGGGGACTCAACAAAAATCCTGGGGACAAATAGGGTTCAAAGAAGCAGCATGCATAGGATTGTGTCAGGCCGTTAGCTTAATACCAGGGGTGTCGCGTTCAGGGATTACCTTGAGCGCAGGCTTGGGGTTGGGATTAAGTATTGAGGCAGCTGCGCGGTTTTCTTTTTTATTATCAATACCTACGATCTTAGGGGCGGGATTGCTCACGAGTATTAAGATTGCGCAAAGTGCTACACCTGTGGCGTGGGGACCAATGGGGGCAGCGGTGGTATGTACCAGTGTGGTGGCTTATGCCTGTATTGCTAACTTTGTACCCCTGTTGTCTAAAATAGGTGTGTGGCCCTTTGTGGGCTATCGCGTATTGCTAGGTGTTGCACTGTGGTGGTGGTTATTTTAGGGACTGCGTCGCGGAGGAGTCACGGTGATTTCAGACTTTGGTGTCTCTTGCTCTAGTGCGTTTTGATGTTGCTTTGCCTGTTTGCTGGTGTGGGCGCTTGCAGGCAGCGGAACAGTCTCTTTTTCAACCGGTTTGGGTTGCTGTGCAAAAAAAGCCACATTGACAGGATCTTTGTGCATCGCATATAGGAGCTTTTGTGCTGCGGTTTCTACTGTGGGGCGCTGGTCTTTTTTAATGAAGGCGCCAAGATCTAATGCCTTTATTTGATTTTCAACACGCTGAGCTGCAGGATCTCCTGCTAGTTGCAAAGTCTTGAGTTGTACTTGTAATGCAAATTTAATGCGTGCATACATATCAGCCTGTGGAGAAAATTGTAGATTACGAATATCTGCTACCGTGCCCCCATTTTTAAAATGATTAATCATACTTAAAGCTTGCGCTTCAGCAACAAGATTCATTTTGTCGGTCAGAGGGATAGATTTTCCATCTGCTAGCTTACCTTCCACGCTAAATTTTAGTGTTTCTGTTTTGGCAGAGCTTGTGACGTTGATGCGGATTTCTGCAGGATCTTTAGGATGTTGTGGAGCACCGTTAAACACTAAGGGGATTGTAATATCGCTGTTGGCTTTTCTGTACCATTTTTCTTCATGGGCATTAATTCTAAAGGCTGGTTTTTCCGTATCATTGAGCGTGGTGATGCCCTGATATCGGGTTGCAATACTTTGGATATTCTCAGCCATAGTGCTTGCAAATGTTTTCATATCAAATTTTGCAGTAGAGTGCCCGAATATAACTTGTGTTTGTGGGTCGTTTGCAGCATCATGAAGTGTGGTTTGTACTGCATTCAGCTCTGTTTGTTCTGTTCCTTGAAGGCCAGTTTGTATAATTTTGCGATATTGTTCTGCCAATCCTGTTAAAAGGGACTTGTTGATTCCCATTTCTGTGAGCGTTTGATGTAATACTGGATTATTCTTTTGGGTTTCTTGAAATTCCTTTATATAGTCCTTAATAGGGCTGTTTGAGTTGTCTATTTTTTTTAGGTGTTCAGAAACCGTTTGTATTCTGTCTCTTTCTAAGGTGGGTAATTCTTGATGTGTTTGTATTTCGTCGAGCTTGTTTGTTATTTCTTTTAATATACGATGAAAAGTTTCGTCAGCGATCTGGGCTTCGATAAAATCTATTTTTTCATTAGGTTTCTCGAGTGCTTTTATAGCCTCGTCGATGCCCGCTAATGCAAGCATGTTAGCGGTGTTGTTTTTGTCTTGTGGATATTTTGATTTTGTTTGGAAAATTTTTCTGAGATTATCTCCGCCGTACACCATTATTCGGGTGTTTCCGCCTTTTTTTTCTATGCCGACGCGTACGTATTCGTGTTGTACCTTTCCTTTTTGATCGAGGTAAAAAATTGTGCAAGTTGGTAAACCCGTAGGGCCAGGGCGGACGATCTTCCCTAATACGTGGACATCAGATTTTCCTAGATTTTGCAAATATTGTTGTGTGTTAGAATCTCTATCCTTGGCAATACCTACTTGTTTTTGGAGGTTATCCTCTATTTTTTTAAAGAACGCGCTTGAGCTTAAATCTAAATACGTGAGGTTGGGGTCTTCGGTTCCCGGTGCAACTAGATTAGGAATTGCTGGGAGCGAATCTAGAATAGTACGTGTGTCGTCAATTGTGGATAGGTGATCGAAGGTTGCATTTCCGGCAGCCATTATGTCTTCCTGAGTCAGGGGTGATTCCGCATCCTCATATTGGTCGCTATATTGGTCGCTATTATTTTTATCCGAAAATTGATTTGGTGATTGACCAGACATCTTCAGCCTCTATTCCTTACGAATACATGGCTTTAGTTTAGGTGATTTTTTTCAGGGCGTGTTACGAAAATAGGTGACAGTGCAAGTCAGTGGGGAGGGTGAACCTCCCCATGATTTTGTAGCATTAGTCTTTTTTGAGCGTCTCTTTCAGACAGATGGCACAGATAAGCGCTAACAATGGGCATAGCGGTAAAATGCGCATTGCTGATTGAAAAGCTTCTGCAGAGTAGGCAGGAATACCATTGAGGTACTGACCATCCCAATAGAAGTTGATGAGTAGCCCTATAACAGGCTGTAGGCAAGCACCAATGATGACGCTAATCATATTGGTTATCCCAACCGAAAGCCCTGTAGAATGCTCAGGATGCATTTCCCCAGCTACAGTGTAGGCAGCAATCAATCCTGCATTGCTGAGCCCAAAAATAAACATAATGATGGCAATATGCAGTGCAGATAAACCCGTTGCATAAATCAGCGTAGGCACAATAATCAGACCTGCAATTGCAGAAATAATCATTGTGGGGCGACGACCGATTTGATCTGCCAACCAACCAAACAGTGGGCCACCACAGAACCAACCTAAAAAGATTAGGCTGCCAGCACGTGCAGCTTCAGCATGAGAGATTTGATGTACACCTACTAAAAAGCTTACACCCCACAGTTCACCAAAAACTTCTACTGGTGCATATATTAACCCTGCATACAAGGCATTGAACCAGGTATAACGACACCATAAGACCTGCGCAATATAATTCCACAGTTTTGGCTTAGGAGTGTGATCGATAATATCGTCCGCTTTAGGATCTACATTGGTAGGATGGTTGCGTACAAAGATTGCAATTAAAGCCCCTAGGGTGAGCAAGGCCATAGCTACAAGTTGTAAGCTCGGGCGCCAACCAATATTACTCACTAAGTGTGATAAAGGGCCATTGCCGGTTGCCGCGCCTAACATCCCCATACCTTGCGTTAAGCCGATAACCAATCCTAAATGTTTGGGAGAGAACCAGGCGCGTGCCAGTTTGATAGAACCGACAAATGCAAACGCTGCCACTAGCCCAAAAAATAAGCGCGCAAAATACACCTCTGTAATATTGCCAGAGAGCGATAACATTAAAGCGCTGCAACCGCATAAGATTGCAGACAGTGCTAATAATAAACGAGGACCAAAGCGGTCTAAAAAGAAACCAGCTGGCAGCTGCATAAACAGATAGCCAACATAAAAAAAGCCAGAGAGCTTACCTAGTTCTAGGGCGGTAATGGTAAATTCATGCATGAGGTCTGCTGTAATCACAGAAATAGAGACTCTCACAATATAATGTGTAAAAAAGAAGAGGGCGCCCAAACTCCAAAAAAACCAAGCGCTACGGCTGTCTTTGGTTTTAACAGGGAACGACATAGGAGACTCCTTTAGTTTTTAGTGACTTGATGTACCATCACTGTACCTGTAAGTCGGGATGATATCGCAAAATCGATGCGCACGCATCCTTTTGCAGGCGACTTTTACTGTAAGAGATCTCTGCAAAACATAAGTTAGTTGTATTTTCGATATATAAAGATTGACATTGCCAGAGCGGTTTTGTAGGCTTCCCGCCTGGATGGGACCTATGACGAAATTTATATTTTTATTGAGTTTGTGTTGGAGTGCAGCGCTGCAAGCAGCACCGCTGACCTGGTACGAATTAGGTGCGCGTGTGTTACAAGTGCATCCGGAACTGTCTTTAAAAGCAGTTGAAAAACAGATTGTTACGCAGGAAAAAATTTTATTAGATAATTATTTTATGCCAGAGGTAACTTGGCAGAGTGATTATGCACAACAACAAGCGCGTGACGTGGGTTCACAACAACAAATACAATTAGGTCCGCGTTTAGATTGGCAATTACCTACTGGAACACAAGCACAATGGCATAGTTATAATACATGGCATACGGCTTCTGGTATTGTGAGTAATCAGCAAACTTGGGGTGCAAGTTTGCGCTTGAAACATCAAGTATGGCCTAATCCTCAAAAAACTTTACAGGCAGAAAGAAAAGGTAAACAACTTGGTATTCAAAGACATGATGTTGAAAAAAACATGTTGGAAAATCAAGTGTTGTTAGCATTGTTGTCACATTATTTAGAATTGTTGGCCTTACAGCAGCGTTTAGAGATTTATGAAACAACCTTGGCGCGATTAAAGCAAGAACAAAAGGTGATGCAGGTACAGGTAGAGCTCGGAAAACGCCAAGTTTTAGAGTTGCGCAGTTTTGAGTTGTATATAGAACGTGAAAAATTGCAGTATTTAGAAACACAACAACAATATGCCTTTGAAAGGAAAAAGTTTTTAGAAGATCTCGAATTGTCAGAGCAAACAGAAATTGTGTGGGAAACGCCGGTATTGCCAGAAGTGCCTTCTGAACAGCCGTCTGAAACCTTACATATTTTAAAATTACAAGAAAAGCATGCTTATTTAAATTATCAAAAAAATACTCAAATCGTGCCTGGTACACTTGAATTGCATGCTGATTGGATTGCACATCCTACCTTGTTATCAGGCACACAAGCCACAGGTTATACCCAATGGGGGGTCCAGTGGCGACTGCCTTTAGGCAGTAATGGTCAAGCACAAAAACGTAAAAGTCGCTATGTTAGTCTTTTAGAGTGGCAACAGTCACGACTACAGACTAAAAAATTCATACAAGAGCAACAGCAAGAGCAAGTTTTAACCGCACAGTCTCTAGATCATTTAAATCAAAAAATTATGTTAAGTAAACGAGCCGTTGAGATTGCAGAACAATTAGAAAAACAAGCCTTTTTAAAGTGGGAGTTAGGGCTGATGAGCACGACTGAGTGGCTGGAAACCAAAGGCCGAGCACAACACGCACATTTTAATTTATTGCTAGAAGAACAACAAAAAATTACAAAAAGTGCCTGGTTGACCCATGTGCGTGGAGGAGTGTTACGAACATGGCTGTTTTCTTAAAAAAATATAGTTGGTTGCTATTATGCTGTGGCTCAAGTTTGGCGGGTACACTGGAGTATCATGCCGAAGTCAGCCCAGCAGCATTATACGCTTTAAATGCACCCGCATTGTCTGTTTTAGAAATGGTGCAGGTGATTCCAGGTCAGAAAGTCGAGAAAGGTGAAATTTTATTTACCTTATCTTCTGCTGAGTTAGCCGACAAAAAAGCATTACTGCAGTTAGAGTTACAAAAAATTACTGCAGAATATAATCAAGCGCTAAACTGGAAAGGTTCCACCAGTATGCAGTTGGCAACGCTTAGGCTAGAACAATCAAAACTCCAAGTAGAAGAAGCACAAAAACGACTGAGTAATACCCAGCGACTTTTAGAGGCACAAGCCATTACTCCTGCTGAGGCGGCGCGAGAACAACAACAATATCAACAGGCCACACAGCAACTGAAAATGAGTGAATTAGAACAAATTGCACTTCAAGAACAAGGCGGAGCAGCCAGAGTCTCGCTGTTACAAGCGCAATGTGATTACACCGCTTCACAACTTGCAGCCGTGCAAGCACAAATTGAGGCGTTGACTGTAAAAGCACCTGCTACGGGCTGGGTGTCCTATGTGCCTGAAAATAAAAAAAATCAAGGTTGTTTTGCGTGGCAACTAAAGTCTAGTTGTGAAGGGCAGCAACCGTTTGCAGTTGTTGTCTCAAATGCTCCATGGATAGTAGAGGTGGTCGTGGATGAGTTGGATTATTTTAAAATAGATCTTAAAACAGGTGTCACTATTCACCCTGTGACGGATATTCATCGAGCATATAAGGCAACGGTTGCTTGGAAAGAACCTCTTCCCATAAAAGAGAAAGCAGAGTTAGGGCATTATAAGGTACGTCTAGTACTGGAGAAATCAACTCCGCTGTGGGTAGGGCAGTCAGTGATTGTAAAGTTTATGATAGATGGCGCCTGAATTTAGAGTTTTAGCTAAACAGGGTTTTTCTTTTAAGAACACCAGCGCCAATTACTGATGTTTTGATTTTTTTTGGAGTGTCTTCCGCATCTCTACTGGAAAAAATTGTATAAGCCGTTTTTTGGGGTGGGGTGCCTTCTGGAGGGAGTTGCAGACCGCTAATATGTTGTTTAAAAATGAGTGGATTAGTATTGAATGTTGGGTTAGCAATAGATACATTTCCGGTTGATTTGGTTTGTTTTTTATAAATTACACGACAACCACGGATTAGTGGTTTTTTTGTTTTTTTAGAAAGTTTTTTCATAAATCGAGAGGAATCAGATAACACACCAATCAGCGTGTTTTTACAGTTTTTACAGATGGTGCGTGTGGAGTAGAGGTCTAAAACAGTTCCAGTAATATTTTTCGGGTTGAAGTCTTTTATTTTCTCTGACAGTTTTTGTAAATAATATTTTACTGTTTTTTTATGATTTAAATGCGTGACTAACGCTTGTTCAGAATGGTGGAATAGTTGGGCAAACACAGCGGGATTTTTTATTGCGTTTGGGGAAGTTGATTTTCTGCGACTAGGGGTTGGTTTTTTTTGACTGGCTGCGTGGAATTCTTGAATTCTCTGGCGTGGCGGGGTATGTGGTTGTTGGTTGGCTTTTCCTATGGAATATACATCAGGTTCTTCAGGAATTTGCACCGGTAGTGAAATAAATTCTTGGGTATGATTGCTGGGGTCTTGAATGATAAACCCGATTTCTGCTATGGCAATATTACGCTTGGCATGGCCACTGTTATCTAATTCACTCGGTTTGCGATCTTTATATTCTTTTTCGGTGGCTGCATCACACGCTGATCCAAAGTGTGCAACATTGAATAAGGGAGTGAGCGGTAATTGATACCTGCGGTTAATGCCTACTTTTAAAGTACGGGCGGTCCGTAAACGTGAAGGGCTGAGTCCCATAGCTGAGTTTGGCAACTTATTTTTCTTATAATTCGACCAATTTAACATAAATTGGAGACGTTGAGGAGTCTTGACAGGGTGTCTGCCCCCTCTCAATATGCGGTAATTCCTGAAAATAGAGATAGATTTTTTTATGCGTAAACGTGTAGGTGCCTTATTAGCGGGAGCTTATGGGGTTGCTTTGGTCTTATTTGTGGCCAGTATTAGTCTGTGCGTGACTGCTTATCATCAGATCTATAGTTCCCATACTGCCTGGGATGGATGGGTGCGTGTGGATGCTTTGGGGGTTCAAGAGACATTGAGCTATAGCGCCTGGAGTGCTTTAAAATCTGAATTAAAAGCCAAGCAACTACAAGCTACGCCTTTGTTATATGCAGCACCGATGCAGACTGGCAATAATGTACTGATAGTGGATGGGGATTTTTTACAGCAGGCCTGTAGACAATCTATAGTGCCCTTTAGTTTAGAAGGGGTGCGCAGTGAGCAGGGATTGCCGTCAATGGTTTGGTATAAAAAACGTGCGGTGTCTTTTGACCCTGTTTGTGAACTGACAGCAACGCCTCTCTTAGAATGGACGTTGGAACCATTTTATATGCTAACCCTTGAAACGGCACTCAGATTGAATGAATCCTTATCCATCCGGACGATATTAGTGAAGGCGCCTGATGCACTTTCAGTAGTGCGGGCTTTTTGGCAGCAGCAGTTGGGAAGAGTGCCACAGTTGCAAGTGCGCAACGTACAAGTGTTTGCAAGTGAGCTTACTCAAAATATGCGTTCGACAGTACTTCAGGCTTTTGGGGTGGTCTTGAGTTTGGGGTTAGGATTAATTTTTAGTACTGGTTTTTTTTGGTATCGTTTAGTAATACGTAAAGAAAGTTGGCTACGTTATGTTTTTGGCCAAACCCCTGCTGCAATACAGGCAGGTTTAAGAAGACAGGTGCGAAATTTACAGTGGGTGGTCAGTCTAGGGGCTTTTATAGTGGTGCAGTGTTTGTTACCGGTGTTAATGATTAGTTTGTCTCTAGTAGGGTTGCTCGTGCTCTTTTTTTTAAGTTGGGTAACTCCAAAGATTCTATTGATGCTCTTGCACCCTGAACGATATTCGTATCAAATGCAAAGGATAGAGTAGCGTATTGGCAGGGCCATGTTCTCAAAAGCACCGATTGAATATATTGTAAATCCTGTACATCCGGAAGCGCATCTTTTTGAGGTGACGCTGCAAATTTTAAAACCAGACCCTAAGGGGCAACAACTTAGGTTACCGACTTGGACGCCGGGTAGTTATTTGGTTCGTGATTTTTCAAAACATGTGGTTCATATTAGCGCACACACGCGTACAGGGGCCGTGTCTTTAATAAAAATAGATTTACATACTTGGCAATTACCACCATTAGCAGAACCCGTATTGATTCGTTATCAGGTCTATGCCTGGGAGCTAAGTGTACGCGGTGCACATTTAGATAATACACATGGGTATTTTAATGGAGCCAGATTATTTTTAGAGGTATTGGGGCAGTCTGAGCTTCCTTGTGTAGTGCAATTGATGCGACCAGAAGGGGCGCGCTATGAAAGTTGGGCACTAGCAACGTCATTACCTTTAGGGCCAAAGACCGCGCGTTATGCATTTGGTGAGTACTATGCAGAGAATTATGATGACTTGTTAGATCACCCAGTTGAAATGGGAAACTATGAAAAAGTCTCTTTTATGGTAGCAGGGGTGCAGCATGACCTCGTGGTAACGGGGTATCATCGCGGAGATCTGGTACGACTGACGGTTGATTTAAAAGAAATTTGTGAACATCAAGTGGCTTTTTTTGCAGAGGCAAAACCACCGATGGATTATTATGTGTTTTTACTGACATTAACTGCTGATGGGTATGGTGGTTTAGAACATCGGGCTTCTAGTAGTTTACAGGCTAAACGCGAAGATATGCCAATTATTGGCGTACCTGAACTCAGTGAAGGCTATAAAGGACTGTTAGGGCTCTTTAGTCATGAATATTTTCATTTATGGCATATTAAGCGTATTAAACCAGCTGTCTTTTTACCTTATAACTTGACGGGACCTACGTGTACAGAACTGTTATGGGTATTTGAAGGGTTTACCGCCTATTATGATGACCTATTTTTAGTGCGTTCTCATGTGATTGATGAAGAAAGCTATTTAGGGTTTTTAGAAAAAAATATTACGCGCTTAATGCGCTGCCCTGGGCGATTGAATCAAACCTTAGCAGAATCTAGCTATGATGCTTGGCATAAATTTTATCAACAAGATGAAAATTCCCCGAATGCGATTGTCAGTTATTATTTGAAAGGCAGTTTATTGGCGTTGTGTTTAGATATTGCCTTGCGTGTGCATTCTAAAGATCAGTACTCTTTAGATACCGTAATGCATCTTTTATGGAAAGAATATGGGACACAGCAACAAGGTTTAGCAGAACAAGCAATTTTTGAAATTGTAAATAAACTACAATTACCCGCAGTGTCACAGTTATTGCAAACGGGTGTCTATACCACGCAAGAATTACCTTTAGCGGCGCTTTTGGCGGAAGTGGGGGTACATTTACATTTTCGTACGAGCACCTTGCTATCTGATTTGGGTGGCAAACTTAAAGGCGAAGGATTTAATGGGAACCAAGCGGTTTTGGGCGTACGCCTGAATTATGAAGATGGACATGTGAGTATTGCACAAGTTTTTGATGGAGGGGCAGCCCAAGAAGCCGGATTAGCACCAGGGGATGTTTTGGTCGCTTTTGATGGGTTGCGGGTGACTAAAGAGAATTATGCTATTTTAGCTAGAAGAGTAGGGCCTCAAGTTCCGGTGACTTTGACAATTTTCAGGCAAGAGGTACTATTACAATTTGAGGTGATGCTAAAAGTACCACCGAATGATACGGCTATTTTACAGTTTGAAAAAGAGGTCTCTGCCGCAGTAAGTGCAAGACGACAAGTATGGCTTAATACGCAGGAGCGGCTATGAGATTACAGTATTCTTTGTTGGCAATAGGACTTACTATAGGGATGCCAGTTTGGGCTGCAGAGGCACCGGCTGTACCTATGTCTGCAATGCCTGAAGGGGCTGCAAAAATGGCAACACCACCTCCGGCTGATGATACTTTGAATGTTCCTGCTCCCACAGAAGAGAGCAAGCCTATAGCCAAAGCTAAAACTGAGGGTGATACTGTCAAAAAGGGACCTGCTAAACCTAAACCGGTGGCTCTTCGTGCGGGTATTGGGAGTTATTACTTAGATAGCGCGTGGGAGTTGGGGAACCGTCCTTTCTATCATCTTGGGGTGGCCTATCAGGCAGATCCACAATACTCTTATGAAGTTCTTTTAGGAATGTTACGTACCAAAGAACGCTATACCAGTAATGATCCATTTTGGTTATTCGACTTTAGCGTGGCGGGCAGATATCACTTTGCACAATGGAATGCTTTTAAACCTTTGATCTTAGTTGGGATTGGGGGGCAAAAATTAGAAGGTACTGGCAACTATGATCGTCGTGTTCAGATGCTCGTTGGTGGTGTAGGCGTAGAGTATGTGATCAGTGAAGATTATTCTGTTTTATTAGAAGGCCGCCAAAATTGGCAACGCTTTAAATTACCCAATCGTGTCGTTGGTGAAAAACGACATCATATGGATCATGCCGGGGTAGTCAATATCTCTATTGTGGGACATTTTGGCTTAGAAGGTCCGAGTTCTTATAAGAAAAAATAAGTAAATCAATTTATTTTTTCTTAGGGGTATGTGAAATGCTCCTTGTTAGTAGTTATTTTAAAAACTAGTATCGGGAGCCTGCATGCTGATTAATTTGCGTGATATTATGCGTACCAAACTTTCAGAGTTAAGGAATTTGCAGGTTCGCTATACTTCTTGTGAGTTTGAAACACCGCCACGCGTGTTGTTTGTGAACGATATGGAGACTAAAAGGGTAATCTCGGATTATCGTGATTTGAAACCAGTCCAGTTGAGTGCAGAAGAAAAAACATGTGTAAAGAATTGCCTTGAAGCCAATAAAAATAATCCTGATTTTTATAATGGATATCTGATTTTATTGAAAGATGTTGTGTACGATAGTGCTAGTAATGTGCTGTATGTGGAAGCATTACGTTGCCGTTATGCGGTTATTTTCTTTTTATGTGAGGGAAAACTACAGCATATGCCTGAGTTGTCTAAACAAGGGCTTTTTAAAAGTGGTGCATTGGTTCCATTTGTTACACAAGATGGGTTTACTGCATTATTAGAAAGAAAAAATAAAGTATACGCACCCGTTGCAGGCTTTGCAGAGCCTATAGAAAAAAATGCAAATCGTTTGACGCCTCACACATTGCCTGGTTTATATGAATGCACAGCAGTAACAGAAGCCTTAGAAGAAGCCTTGTGGGATGATGTTTTGCCTCGGCACAGTAGAGTAGCTTTTTCCACAAAAGGGGTAACGGGCATAACAATGCTGCGTACGCCTAATGGAGAAAGTCTTGTAGATTTTATTGTGCCTATTGAACTAAAATGCAATGGTGATCGCCTTGCTAATATTCTGCAAACCAATTGTGCGCCAGATGCTGCAGAGCATACTAAGAATTTTGAGATGGTTCCTTTAAATTCAGTGCACAAATCTGATATCCTACAAAAAAATCTTTTTGGAAGATTTATTTATGGCCCCGTCTTGGCAAGTGCTGCACGTGTGGCTAATCTGGGGAGTGAGATCCCACGTTGTTTGCCAGGAGATAAGACGCCTATGATTTTTTCAGTAAAAGCATTGGTGCCACAAATAGAAAGACCTTTGCAATCTGCCAAAGCAGATTTAGTAGCTTTATTGTGTCACAAACGGGTTCAGAAATTGATTACCCCACAATAGTTTTTGTTCTGCACTACTTAATTGTGCCTCTTCACAAACAGACAGCCAGTTTTTTTCGATGATGCTTTTTTGATGCTCAAAAATACTTAAAGCTTCGGTTTGCGAGAGTGAAAAATTATGAGCGGCTGCCACACAGGTCTTTAGTTGGCTTAGATTGTTGTTGCCAATAATCAGCATGGCTTGTGAGGCTTCTTGTCCGGAACGTCCCTGTGGACAAATATCATAAGCCGGAGTTAAAGATAAGTTTTTTCCATCCCAAAACGCGGCATGATTACGTGCATGATCATCTGTATTTCCACAGAGAATGTTAAACATGAGCCTGGAAAAAAGCTCTTTTAATGTGGATTTAGGATCTTTAAATCTACGACGAATGATTTCTGTTAAAGTTTCATAACTGGCATATCGCGCCATCATCTCATCGAGTCCTAAGAGCGTGAGTGCAGAGACCATGCTTTTACGAGACCAACTGTTTCCAAATTTTTCACGATCAAAGCGTTGCACTAAGAGCACCTCTTTATGTGCTACCGTGATGAGTTTTACAGGAGCTACCTGGAGACCTGCTAGCGCAGCTAAGCGCATTGCTATAAATTCCATTTTAAGGACATTATAGAGGTCTTGGCTAGAAGAAAACTTTGCGATATAGGGAATATTATCGATCTGAATGAGTGCTTTAGGGCGTGCGCCACCAATAGAGGTCCCATGGAGCAAAGCTTGATCTAACTCAGGGTTTAATAAGACCCCTTCCTCTACACGTGCACTAGAGGTGAGCAATTCTTCTAAGGTAATATGTGGTGTGGTCCTTGGGATATATTCAGTAGGGGAACGTTGAAAATCTAAGGCTCCAATACGATCTGATCCAGATTCTAACAGATACGTTAATTCAGAAAGTTCAACTGTATCTGTACCCTTTAAGCCTAATAATTTTTTGATAATCACACGTCGGCCCCAGGCATCTGGCGCTGCGTCGCGAATACAACTGGGCATGGTTAGCCCTTTTAATAGCGGTAACAATCCAGGCTGTAAGGGTAACTCGGGTTCATAAATAGGAATTGCAGGGGATATATCATGCTGGCGTTGTAGATAGTTTTTCCCATAGTTAAACCGTAATGTTCCATTTCTTTCTTGTAGATGGCCTGCGATCACCGGCTCTGTAGTATTGGGAAGCCAAATCCAAACGTAGGCTTCATGATTGATTTGGTTAGAAGTCATCGTTAAAGTCCTTGGTAGAGTCATGGATTGCTTTGGGTAATAGGGCTAATTTTTCTTCCGTTTGTCGGCGATATCGGGTCAGTGCATTGGGTTCCATCTCAAAAAGCTGAATACCCAGCAAGGTAGCTACTTCAAATACGACACCTATTGCACAACTCGGATCTCCAGTTTCGATACGATAGAGTAGGTTTCTAGAGATCCCAGCTTGGTCTGCTAAGGTTTGGGTTTTTCGTTTTTGCTCTTTGCGTGCAGCACGGATAAGTCCACCTAGCAGGGAAACGGCATCTTTAGTATAACGAGAATAGGTGCGTATCATCGATTTTGACATCATTTTGTACCATATATGGAGCATATCGGCTTAATATGCGCTTTCTATAGATCAAAATAGTATATTTTTTAAATTAAGTCAAATGGCTTGCTATTATAAGTGAGCAGTCAAAGAACAGCTTCTGTGTAGGCTGTTCTTTGACATTGAGGTGGATAGGCTACTTACTTAAGGCCTCTAAGAATAACTTATTAGCCTGTTCAGGATTAGCTTTCCCTTTGGATTGCTTCATCAACTGCCCTACAAAGTAGGCCAATAACTTGTCTTTACCAGCTTTATAATCCGCAACTTGCGTGGGGTTGTCGGTGATGATCTGATCTACCAATGGCAACAACGCAGAGACATCATTGATTTGTGATAATCCTTGAGATTCTACGATATGTTTGACGGATTGACTGGGGTCAGACCATAAGGTTTCAAACACACCTTTGGCTAATTTACCCGATAATGTACCACCCTCAATATAGTTCAACAGTTCCTGCATATGGGTCACAGTAATAGGGGAATCTTGAATCTCGATATTTGCTTGATTCAAACATCCTAAGAGTTCTGAGGTGATCCAATTCGCAGCGAGCTTAGGAGTGATTTTAGTATTCCCTAATACAGTCTCAAAATAGGCCGCTAATGCACGTGAACTGGTTAATACCGTAGCATCATATTCAGTTAAGGCATATTCTGCTTGAAAACGATTGCGTTTAGCTTCGGGTAATTCCGGTAAGCTTGCTTTCACGCCTGCGATAAATTCAGGGGTTAAGATCACTGGCAATAAGTCAGGGTCTGGAAAATACCGATAATCATTAGCATTTTCTTTATCTCGCATATTACGCGTTTCATTTTTAACAGGATCGTATAAACGGGTTTGTTGAATAATGGTTTCGCCAGCTTCGATGAGTTGAATTTGTCGATCTACCTCATACAAAATCGCTTTTTCTACAAACCTAAACGAGTTAACGTTTTTAATTTCACAACGGGTGCCTAAAGGCTCTCCTGGACGACGTACAGATACGTTTGCGTCCACGCGGAAAGATCCTTCTTGCATATTGCCATCACAGATTTCTAAGTAACAAACCAAAGCATGTAAGGTCTTTAAGTACGCAATCGCTTCTTCTGCAGAACGCATATCTGGTTCACTGACGATTTCTAATAACCCAGTGCCCGCACGGTTAAGATCGATCCCAGTTTTATCAGCAAAGGCTTCATGTAAAGATTTACCCGCATCTTCTTCTAAATGCGCACGGGTAATGCCAATACTTTTGGTTTCTCCGTTTAGACGAATATTTAAAGTTCCTTTACCTACAATAGGCTCATCAAACTGACTGATTTGATAGCCTTTTGGCAAATCAGGGTAAAAATAATTTTTACGTGCGAAAACACTTTTAGGGTTAATCTGTGCGTTCACACTTAGCCCAAATTTAACAGCCATACGTACGGCTTCTTGGTTTAAGACAGGCAAGATGCCGGGTAAACCTAAGTCAATCGCACAGGCTTGTGCATTCGCTGGTGCCCCAAAAGCCGTGGATGCCCCAGAGAAAATCTTAGATTTGGTTAATAACTGAACATGTACTTCAAGGCCAATAACGGTTTCCCAAGACATAAGAGATCCCCTTTAAGCTATTGCATTGTACGCTGGCACTTGTTGATGCCAAGTCGTATCTTGTTGGTATAAATGTGCCACGTTGAGTAGCTTGGCTTCACTAAAGTGTGGCCCAATCAGCTGTAATCCCACGGGCAGCGCTCCGATTTGTCCACAAGGGATCGCTAAACCTGGTAAGCCTGCTAAGTTGGTGGCAATCGTATAAATATCAGATAAATACATTTGTATAGGATCGCTGAGTTTTTCTCCCAGTTTAAAAGCTGGGCTCGGGGTCGTAGGGCCTAAAATGACGTCAACATCTTTAAAGGCAGCCTGAAAATCCATGGCAATCTTTTGACGTACTTTTTGTGCTTTTAAGTAGTAGGCATCATAGTAACCTGCTGATAATGCATAGGTTCCGACTAAAATACGTCTTTTGACTTCTGCACCAAAAGCTTCAGCACGGGTACGCGTATACAGATCTGTTAAACTCTTAGGATTTTCTGCACGGTAGCCATAACGTACGCCATCATAACGGGATAAATTCGAAGAACATTCCGCAGAAGCAATAATGTAATACACTGGCACGGATAAAGGACTATGCGGTAAACGAATAGGCACAAAAACGGCACCACGTTTTTTCAGTACAACCATTGCGGCATCTAGCGCAGCATGAATCGCAGGATCTAAACCTGCTTCAAAATATTCAGCTGGTAAACCAATTCTGAGCCCTTCGATAGAATCATTTAAAGTAGCAGTATAATCAGGAACCGGATGGTCCAAAGAAGTTGAATCCTTAGGATCAAAACCTGCCATATGATTTAAAACCATTGCTGCATCTTCAGCAGTCTGAGTCATAGGACCGGCTTGATCTAAGCTGGAGGCAAACGCAATCATTCCAAAACGGGAAATACGCCCATAAGTTGGCTTTAACCCAGTAATACCACATAAAGCTGCAGGCTGGCGAATAGAACCACCAGTATCGGTTCCTGTGGTAAATGGCACTAAACGCGCAGCTACTGCTGCTGCGGAACCACCTGAAGACCCACCGGCGACACAACTTAAGTCATGAGGATTAAAGACCGGACCATACGTACTGGTCTCATTAGAAGAACCCATTGCAAATTCGTCCATATTGGTTTTACCCACCATGACCATACCTGCTTGGGCTAAACGCTCTACTACAGTCGCAGAGTAAGGTGCTGTAAAGTTCCCTAACATTTTAGAACCACAAGTAGTGAGCACGTCTTGGGTGCAAAAAATATCCTTGTGCGCCATTGGGATCCCAGTTAAAGCGGTGGCTTTACCAGCTGCGCGTAAAGCATCGGCTTGTTGCGCTTGTGCTAAGGCTTGGGATTCCGTAACGGTAATAAAAGAATTGAGTTTTTTATCAAACTTTTTAATTCTGTCTAATGCGGCTTGGGTCAGCTCAACACTAGAGACTTTTTTGGTACTTAATAGTTCTGAAAGCTGTTTGAGGGTATATTCGGCTATCACGACAAAGACTCCAAAGGTTATAAGTTGTCAGCACGCGGTACAAGGAACAAATTGGCGATCTGATCTGGAGCCAGCGCCAAAAAAACCTCAGGTTGGGGTTGTTCGGTGACTTCATCTGCTCGTAAACGTTGTTGTGCTGCTAAAGGGTGATGCATAGGTTCAATGCCGTCTGTGTCGACTGCCTGAACTTGACTGATCATCTCTAAAATGTGGTTTAATTTTTCTTGCACGGGCGCTAACTCTGTTTCAGAGATAGCAATCCGGGCTAAATGTGCCACTTGACGAATTTGGTCCTGATTAACACTCATAAAAAGCCTCTGTTTAAGTAAACTAACCAATAGTAGAATGCCAAGCATGATACCATAGATCTCGCCTTGCCGAAAGCAGAAGAGCTTGTTACAGTAAGGGTTAAAGGTAACTGCATTACAAGGGATTTGGCTAACTATGTTCAGCTCATTATTTGGTTTTTTATACGATGATTTAGCAATTGATTTAGGAACAGCGGTTACCATCGTCTGTGTGCGCAAAGGCGATAAAATGCAGATGGTTTTAAATGAACCTTCTGTAGTAGCAGTGCGACAAGAAAGTGGCTCACGTAATGGCCGTCAAGTGGTCGCGGTGGGTTTAGATGCTAAAAAAATGCAAGGTCGTACACCAGAGAATATTACTACCTATCGCCCTTTGCGCGATGGCGTGATTGCAAACTTCGAAATGACTGAAAAAATGCTTCAGCATTTTATTCGTAAAGTGCATGCGAGTAAGTTTTTTAGACCGAGTCCACGTGTATTAGTATGCGTGCCGTGCGGCTCTACACAAGTAGAACGACGTGCGATTCGTGAATCGGCCATTGGTGCTGGTGCCAGAGAGGTATTTTTAATCGAAGAGCCAATGGCTGCTGCCATTGGGGCAGGGTTACCGGTAGATCAAGCAGTGGGTTCTATGGTTGTGGATATTGGTGGTGGAACCACTGAAGTAGCCATTATTTCTTTAAGTGGTGTTGTGTATGCAGCTTCTGTGCGTATAGGTGGAGATCGTTTTGATGAAGCGATTATTAATCATGTGCGCCGTAATCATGGTATTTTGATCGGGGAAGCCACCGCTGAACGTATTAAGCAAGAAATTGGTACTGCGTATCCAGAAACTGAAATTCGTGAAATGGAAATCAGAGGGCGTAATCTTTCTGAAGGTGTACCACGTAGTTTTATATTGCGTAATCATGAAGTGCGTGAAGCTTTAGAAGAGCCTTTAGCTGGAATTGTGCGTGCAGTACGTGAAGCATTAGAACAAGCACCACCTGAGTTGTCTGCGGACATCTCTACGCATGGGATTGTGTTAACTGGTGGCGGTGCACTGCTACGTAATTTAGATAAATTGCTCCGAGAAGAAACAGGATTGCCGGTCTTAGTAGCTGAAGAACCTTTGACCTGTGTCGCACGTGGTGGCGGTAAAGTCTTAGAAATGTTGAACCAGGGGACTGGGAGTTACTACCTCGTAGAATAGGGCGGGCTGCCAAATGCGTCAGACTTTCTTGACTGGACAATTGCAGGTTAAGCCAACATTGGCATGGTTGTCTGTAGCCGTGGCCTGTATGGGGTTTGATGTCTGGTTATCGTCTGATGCGTGGCTTCGTCAAAAAATAGCAATTATTGTGTCACCGGTGCATCAAGTTTTAGATGCGCCGGCGCAATTAGGCTATTGGCTTTATGATTGGGCGAGCTTTAAAAGTGATTTAGTGGAACAAAATGCCCAGCTACAAGCAAAAAATCAGTTGTTAGAAGTACAGGTGCAGCAGCAACACCGCTTGATGCGAGAACATCAAGAATTGATTGCCTTTGATAATACGCCACATGTTTGGAAACGCGTCCGTGTACTTTCTGGTGCCTGGGATGTTTTTGGAGAACATTTATGGATTAATCAGGGGACACAAACTGGTATCCAAACAGGCCAATTGGTCTTGGATGGTGCTGGAGTGGTCGGTATTATTCATAAAGCTGATCCTACGACTAGCCAAGTACTTTTATTAACGGCACCCAGCGTGAGTATTCCTGCGATGGTAGCAAGTACAGGGCAGCGAGGGATTATTGAAGGGATTGGTGAGCCTTGGTTATTGTTAAGGCATATTCCCTGGACGGCTGGTATTAAAGTGGGTCAACTGATCTTATCGTCAGGATTTGGGAGCAAAATTCCAGAAGGGTTTGTGATTGGAGAGGTTATTGAAGTACAACGTGAAGCAGCAGAACCCTTTGCAACCGTAAAAGTAAAGCCTAAAGCAAATTTACAGGGTAGTGTTCATTTAGTGGTTTTAACGTAACCCATAGGTATTGAGTATGCATGCAGCACTGACAGAACGTATTTTATTAGTGTTTTCTTTTTGGATCGCTTTTTTTATACAGTCCTTTGGAACTGTGCGTCCAGATTTGGCTGCTTTGGTCCTTGTTTTTTGGGTATTGTTTTTCCCACAACATTATGGACTACGCTTGGCTTTTGTGATTGGGCTTTTAGAGGATATTTTTTCAGATACTTGTTTAGGATCACATGCGGTTATGGCGATTGTGTTAGTGTACGTTTTATCTTTGGTGAGACATCGTTTTAAACAGTGGTCTGTTGTACAACAAATGGGTGTTTTGGCTGCGGTGTTGTTTCCGATGGAAAGTTTTATTTTCTTTACACGGCATTGGAATGTCCAAGATATCATGTGGTGGCGTTTGGGTGAAATGATGTTATTCACAGTCTTGTGTTGGCCTTTAGTATTGAAATTTTTGTACAGTACCGTACGTAGTATTTGGCGTGCAGAGCAGAGTGCTTTAAAACGTTTAGTTTAGCTTTGCACCATTAAAAATAGGGTTCACGTATGCATGAGATATTAATGAATGTGAGCGCACGGGAAACCCGTGTGGCGATTGTCGAAGAAGGCGTTGTACAAGAACTGCATATTGAGCGGACCCATAAACGTGGCTTAGTGGGTAATCTTTATTTTGGTAAAATTTTAAGGGTCATGCCTGGCATGCAGGCTGCTTTTGTAGATATTGGTTTAGAACGTGCTGCTTTTTTACATGCTTCAGGGATAGTGAATGCAGGTGCTGGGGAAGAAGATTCTGCAACGCCAGCGCATTTAGCGGTACCTGTGAATATCGCTGATTTGATTCAAGAAGGTCAATCTTTGGTTGTACAGGTAATTAAAGATCCTTTAGGGAGTAAAGGAGCACGCTTAAGTACGCGTATTGCGTTATTATCGCATAGTCTGGTTTATATGCCAGATATTGATCATACGGGGGTTTCTCAAAAAATTGAAGATGCCGTGGAACGTGAGCGCTTGCGTACTTTAGTGAGTCAAGGGATCCAACCGCCACAAGGTGGGTATATTGTTCGAACTGCTGCAGAGGGCACAGGCTCTGAAGCCATCGAAGCCGATAAAGCCTATTTGCACAAATTATGGAAAAGCATACAAGAAAAAATTAAAGTCGCAAAATTAGGTAGTGTGATTCATGAAGAACTACCTTTGGCATTAAGAGCCATTCGAGATTGGGCGCGAGATCCTATACAAAGAATCCGTATAGATCATCAGCCGACCTTTGAGAAAGCGCAATCTTTTGCACAAAATTTTGTGCCACAAATGGTCCAGTTAATCGAGTGTTATCAGCAAGAACGTCCCATTTTTGATTGTTATAATATTGAAGATGATCTTCAAAAAGCATTGCAGCGTCGTGTTTTTTTAAAGTCTGGAGGATCTATTCATATTGATCAAACCGAAGCGATGACAACGATTGATGTGAATACGGGATCTTATGTAGGTGCTAAAACACCGGATGAAACTATTTTTAAAACAAATTTAGAAGCCACACAAGCCATTGGAAGACACCTGAGATTGCGAAATTTAGGTGGAATTATCATTATCGATTTTATTGATATGATGGTAGAGGCCCATAAAGAACAGATATTGTTGGCATTAACAAAAGTGCTTGCAAATGATAGTGCAAAAACTAAAATTAGCCAGGTTTCAGCCTTAGGATTGGTTGAAATGACTCGGAAACGTACGCGAGAAAGTTTAGCACATATTTTATGTGGTCCTTGTCCTGCTTGTCAGGGCAGCGGTAGTCTTAAAACTATTGATACCATTAGTTATGAAATTTTTAGAGAAATTGTACGTCTAACACAAACCTATGCAGGCGCAGGGTGTTTAGTGATTGCTGCAGTTGAAGTGGCACAGAAATTGCTAGAAGAAACTGCTTTGGTGGCAGAATGGATGGAAATCACTGGTAAAGTTATACAATTACAGTCAGATCCGCATTACACTAGAGAGCAGTTTCAGGTGCTGCCTGGCTAATGTCGTGAATCAATAAAAAGGATAGGAACGCAGGATGCGGCTATGGATGAAGACACTAGGGGGAATAGCCGGTGGGCTATTATTAATACGTCTATTGACGCCTTTTATTCCATTACAATCACTTCCTATTCCTTGGGAAAAAATTTTTGAAAATCATGTTGAACATGGACGTTATCATTTAAATTGGCATGGCCTGCATCTGGGGGTCAAAGTCTACGATCTGGTTTTAAATGATATCGAGAAACATCAAGCGGTTTGTACGGTTAAAAGTGCAGGAGTGTATCCTAATTGGTGGAAAACCTGGGGTAATCCCTTATGGGTATTGGCGGCTATTGATTTAGAAACACCGGCACTGACCTTGCAAATATTGGATAACAAACCTGATGTGGTGGGTGTAAAATTGACGCCTGATTTGCTTGCAAAGATTGAGACGGTCAATTTTTCAAAAGCAGAGGCACAACTGTTAAATACGACAGGCACCTTGATCTCGGTGCCCACATTTTCAGGGCAATTGGATCTTTCACAATCAGAACTTGCAGGACAGTTATGGATGCAAGGGAATGCCTTAAATTTTGCTTTATTACAAGATGATCTTGTTAATTTAAAAGTCAAATTACGGGGTTTGGATCTGCGCACCATATTAGATAAAGGGTATAGTAATGTTTCTTGGTACACTTGGTGCCAATCACATATTTTAAAGGGTAGGGTTGATGTAGATGGTGCCTATCAAGGGAAATTAGCAGATTTTCCAAAAGGTGCGCATGTGGCAGGAAAAATCTATGAGGGATATTTAGATTATCATCAGCAATGGCCAAAAGTCACAGATATTACTGCTTCTTTTTTATGGGATGGAGGCAACAGCGCGATTATTGAGGCTAAACAGGCAAAAATAGCGGAGGCTTGGATATCGCATTTAACCACAAAATTTTTAGATTTTGATACTAAACCTTCTTTTTATATTCAAGGATTAGTGGGGACAAACTTTAAGACTATTGAGGAAGTTATCCTGAAAAGCCCGCTCGCTTCTCGTTTTGAGTCTTGGTTTAAAACACTAGCCTTGTCTGGCAGTACAGATCTTGCTTTAGAGTTAGAGTTTGATTTTCCAGGTGAGTTTAAAACTTTAAGGGGAAAACTCGGGGTTAAACAAGCACAAGTACATGTGAAAGATATAAGTATTCCATTTGGGGGTAATATTTATTTTACGCCAGAACAAAGTTGGAGTGTGGGGCTTAAAGGATTGCTGTTTGATTTACCATGGAAGTTTGGTTTGCACACACATCAAAAAGATCCTTATTTGCGTTTGGATGGTTCAGGTGCTGTGACTATTTCTAAAAAAATAGGTGGTAAAATTTATGGCAATACACCTGCTAGTCTAAAATTTGCCCTTCAAACCCAAACTCAAGATTGGAATCTACGACTCGATAGTACGCTTGAAGGTATGACTTTAAACTTACCGGTACCGTTTGCTAAGAAAGCCTCCACAACGCTTGCAACCACTGTGCGCGTGATACCGCATGGGGAACAGATTTCTGCCTCCGTGCAGTTGGCAGAGCATGGGAGTATTTTTGCCCAGTTTGCCTTACAACCAAAACTAGAGCCTTTGAGTGTACAAATTCATTTGGGGCCTGGTGCGGAAATAATGCCTTTTGTGCCCAGTACTTTACAAGTGACAGGTAAGGTGCCTGTGTTAGATCTCAGTGATGCATTATCCAATGGTTTAGAATTTGATTGGATCCCAAAACAATGGACACAACAATATGCAATCGAAGTTGAGCAGCTAAAAATGTTAGGCTTCTCGTTTAAAGACATCTCTTTACAAACACGTATACAAGCAGGACATTGGGATACGGTGCGAGTGTATAGTAAAAATGTTGTAGGAACTGCGACTTTAGAGAAGGACTCCTTACAACTTTCTTTTACACACCTACAATTACCAGAAATGCCGAAACTCTCACTTATCACCAATACACACATGAGCACGATTAAAAATATTCAGTTTGTAGCGGATCGTTTTCAATATAAAAACCATACCTTAACGCCACTTAAATTTAATTTAAAACAAGAAGCTAAAGGATGGCGAATAAGGGATGTACGCTTAACAGAAGGTTCTACGCAGGTGTATGCCAAAGGTTTTTTAAAAACCTTTGCACCCACTGGTGTGACTTGGGAAGGTCAAATCGAAAGTAAGTCGACTGGAAAAATGTTGCAACTATGGGGACGTCCTTCTGCTTTACAGCAAGCCCCTGGTAATTTTGTGTTTCAATTACAGTGGCCAGGTATCAACCCTGTTTTACCAACGTGGTCTCATTTAGATGGTCAGCTGAGTATGCATTTGGGTAGAGGGAGAGTACAAGGGGTAGAGCCAGGCTTAGGCAGAATTTTAGGAATGCTGAATATAAAACTGAGTAATGTATTACATTGGGGCGATGGCTTAAAAAAAGGCTTTGGTTTTGATACAATGCAAGCAGAGATCCAAATAACACAGGGTATCGCGAGAACGCAATCGCTTGAGTTAAAGGGGCCCAGTGCTAGCTTAGTGTTTCAGGGTGAACTTAATTTAGCTACAGAGCAGATTGCGGGGATGTTAGGGGTGCGCCCGAATATCTCAGGTGCTTTGCCTTTAGCCGCAACGTTGGGGGCAGGGCCTTTAGCGGGTGCTGCAGTGTGGGTGTTTGATAAAGTAACCAATAGTGCGCTGGATGTTGCGTACTATACGTATAAAATGGATGGGACCTTACAAGATCCTATTTTAAAGCAAGTAAAGGGCAAATAATTGATTATGGATAATAAGATTGAAGAAAATATCGCACAGGCGACACACACTTTATTGGAACCTACAGGTTTAAATTTAACTGCTTGTGAAAAAGCATTATCGGTTATGTTGGGGCATCAACTGGATTATGCAGATTTGTATTTTCAAGATTATTGTTCTGAACACTATAGCTTGGAAGATGGTATTATTAAAGAAGGCGGTACAGATATCCAACGCGGTGTTGGGGTGCGTGCACTTTCTGCTGAAAAAACCGGTTTTGCCTATTCTAATGATTTAGCTTTGCCGTGTTTATTAGAAGCTGCCCATTGTGCTAAAAATATCGCACAATCAGGGAAAAATTTGCAGCATGGGTTGCAAACAAAACATTCAAAAGTTCCTCAATTGTTATACCCGGCGTTAAATCCATTGACAAGTATCTTGCCAATGGAAAAAATTCAGTTATTAAAAAAATTAGATGCTTATGCCAGAGCTAAAGATCCACGTATTACACAAGTCATGTTAGGGTTGCATGCTGCTTATGAAACCGTGTTAGTTTTTGCAACAGATGGTACCTTAGCTGCTGATGTACGACCGCTGGTCCGTCTGGATGTGACGATCGTTGTTGAACAAAATGGCCGTAAAGAAACCGGCTGGTGTGGTGGCGGCGGTCGTACCGATTATCTATATTTTCTAGAAGGTGATAAGGCTTATACCTATGTTGATGAAGCTGTGCGTCAGGCCTTAGTAAATCTAGAATCTGTCGCAGCACCAGCGGGTAATATGACAGTTGTTTTAGGCCCAGGTTGGCCAGGGGTCTTATTGCATGAGGCGGTAGGACATGGGTTAGAAGGTGATTTTAATCGTAAAAAAACTTCTGTCTACTCAGGAAAAATTGGTCAACAAGTGGCTTCCCCTTTATGTACAGTGGTGGATGACGGAACAATTGCAGGGCGTCGAGGCTCTTTAACGGTAGATGATGAGGGCACACCAAGTCAGCGGAATGTATTGATTGAAAATGGTATTTTAAAAGGATACTTACAAGATAAGCATAATGCACGATTAATGGGTACACAGTCTACGGGAAGTGGCCGTAGAGAATCCTATTCAAGCATGGTATTACCCAGAATGACGAATACCTTTTTAATGCCAGGTCAACATACCCCAGAAGAAATTATCGGGTCTGTAGAAAATGGTCTATATGCTGCGAATTTTGGTGGTGGCTCTGTAGACATTACTTCTGGTAAGTTTGTATTCTCGGCAACAGAAGCCTACTTAATTGAAAAAGGTAAAATCACCAAACCTGTAAAAGGCGCTACATTAGTGGGCCAAGGTTCCGTGGTAATGAATAACATTACCATGGTTGGTAATGATTTTGCATTAGATACGGGTATTGGGATTTGTGGTAAAGATGGCCAAAGTGTCCCTGTAGGGGTCGGTCAGCCAACCCTTAAAATTGAAAATATGACCGTTGGCGGCACAAAATAGTTAAGCTTAATTTTAGGAAATAATAATGGCATTACCCAGCACGATCTCTGAATGGACCAATGACGCAGCTTTAAAAACGATAGTGGAAGAAACCTTGGCGCTGGCGAAACAACAAGGCGCGACGCAAGCAGAAGTCTGTGTTTCTGAAAATGTAGGCATGAGTGTTACGGTACGTTTGGGTGAAATTGAAACTATTGAATATCATCGTGATAAAAGTTTAGATCTGACTGTTTATGTTGGAAAACGTAAAGGAAGCAGCTCTTCAACGGATTTGAGCACAGCAGCGATGCAACAAGTCGTCCAGTCCTCTTTGTTAGTGGCGCAGCATACCGAAGAAGATCCTTATGCAGGCTTAGCTGAAGAAAATTTAATGGCTAAAACGATTGTGCCTTTAGATTTATATCACCCTTGGACCTTGTCTGTAGAAGAGGCAATTGCAATTGCGCAACGTTCTGAAGGTAGTGCCTTTGCTACTGATAAGCGTATTGTGAACTCTGAAGGCGCGAGCGTGAATAGCGGTCAACAAATGTTTATGTATGGAAACTCACATGGGTTTGTTGCAGGTTATCCGAGTGCACAGCATAGCGTGAGTTGCTGTGTGTTAGCTGAAGATGAAAATGGCATGGAGCGCGAATATGAATATACCTATGGCCGTTTACATGAAAAACTTATTGCAGCAGAAATCATTGGGCAAGGTGCTGCAAAAAAAGCTTTAGCCCGTTTAGGGGCACGTAAATTACCCACTCAAAAAGTACCGGTGATTTTTCATCATGAAATCGCAGGTGGGCTGTTGGGACACTATTTATCTGCTATTGCAGGATCTCGTTTGTATCGTAAAACCTCCTTTTTGGAAAACAGTCTGGGTAAACAAATTTTAAATCCGATTGTAAATATGTCAGAAAACCCTCTCTTGTTACAAGGATTACATAGTGCACCCTTTGATAGTGATGGGTTACAGACTAGAGCGCAAGTATTAGTAGATGCAGGGCGTGTGAATCAGTACTTATTAGGGGTCTATTCTGCTCGACAACTGGGACTACAAAGTACGGCTAATTCCGGTGGGGCACGTAATGTGATGGTAAAACCTACCACGGGTGCCTTAGATGAGCTGTTAAAAACCATGGGAACCGGGTTATTGGTTACTGATGTGATGGGACCAGGTGTGAATTTATTAACGGGGGATTACTCTCGGGGGGCTAATGGGTTCTGGGTTGAAAATGGACAGATCCAATATCCTGTACATGAAATCACCATCGCAGGACATCTCAAAGATATGTTTATGCAAATTCAAGCTATTGGTAATGATTTTGAAACACGTGGCAATATTCAGACAGGGTCTGTATTGATAGAATCGATGATGGTAGCAGGGAGCTAGTACACTATAATAGTGGCAGGCGATGCGCCTGCCACAGAGGGAGTGTTTAGGTGGGTTTATATGCTCATCTATGGTTCGTTTTTTGTAGCATTGTCATATTGTGTCTTGGCTGCCTCAGCAAGATAATAATTAGCGCCTGCAATTAAACTGGCGGCAGGTGCATAATACAGGCTCGGTGCTGCCAATGGTATGGCCAGAATATTGAGATTGAGATCGTTGTATTTATATTTTTTTAATCCGATTAAACTTAAGCCGACAACTAAGTTTGCCACAAAGAACTTAGGTGCAGCAATTGCCAGAGCAACGAGACTTAGAGCAGAAGCAATAGCACCTGCTCCTAAAGCAGGTAACATATGACTGCTGCGGCCATAGTTTTTTAGCACATAGAAACCATAGGTGGTAGTGCCTGCTTGAATGGTTAAAGCGCCTAATAATCCAAATTGCCAAAAGGCAAGACCGGTTGCGGCGATAGTTGCGATTTTTACAAGATTGATGGCGGTACTGCGTTGCATATTAAAATTCCTTTAGTGTTAATCGGGACGTAGTGGTGTTTTCTGATTACAGAGTTCTAAAATACTGCGGTTTCTTATAGTCTGAGTGTTTAGTGGGAAGGTAAATATTAGAATGTTTTGTACCAACACAAGTTGCTCCGGCGTTTGTGTATCCTCAGAGGATTGGTTTTTAAAATAATGTCTTACAAAGGGCGTGTCATTTAACATTAATAGCGAGCTAAGCAGGAATCCACCACTTGCTAACCAAGTAGAAATATTTGGATTGTCTATATAGCATGCACTAATGCCCATGAAAAAACCCACTAGCGTAGCAGGCAGTTTGTATTGTTGCGCATACTGTGACAGTTTTTTTAAAAACACGATAATTTCCTCAGATTCTTTATTTTCATCTTTTCCCTAGCGTATGCCCTGACCCAGCAAAAACTCTTGGGTTTTTATTCGTATCTTTTTTCCCTGGCTGGAAATTATTATCTATTGTTCCTGGTGTGTATTGACCAAAGGTGCCTGGGGTTCTAGCCCTCGGAGGGCGAGACAGGGTAGGGTAGGTATACAAAGCATATACGCCACTCCCAGCACAGAGGGAGAGCGCCAATAACGGTGAGACCATCATTAAGTTCATGAGCAATGAGAAGGTCATGGCAGGGCCATGGC
>CAZGDB010000015.1:0-4841 GCA_964524705.1 uncultured Francisellaceae bacterium
GACCGTTACAGTATTGGTCGGCACCAATGCGTTGTGATTAAAGACGATATTGCCTTTTTAAGATGTGTGAATACCCCTCACCGTGAGATTGGGCCGGTCACCCTAGAAAAACTCAGTCTATATGCCAGAGACCGTAATAGCTGTCTATTTTACGCAGCTCAAGAAATGGGTTTAGCCTCCCACTTACCTGCCCATGCGGTCGATAAACTCGCGGCCTTCACTTTAATGATCGCAAAAGCCCAAGATGCATTGACCCACCAAAATCCTGCCACGGTGCTCAAAGACTTTGTCTCTGCCTTAGGATGGGAAGATCACTTTGCACAAACCGCCTCTAGCAAACCGCAAATGGAAAAAAAATTAGAAAATATTCAAGAAATCACTAACTGGGTTGCTCGTCGTGTCGATGAAGACACACAATTAGAAGCGATCACCTTTGAAGATGCTGTCCAAAAAATGATCTTAATTGATATGCTGGAACAACAAGATGCTAAAAAAGAAGGGGTTAATCTACTAACTTTACATGCTGCTAAAGGGCTAGAATTTCCACATGTTTATATTGTTGGTATAGAAGAAAACATACTGCCTCATAAAAAAAGCATGCACCCTGAAGGCTTGGAAGAAGAACGTCGATTATTTTATGTCGGAATGACACGCGCAGAAGAAACCCTCACCCTGTCTTTTAATCAGTATAGCAGCCAAAATTTTGTGGAAAAAACACCCTCAGAACCGAGCCGTTTCTTACAAGAACTGCCCGCTGAAATCTCTTGGGAAACCCAAGCAACGACTCCAGATCTGCCTGAGAAACCGGCAGATCGAATGGCCGCATTAAAAGCTATGCTAAACGATTAAACACTATTTCACGTGTTGAATCATGTACTCAATAGACGCTTTAATTTCATCATCCGTACAAGTACCACAAGCACCCTTAGGCGGCATCGCATTAAAACCCTGAATTGCGTGTTTTAGTAAGGTATCAATCCCTTTGGCAATACGTGGAGCCCATTCTGCTTTATCGCCAAATTTTGGAGAACCAGAGACACCAGAGGCATGACATAAAGCACAGTTTTGTTGATACACTCGTTCGCCAACACTGACTTCTTTTTGCGTTTTTACAGGGACCAAACTCGCATCTAAATCAATCGTAGCCTGACCTGGCGGGGTTAACCGGTGTGTAATGGCTTCTTCTGTATTTAGCACAACAGGACAAGCTGCCCATGCAACATTGGCTAGCATACCTAAAGAAAGCAGTGTGTACGCTAACTTTAATCGCACGAGACCCCCTTCACAAAAATAAAAGTATTGCTGTCATTATATGCACTCATCCAACACACACAAGCCTTTTCCTTAGCAAAAAACACAATTATGATGGGGGCTCATACTGCATCTTGTAGGATTGCTGTGTCTATTGAAAAAATACGTCCGTTCTTAAAATGGGCAGGGGGAAAGTCCCGTTATTTAGAGCCTATTTTAAAACATCTACCCAAAGGCGCCACGCTAGTGGAGCCTTTTGTTGGCGCAGGTGCCGTTTTTTTAAATAGTAATTTTGAGAACTATCTTTTAAATGATATTAATGGCGATTTGATCCAAGTGTACCGTTTTTTACAAAAACAACCTGACCTGTTTATTCAGGACTGTAAAAAATGGTTTAAGAACCGTTATAATACACCGGAACAATATCAAAAACTCCGAGACCGGTTTAATAGTACATCAGACCTGTGGCTCAAAAGCCAACTCTTTTTGTACCTCAATAGACATAGCTACAATGGATTATGCCGCTATAATCAACAGGGCAACTTTAATGCCCCCTATGGACGATATGTAAAACCGTATTTTCCAGAACATGAACTCGATATATTTGCTAAAAAGTTAAAAAATGCGCAGTTATCTCATCAATGCTTTTCAAAACTTTTTAACAATCTACCCTCTAAAGCAATCTTGTATTGCGATCCGCCATATTACCCTTTAAATAAAACTGCTTATTTTGCGCAATATACACAAAATGCATTCCCTCAAGAAAAACATATTGAGCTCGCTAACTGTGCAATTCAAGCCGCAAAACAAGGACATGGGGTGCTAATTAGTAATAATGACACGCCTGAAATCCGTAAATGGTATAAAGGGGCTCGTTTTTATACTTTAGAAAGCGCGAGGCTCATCAACTGTCGCCCCGAACGTAGAGGAGCGACAGTTACAGAACTATTAGCTTTGTTTGTTTAGCTGTTGCATTTGTTGCTTCACTAAAAACTGCAGAAGCTGTAACAGATCCTTGGTATATAACTTTTGAGAAGGAATAAATACGCCTTCTGGGCCATTCACCATCAACATAGGAATTGCTGTGATCTGATAGGCTTTGGCTAAATCACGTGCTGTTTTCATTTTACTATCTACATTAAAAGAGCGATAGGTATTATTAAATTGTGTTTTGCTCACACCTATGGGTAATAAAAACTCTTGTAAGACAACAGGATCTGTTAAATCTAAATGCTGCACTTGAACCGCTTCAAACAATGCAGAATGCGCTTTTTGAACTAAATGAAAACCTTCAACAACAAAATAAGCACGCGCTAATGGTTCCCAAGTAGGGTGAAATACAACCGGCACACGCACCACATCTACTTTAGATGCGCCAGGCAATGTTTTTAACCAGGATTCAAACGTCGGTTCTAGCATAAAGCAAGCACCACACCCATAACTAAAAAATTCTACTATCTGGATTTTTTGAGGAGATTTTTTACGCAATTCTGCAATAGGGCCTTTGTTGGCAACACTAGCCGGAAGACGCGTATAATGTTCGCCTTCTTTAAACACCATCGTTGATTCTGCGTGTACACTCCCCACACCCAAGATCAACACCAAAAACCCTAAAATCTTAAACATAGTTACATACCTTAATTTTTGAAATGCATTACTCACTCTTCATCGCTGCAATATAATGACTGACTGCTGTCATTTCTTCTTCAGTTAAACTCTTCACCAATGTTGACATCATAGGACCCGTTTGTCGTGTTCCTGCTTGATAGGCTTTCAATTGTGCTAAAGTATAATCAGCGTGTTGTCCTGCAAGTTTAGGAAACTTAGCCCATGCGTTACCATGTCCACCTGGACCATGACAAGCACTACAACTAGGCACCCCTTTAGCAATCAGACCACCTTGGTAAATTTGTTTACCTAATGCATATTCCTCAGGCCCGACCTTTGTGCCGGGTGAAGTTTTTTGTGAAGCATAATATTGAGAGATATCTTTAATATCTTGATCTGTAAATTGTGCAACAAAAGAATACATGACCGGATTATTACGTTTACCCGTTGGCCCTTCTTTAAACGCATGTAGTTGCTTTTCTAAATATTGTGCGCTTTGTCCTGCCAACTTAGGCCATAACCCTTGTGTGCTATTTCCATCTGTACTATGGCAAGGCACACAACTTTTCAATTTGTCTGCAAGCCCAGGCACTTCAGTATGAATAACAGCAGCAGCTGTTTCAGGTGCAATAGTAGTAGCCTGCTCAACCGCAGCAGCAGTCTCTGCCTGCGCGATCACTGCAACGGACATTAAAACCGTCGCTAAAAAAGATTTATACATAGGAATCCCACCCTTCAGATTACCCTCAATAATAAACGCAAAAGCCCCCTAAATAAAGGGTGTATCTCAGAGCTAAAGTGCTATTATAGGAAACCCAACTAACCTATAGCTTTAAATAGTTAGTTTAAAGACTTTTCCCCACTTCGGATAATGATTGTGTTTCACCCTGATTTTGCTATCATCCTCGGTTAGTAAACATAATTATCTTTTAATCATATGACCATTCACTGGAACAACACCCAATTTATCAAAAGCGCCCCTTCAGTGGCCTTATCTGTCCCAGATGTAGGACGTGAAATCGCTTTTGTGGGCAGATCTAACGCCGGCAAATCCAGTGTCTTGAATACCATTTGTGGGATCCGCAGTTTAGCGCGTACAAGTAAAACGCCAGGTCGTACACAGCTCATTAACTATTTTGAATGTTTGCCAGATTGCCGTTTAGTAGACCTGCCAGGTTATGGGTATGCAAAGCTCCCTCAAAAGGCGCGTTGGGAAATTGAACGATTATTACAAGATTATCTCTATAACCGGATTTGCTTATATGGGGTGTGTTTAATTTTAGATATTCGTCGTGGCTTAACACATTTTGATAAAGACTTAATAGAAATTGCATTGCAGCGAGATCTGTATGTGCACATTATGCTGAATAAGGCTGATAAACTCAGTCGTGGAGCTGGCCAAAATGTCTTGTTATCCATCAAGCGTGATTTAGCTATCTGGGAAGGCAAGGTCTCGTTACAGTGTTTTTCAGCACTTTTAGGATATGGCCTAGATGAAGCACGTGAAAAGCTCCAATGGTGGTTTGAAGCGCCAGAGGAAGAGGCGTAATAAAAAAGCGCCCCGGGGCGGGTCTTCAAGCCGCCACGAGGCAAGGACACCGGCACACAGGCCGGCCAGATCAGGCCTGGAATCTCAGACCCGACATCGCTGCCCAAGGCAGCTAACGTTCTTGGTTATTTAGACTCCCTGCAAACGCAAGAGTTCATTATATTTTTAAGGATGCGCCGCATCCCAATTTGCACCTACACCCACATCTACGACTAACGGCACTTGTAAAGACATCGCTTGGGTCATCATGTGTGGAATATGTTTTTTTGCTTCCTCTATAAAATCAGGTGCTACTTCAAAAATCAATTCATCATGCACTTGTAATAACATTCGGATTTTATCTGCATGTTGCAATGTCCATGCGTGTGCATTTAACATTGCTTGTTTAATCAGATCTGCTGCCGTACCTTGTAAGGGAGCATTAATAGCAACC
>CAZGDB010000015.1:4851-13183 GCA_964524705.1 uncultured Francisellaceae bacterium
GCTTGACGTTTTAAAAAGTTTTTAGAATTAATATCTGGCAAATACAATCGACGGCCCCATAACGTTTCTACAAAACCGTGTTCACGCGCCTTTTCTTGAGCGCCTTCCAGATAGGCTTTCACCCCAGGGTACCTCGCAAAATACTGGTCTATATATTTTTGGGCAGAAGCTTTATCAGTTTCTAACTGTTTAGACAACCCATACGAGGACATACCATAAATTAATCCAAAATTAATAGTTTTTGCAAAACGCCGTTCAAGATCAGAGACTTCTTGCAACGGTTTAGCAAATACTTCACTGGCAGTAAAACGATGGATATCTTCCCCTGCACTAAAAGCATGCAACATAGTTGCATCGTGTGAAAAATGCGCCATTAATCGCAATTCTATTTGTGAATAGTCTGCAGAAAATAGTAACCAATCTCCTGTGGGAATAAACGCTTCCCGTAATTGTCGACCTTCTGGTGTACGAATGGGAATATTTTGTAAATTAGGATCTGAGGAAGACAATCGTCCTGTAGAAGTGATGGCCTGATGGTAGGAAGTATGTAATCTACCTGTTAATGGTGATACCGCAGCACATAAGCCATCTACATAAGTTCCTTTCAACTTAGATAAGGTCCGATGTCGTAAAAGTATTTTTGGCAATTCAAATTGTTCAGCTAATAAATGCAGCACTGATTCTGCTGTTGAAGGTTGGCCTGTAGGCGTTTTTTCTAAAATGGGATAGGCCAACTTATTATAAAAAATTTCTTGTAATTGTTTCGGGGAATTTAAATTAAATACTTCTCCTGCCATACTGTATGCCGTTTCACACAAAGTCGCGAGCTCAGTTTCAAAGCCCAGTCCTAACTGTTGTAATTTTGGAACATCTACTAAAATGCCCGTATATTCCATCTGTGCTAAGACAGGGAAAAGTGGAACCTCTAGTGTTTCATAGATTTTCTTTTGACCAGGAGAGTGTTCAAATTCTGTATCATACCAAGCACTCAATTGTGCGCTAACATCTGCATCTTGCCCGGCATATTCTACTGCCTTTTCTAAAGGCACATTCGCAAATGTTTCATTTTTAGCAACGATGTCACCAAAATCAATTAACTTTCTATTGAGCACTCGTTCTGCACAACTATTCAAATCATGTCTGCCCAAGGTACTATTATAAACATAAGATGCCAGCATGCTATCTTTAAAAGGGCCTTGCAAATCAATGCCATATGTTTTTAAAACTTTCCAGTCAAATTTTAAATGATGTCCATTTTTAATAATTTGAGTATTTTCTAACACCTTGCATAACTGTTCTTTTAAAAATGCAGAATCAAAACTCGCCACGGGCACATAAAATGCTTCATTCGGCTCAAACGCAAAAGAAAGCCCTAACAATTCTGCTGTTAGTGTATCTAATCCTGTAGTTTCTGTATCAAAGGTAAATTGTGACTGTTTTAACAGCGTATTCACTAACATCTTTAAAGCTTCAGGCGTGTCTACCAAATGATAAGTATGTGAAACAGATGCTGGGGTTGGCATTATCTGTGTTGTTTCTGTGGAAACAGGTAAGTCTTTTAAGAATTTTTTAAATTCTAAACGTGTAAACCATTCTTGTAAAACAGCAATATTTTGCGGCTGTGGCACAAACACTGTAGGATCAAAAGCACACTCAGGAACATCGGTTACAATAGTGACTAATTTTTGATTTAAACGCACCCGATCTATACTTTGTCGGAGATATTCTCCGACTTTCCCCGTAATCTCTGCTTGATGTGCCAATAAATTATCAAATGTTCCATATTGTTCTAACCATTTTGTAGCTGTTTTCGGGCCAACCTTATCAACTCCAGGAATATTATCTGACGTGTCCCCAACCAAAGCTAACCAATCAACAATTTGTGTTGGCTTAACCCCAAATTTTGCAACCACGCCAGCCTCATCCATCACCGTGTGCTGCATATTATTCACGAGCACTATCTGATCTGACACAAGCTGTGCAAAATCTTTATCTTGTGTAACAATTTTCACAGGATAGCCTTGTGCCACCGCACTTTTAGCAAGGGTGCCAATAACATCATCCGCTTCCACCCCAGCCCTACAAATAAAAGGCAACCCTAGTGCTCTAATAATCTCTTTAAGGGGTTCAATCTGCCAAGCGAGCTCTTCCGCCATTGTTCCGCGATTGGCTTTATATTCTGGGTACCATTCATGTCTAAAATTTTTACCGGCACTATCCATTACCACAATTAAATGATGCGCATCTTGATTTTGAGTATATTCTCTCAACATGTTCAGTACACCATAAATGGCGCCTGAAGGTTCTTGAAACCTGTTTTTTAAAGGGGGAAGGGCGTGAAAGGCTCTAAATAAATAAGAAGACCCATCGACAATAATTACCGGTTTTGTTGACATTTCTCATCCCTAAACTCAAATCCGTTCCAGTGCTGCATAACTCAAGACCAACCATTTTACACCCGCTTGCATAAAATGTACTTTCACGCGCGCCAATTCACCTTGGCCTTCTTCTTCTAAAACCATCCCTTCACCAAATTTAGGATGTCGCACCTTATAGCCCACGCCCATTGCGGCTGTCGTTGCTGTTGGTGTTGATTTTAAATGGCCTTGTCGCACTAATAGTCGCGCTTCCAGACCTTGTGGTTCCACTAAAGCAGCTGGCAATTCTTGTAAAAAACGAGAAGGGCGAGCGCGGGTAGTAGAACCTAAAAAACTACGTTTTTGCGCAAACGATAAATAAAGCTTTTCTTGTGCACGCGTCATGCCTACATAACATAATCGGCGCTCTTCTTCTAAAAAACGCCCTTCTTTAGAACGGTGATGCGGAAATAATCCTTCTTCCAACCCAACCATAAAGACAATAGGAAACTCTAAGCCTTTGGCCGCATGTAAGGTCATCAAGCTGACCCCTTGTTGCGCACTTTTATCAGTTTCATCCCCGACATCCAAGGCCACCTGGGCTAAAAAGTCTTCTAAGGTCAACTGACCATCACTGGCCCCCGGCATTTCTTCAATTGCAGCTAAAAACTCTTGTAAATTTTCATATTTAGAATCATCTCTGGCTTGTGATTTTTGTTTGTAATAAGCCAATAGCCCGCTTTCTAACAACACCCAATTTACAAACTCTTTGAAAACAACTTTCGTCGCACACCCTTGTGCTGTTAAAACAAAGTTCACAAACTGCTCTAATCGTGCAGGACTTTTAAGCGTTGGTAAAATTTGCTGTAATGCTTGCCATTGGCTTATGCCCTCAGTTTTAGCTTGTTCTCGAATAATCTCAAGCGTCCTTGCGCCCACCCCGCGTGCGGGCAGATTAATAATTCTATCAAAAGCATTCTCATCTTCTGCATTTGCAATAAATCGCAAATAGGCCAAGACATCCTTAATTTCTGCGCGTTCAAAAAAGCGCAACCCGCCATAAATTCTATACGGCAGTTGTAGTTGATTAAAAATTTGTTCAAAAATACGTGACTGTGCATTAGAGCGATATAAAACAGCAAAATCTTTAGGTTTTGCACCCTGTCTTATTTTTTGTTGAATCTCTTGTGCCACAAAACGTGCTTCTTCAATCTCCGTTTGTGCGCCAAATAATGCAATAGGCTCGCCTTCACCTTGAGCGGTCCATAGTTCTTTTCCTAAACGCCCTTCATTATGTGCTATCAAGCCATTTGCAGCTTGTAGGATATTCCCTTTGGATCGATAGTTTTGTTCCAAACGTACTACTTTTACATCTTTGTAATCTTGCGTAAACTTTAAAAGGTTTTCAACTTTTGCGCCACGCCAACTATAGATGGACTGATCGTCATCCCCAACTGCAGTCAAAGCTGCTGTTTTCCCCGCCCATAATTTTAAACCTTCATACTGAATAGTGTTCGTGTCTTGAAATTCATCCACTAAAACATGTGACCACACTGTATTATAATGTGCACGAATATCTGGGTTTTTATTAAATAATTCATACGTACGTAATAACAACTCAGAAAAATCAACCAAGGACGCTTTTTGGCATTGTATCTCATAATGTCGGTAAACTTCTTGTAAAAGCGCCTGTTCTCTATAAAAACCAACGGTCACACGCTCTGCGCGAACACCTTCTTCTTTTTGTTTTTGAATAAACTGTGCGGCTTTTTTGGGCTCTAAAAGTTTTTCATCTATTTTGAGTCCCGCCAAAATTTTACGTACTATGCGTAACTGATCGTCCGTATCCATAATCTGAAAATGTGGCGTTAATCCTGCCTCTTCCCAATGTTTACGTAATAAGCGATACGCTAAACGATGGAATGTGCCAATCCATAAATCCCGGACATCTGTTTGTAAAAGTTGTGACAGTCTATGCATCATTTCAGTAGCAGCTTTGTTGGTAAAAGTCACTGCAACAATACTCGACAAAGAATGTCCTTGCGCAACCCACCAAGCAATACGATGCACCAAGACGCCTGTCTTGCCACTGCCTGCGCCGGCCAGCACTAACAAATGTTGCGCTGGGCTCGTTACTGCCTCTTGTTGTACGGCATTTAAGTGTGACAAAGACATCAATCGGACTTCCGATTAAAAGTCTCGCGGATCACAAAAAAGACTAGCACCACAGCCAAGAAATAAAATAAAGGCACAGAACTTAAGCTAGTCTGATAGTCTGTAGCAGAATACACAGGGTGCCCATCTATCATCGGTGGGTCTACAGATACTTTCACTAAAGAATATCCAATCCCATATTGCAAGAGAGAGCTTCCAAAATTAGATAAGGCATTAACAAAGCCTGCTGTAGTCCCTACATATTGAGGAGGGTTCATTTCTTTTGCGACTACGAAAGCCAAAATATAAGTCCCAAAGAACCCAAAACTAAAAAACAAAGTAGCTGCCATTAAAAATGTCAGATGTGGTAAATAAATCAACGCCACTAAACTCGCAGTAGCAGCTAACCCTCCCAACATCATTGGCAACCGTCTAGAACGCCATGCATCGGAAATAATCCCGATCAACGGACTTCCAACAGCCATACCAACAAAAGTCATCGTTGTCGCAGTTGCAGCCGTCATACGATCCATGCCATGAACTTGTTCTAAATAGGCCACACCCCATAATCCGCCTAACGCATCAGAAGGAGCGGTACTTAAAAAGGCATATAAAGCAATAGCCCAATTGGCAGGCTGACTTATGACTACTTTCAAACAAGACCAAAATCCTAATTTTTCTTCCCACGATTTTTCAGTCTGTTCTCGATCTTGCACTAAGATCCAAATGGTAACCCCTAAGAGCAACCCTAAAATGCCCAATGCAAAAAACAAAGTTCTCCAACTCATGTAATGTAACGCAAAAGAAACGGGCACTTGTCCAGCCACGCCCCCTAACATTCCAATAGCCAAGGTTAAACCGGCAAGGGTGGAAAACAACCGAGAAGGAAACCACAAGGTAATAATTTTAACGCAGCTAATAAATGCAAAAGCTGAGCCTGCACCTATAAACAAGCGTGCGACATAGGCTACCCATAACTGTTGCGTGAATCCAAACATAAAAGTACTAATAGCGCATAACATAACCGCGAAGGTTAATAATCGACGTGGACCAAAACGATCTAATAAGGCTCCACCAGGCAATTGTAAAACTGCATAGGATATAAAATAAAAACTAGCAAGCTTACCTAATTGTTCAGCATCTGCAGAAAATTCTGCCATCAAATCTGTAAACATTGCAGAGGGGGCAACGCGTAAAACGAATTCATATAGATAAAAAAGCGCTGCAACCAAAAACATGGCAATTGGACGCCAACCCACAATAGAGGGAGGAGCAGAGGAAGAAGAAGTAGGAATATCCATGCTGATCATCTTAAATTTAAGGTGGCTCACGAAGACGTCAGTCTACCGGCTCTTAAAACACGACACAACCTTAAAAACACAACCTCGAGCAAAAAATAAATTTAGATACGTTACTTAGAAGCAGAGGGATTTCTCCCTCTCTTCTAACAGCAGACTGAAATTACTCAGCAGCAGTTTCAACAACTTCTTCTGCAGTTTCTTGCACAGGAACTTCTGTTGCTTCGCTTTGTCCGCCACCGATAAATGCCAACTGTTCTAAAGTTAAAGTATTCATAATATCTATCCTTAATTAACTGACTAACAATACCATCAGGGTAAAACCCTAGATGAAAAAATGCCCTATTTTTTAAATAAAAGCAACCAACTCAAAAATACCTATAATTTCGCAAGCGGCCGCATCAAGGGCGACAAACACTGACGCGTTATCAACGCTTCGTGGTATTCGGCAAGACCATGCGGAGTAAAGTTCGCATGATTTTTTAATAAAGGATTAGCACCTGCTGCCAATAAAAGCTGGACCATGTCTAAATTGTTCTGTTGTGCTGCAAGATGTAATGGCGTATTACCTTGATGGTTTGCTGCATCGATCATAGCTCCATGCTTCAATAATTTACGCACCAATAAGATCTGAGCTTGAGGACTATATTTTAGATTACGCGTAACCGCTTTATGCAAGGGTGTATTGCCTTCCCGATCTCCAGTATTAATTCCAATATTTGCAGGTGCCATTGAGACTGCGGAACTATTTTTACTAAAACTCACAAGCCTAGCACCTTTGTGCATCATAAACTCCTAAACTTTTTACGGTTAATTTACAAATCATTTTTTTATTATAGCAATCTCTTATTTATAACACCTCCCATGCGATGCTCACTACTGATTCGTAATAGAACGGTTCATCTTTCTCTCCATTTTATATTATAAGGACAACAATTAGCGGCTATAATTTAAACTGAGCCTCTTTTATGCACCTTTCAAGCGCTCGTCACGTCCAGGAGCATCGATACCATGATTTTAACAAAGTTGAAAAAAATGTTCGCGGATTTTATCCGCACCCGCGCAATAGGACGTCACTTTCGGCGTATTGCGATGCTCGACAGCTTAGCAGGAACTGGGATCAGCCGTGAAGTGCCCCCCTCACTCTCTCAAACGTTCATAGCGGCAGCACAAAGTGAGACTGCTACCCTTTTAAAGCAATTAGACTCTAATCCTTGCGGGTTAAGTCTGGAGCAAGCAGAAGTACTCAGAGAACGTTTTGGTCTTAACGAAGTCGAACAAGAAAAACCCCTCCGTTGGTGGAAGCATTTATGGCATTGCTATAACACCCCCTTTGATTTGTTATTAACTTTATTGGCTATCATTTCTTTTATGACCGACGATCTCAAAACCACTGTCGTTATCAGTTCCATGGTAGTGCTAGCCGTCGGGATTCGCTTTCTACAGGAAAGCTCCTCTAATCGTGCGGCAGATAAATTAAAGGCTATGGTAAGCAATACCGCAACCGTGATCCGTCACGATCCTGGGAAAATGGGTAACGCCCCCTGTTATTTAGATTTTCAAACCTATTTACATGGTTCTTGTAAAGAGGAACTTCCTATTAAACAGCTGGTACCAGGAGATCTGGTGCTCTTATCTGCTGGCGATATGATTCCAGCAGATTGTCGTGTCTTAATTGCTAAAGACTTATTCGTCAGTCAAGCAGCAATGACAGGAGAATCTTTACCAATAGAGAAATTTGTCACGCAGCGTGATTTAAACATGACAAACCCCTTAGAACTAGAAAATATTTTATTTATGGGAACTAATGTCGTTTCTGGGGCTGCAACAGCTGTCGTAGTCAGCACTGGTAAAAAAACCTATTTTGGTGCATTAGCTCAACGTGTGATTGCAACCGACTGGACTCCCACACAATTTCAAACGGGTGTTAATGCCGTTTCCTGGCTATTAATCCGATTTATGTTTTTCATGGTTCCTTTAGTCCTATTTATCAACGGTTTTACAAAAGGAGATTGGACACAAGCCTGTTTGTTTGCCATGTCGATTGCCGTAGGTCTCACCCCTGAAATGTTACCTATGATTGTTACCTCAACGCTAGCAAAAGGCGCCATTAATCTATCTCACAAAAAAGTCATCGTAAAACGTTTAGATGCCATTCAAAATTTTGGAGCTATGGATATCTTATGTACAGACAAAACAGGCACTTTAACCCAAGATAAAATTTTCTTGTCACATCATACAGACATTTTTGGCAATGAGTCTGATGATGTATTAGAAGCAGCTTACCTGAACAGCTATTATCAAACTGGTTTAAAAAACCTATTAGATCTTGCAGTCTTAGAACACGTGGAAGTTAATCGTGAATTAAATGTAGCAACTGCTTTTCGTAAAATAGATGAAATTCCTTTTGATTTCACACGACGCCGCATGTCAGTGGTCGTGGCAGAACATGAGGCCCACCATGTTTTAATTTGCAAAGGTGCTGCGGAAGAAGTATTAAGTATTTGCACACAAGTCAAACAT
>CAZGDB010000015.1:13193-41139 GCA_964524705.1 uncultured Francisellaceae bacterium
GGAGAGCTCACGGAGCCGTTGACCCCCGAATTGCTTGCACGGATTCGTGCAGTAACCGCAGATTTGAATGAAGATGGTTTACGTGTTGTTGCTGTGGCCTCTAAAGAAATGCCGCCTACTCAAGAAATTTATGGTATTCCAGATGAACAAGAACTCACCTTAATTGGTTATGTTGCCTTTTTAGATCCGCCGAAGGAATCTACAGAGCCTGCATTACAAAGTTTAGCGGAACATGGAGTCACAGTAAAAGTGTTAACCGGCGACAATGAGCTCGTAACTGCTAAAATCTGTAGAGAAGTAGGTTTAGAAACTGGCACCATTCTATTAGGATCAGATTTAGAAAAAATGACAGATCTAGAACTTTCCCAAGCGGTAGAATGCCATCATATTTTTGCTAAATTAACGCCCACTCAAAAAGAACGTATCGTCCGTTGTTTAAAAGCCAATAGTCATGTAGTAGGGTTCATGGGAGATGGCATTAATGATGCAGCCGCTTTACGTGCAGCAGACATTGGGATCTCTGTCGATACCGCTGTGGATATCGCAAAAGAAGCTGCTGATATTATTATGCTCGAAAAAAGTTTGATGATCTTAGAAGCAGGAGTCGTAGAAGGCCGCAAAACTTTTGCCAACATCATCAAATATATTAAAATGACGGCCAGCTCTAATTTTGGAAATGTATTTTCGGTCTTAATCGCCAGTGCTTTTATTCCTTTTCTACCCATGCTGCCGATTCATCTATTAGTTCAAAACTTATTATATGATATCTCTCAGATTGCTATTCCTTTTGATAATGTAGATGCCGAGTTAGTCAAAGCACCTCAACGTTGGAACGCCAATGAAATTGGTCGTTTCATGTTATGCTTTGGTCCTATCAGTTCTATTTTTGATATTACGACATATTGTGTCATGTGGTATATCTTTCAAGCCAATAGTCCAGAGTACCAAACACTTTTTCAATCTGGATGGTTCATTGAAGGATTAATGACACAGACATTGATTGTGCATATGATTCGAACCCAAAAAATACCTTTCTTTCAAAGTCGTCCTAGTGCGCCATTACTGGCAATGACAGGTTTAGTCATGAGTATTGGCGTCTTTCTTCCTATGGGCCCTCTGGCACACTATTTCAAATTAGAAGCGTTACCACTCTCTTATTTCCCAATCTTAGCGGTAATTCTTATCTCGTATATGTTATTAACTCAAGTGATAAAACATTTTTATATTAAACGTTACGGGTGGCAATAATATTTAATATAAATTATGAATTTAACGGTTGTACAGCCAGATGGTGATTAAACTGTGGATCATTCACTTGTTTGCTCACCGCATAACCAACCAATTCGGTTTCTGAAAGCTTATACGCTTCTAATGCCCCTCGTTTTTTAGGTGTACTTTGTAACCAAATATCCCAATTTGCTTGTGGAAATAACAACGGTTTACGTGGATCTACAGAACCCAAAGGCCCCGTTGTTGGCTCAGTAATAATCGTTACGCCTTCCCAGACTTTGCGCACAGGGTCTTTCCACACCAAAGCGCCTAGACCTATCAACTGTCCGGTGCGTGCCTGAATAAAATACGGCACTTTTTGAGTCGCTACTGTTTTCCATGCAAAAAAACCAGATGCGATCACAATTGCCGGTTCACAACGCCTGACACTAAACTGATGTGGCAGGCTAAGCATTGTTTCTAACCTAGTATTAATCTGTTTAGCTTCTTTTATTGCTGCATGATAAACCGTCCGCGTCATGCCCCAATGCACAAAATCTAGGCCTTGTTTCGTCCATACAGGAATTTGTTGTTCTGGCGCAATATTATAGCGTGCAATTGAAAGTGTCCCAAAAAGGCGCTCAAAAATGGGATCTTCTACCGTCCCGGGTTGAAACAAAGCATAGCGGCCACACATTTTTAGTCAGTTACGCTTAACATCTGTATTGATTTCAGTATAATAGCAGCTTCTCAAAATAACCGTTAAAGAGTTACTGAGCCATGAACCTAAATTTTTATAATCATTTAGAAAAACAACTTAAAGAAATTGAGGTTGCTGGCTTGCTCAAAAAAGAGCGTGTAATTGCTTCCGCGCAAGGTAAACATTTAAAACTGACCAATGGCACCACTGCGCTTAATCTCTGTGCCAATAACTATTTAGGTTTAGCCAATCATCCCGCCCTTATTACAGCCGCACATGCGGCTTTAGATCAATATGGCTACGGGATGGCCTCTGTTCGTTTTATTTGTGGCACCCAAAGTATTCATACCCAATTAGAAAAAAAAATTAGTCAATATTTAAACACGGAAGATACAATTTTGTATTCTTCTTGTTTTGATGCAAATACCGGTTTATTTGAAACCATTCTAGGTGAAGAAGATGCTATTTTAAGTGATGCCTTAAATCATGCCAGTATTATTGATGGTGTGCGCTTATGTAAAGCCAAACGCTTTAGATATCCTAATCATGATATGGAAGCTCTAGAAAAAGCACTACAAGAATCCCAAAATTGCCGTTTTAGACTGATCGCAACTGATGGTGTGTTCTCTATGGATGGGACTTTAGCACGCCTCCCTGAAATCTGTGCCTTAGCCAAAAAATATAATGCTTTGGTAATGGTCGATGATTCTCATGCAGTTGGTTGTATAGGCCCTGGTGGACGTGGAACAGCTCACCATTTTGGCGTAGAAGACCAGATAGATATGTGGACCGGTACGTTAGGTAAAGCCTTAGGTGGAGCTAGTGGCGGGTATGTAAGTGGCAAAGCCTCCATAGTAGCCATGCTGCGACAACGTTCGCGTCCTTATTTATTTTCTAATACACTCGCACCTATGATCACAGCCACCTCTATAGCAGCGCTTGATTATTTAGCAGAGCATCCTGACTTACAAGACCATTTATTAGCGTTATCTGCTTATTTTAGAAAAGGATTAACCGATTTAGGGTTTACTGTCTTAGGCGATCATCATCCTATTATTCCTGTCCTACTCAAAGATGCCACTCGTGCTCAAACTATGGCTGCAAAACTTTTAGAAGAGGGTGTTTATGTTGTAGGATTCTCTTATCCCGTTGTGCCTATGGAACAAGCACGAATTCGGACCCAAATGTCCGCTGCTTTAACTTTTGAAGATCTTGATTTTGCACTCAGTGCCTTCGCTCGCGTAGGACAGTCTTTAGGTATTATAACTAAATAAAAATATTAAGGAGTTCTTTTATGAAAGCACTTGTCAAATCCCGTGCCGCACCCGGCATTTGGATGGAAGATGTGGCAGAACCCACCCCAAAAGACAATGAGTTACTCATTAAAATCCGTAAAACAGCCATCTGTGGTACCGATATCCATATTTTTCATTGGGATGAATGGGCACAACGCGCTGTCCCAGTGCCTATGGTTATTGGCCATGAATATGTCGGTGTTGTCGCCGATATGGGCAAAAATGTTACCGGTTTTGCAATTGGAGATCGGGTTTCTGGTGAAGGACATCTGACCTGTGGGTTATGTCGTAACTGTCGTGCCACCAGCAGACATTTATGCCGAAACACCAAAGGCATTGGTGTAAATGTACCGGGAGCCTTTGCTGAGTATTTATGCTTACCAAGCGACAATGCCATTAAGATCCCTGACAATATTCCAGATGACATTGCTACCATTTTAGATCCATTCGGTAATGCTGTACATACGGCATTATCGTATGATTTAATTGCTGAAGATGTCTTAATCACCGGTGCAGGTCCTATTGGTATTATGGCTGCAGCAGTTGCTCAAAAAGTAGGTGCGCGTCATATCTTAATAACAGATTTAAACCCCTACCGCTTGGCTTTAGCACAAAAAATGGGTGCTACCTTAGCAATTAATCCACAAGAAGTTTCCATTCCTGAAGCAATGCAAAAACTCGGTTTAACAGAAGGTTTTGATGTAGCTTTAGAAATGTCTGGTAATGGCACTGCTTTAAATCAAACCGTTGAAGCTGTTCGTCATGGTGGAAAAATTGCTTTATTAGGGATCCCCCCTAAAAATACGGCTATTAATTGGGATCACGTTATCTTTAAAGGTCTATGCCTAAAAGGTATTTATGGTCGTGAAATGTTTGAAACCTGGTATAAAATGATTAACCTGATTCAGTCTGGGTTAGATCTCAATCCAATTATCACACATCGTTTTGGTGTGCATGATTATCCACAAGCTTTTGCTACTATGGCTTCTGGATTGAGTGGAAAGGTCATTTTAGATTGGGACAGTTTATAATCGTTCTACAAAATTATAAAAGGGCCTCATTCGAGGCCTTTTTTATACACACCAAAAATTTAATTTATGGCATGACATTTAGTTGATATAGACTAAAATTTAGCCCAACAGCAAAAGAAACCCATATCAAATATGGTAATAATAAAAGGAAAACTGTCCGTTTTGACCAACTAAGGAATATCAACACTATTAAAGACACCCAAAGCGCAAGAATATCAATTAATGCCCACTGAATAGACTCACAATAAAAAAACAGGGGAGACCACAATAAATTAAAAATAAACTGTATCAAAAAAAGTATAATTAAAAACTTATTCTGAACTTTTTCTTTCCACAGTTTTCCAAATGCCACGCCCATCATAAGATATAATAAAGTCCAAACAGGGCCAAAAACCCACCCTGGCGTATTAAACGATGGTTTAGTTAAATTCAAATACCAGAACGAATCAGCGGCTTTAATGCCGTAGCCAGACAAAATGCCTAAGATTAAACAAAGACTGGCCCCGATTATTTCTGGATAATACGCTTTGATTTTAAGCACCATTACCACCCAAGTAATAAAGTATTAGACTAATTCTCTTTTCTGAAACACCAAAAAAAAATCCCATTACTCTACAGTAACTGATTTTGCTAAATGCCGTGGTTGATCTACATTTGCTCCCTTCAATACTGCCACATGATAAGATAACAGTTGAACAGGCACAGTCAACATAAAGGGTAATAAGATTTCAGGGCAGGGTGGTAATAATACTTCAGTAATGCCAGGTTGTGTTAATCCTAAGGCAGTAGGGCCAACTGCAAACACTTGCCCACCACGCGCTAGAATCTCACGGACATTAGCACGCATTTTTTGTAATAGAGGACCTTCATTCCCACAAAGTGCGATTACTGGCATACGTGCATCAATCAATGCCAAAGGACCATGTTTTAATTCACCCGCAGGATAAGCTTCTGCATGGATATAAGAGAGCTCTTTTAACTTTAACGCACCTTCCAATGCAATAGGGTATAAAGGTCCACGCCCTAAAAACAAAGTATGCTCTTTATCCACAAAGTTTTGAGCTAATGCTTTAAACTGCGCATCCATCTCTAAAACCGCAGCAATTATTTGTGGCAGCTGTTGTAATACATGCAAAGCTTCTGCTACTTTTTCTTTTTGTTTAGATAGCGCACAAGTTAATAAAAACAAACCTGCCAACTGTGTTAAGAAAGATTTGGTAGACGCCACACCAATTTCAGGACCAGCGCGCGTTACAAATGACAATGCTGAATGTCGCATCAATGTGCTATGCGCTACATTACAAATTGCTAAAGTGGAAAGATGCTTTTCTGTAAAACTTTCTTTGAGTGCTGCCAATAAATCAGCTGTTTCCCCAGATTGTGAAATCGAAACCCACAAAGTATCAGCGCTCACACATACAGGCTGCGCGCGCACTTCACTGGCCACAGAGACACGAGACGGTAAATTTGCTAAACTATCGAGCCAATATTGCCCCACCAACCCTGCATTAAAACTAGTGCCACAAGCAACAATATGTAAGGCTTGTGTTTTGGGCAAGACGTCACTCCCTTTTGCACCAAAAATAGCGGGATTAACCGACGTCGTAAAACGGCCCTCTAAAGCATTTAATAAAGCTTGAGGCTGCTCATAGATTTCTTTTAACATGTAATGAGGATAACTGCCTTTTTCTACGTCTGCATCCACACCAGTAATTGCTTGTGGGTTGGTTTGACGTAAATTACCTTCTTTGTCCCAGACCATATGTTTATCAGCATACAATTGTGCAACATCGCCATCTTCTAAAACAATTGCACTTTGTGCAAAACCCGAAAGTGCAATTAAATCGGACGCAATATAATGCGCATCCTTTCCCACACCAATGAGCACAGGGCATCCTTGTGCAACAGCATAAACCACATTATCATCTTTAGAAACAATTGCTAAAGCATAAGCACCATGTAATTGTTTTTTAAGTCCTAAGATCGCCTCTGATAAAGAAAGGCCTTTTTTCATTTCCCGTGTTAACAAATGCAGCACAACTTCTGAATCAGTATCAGATTCAAAAATATAACCTTCTTGGATTAATTCTGCGCGCAAAGCAACATCATTTTCAATAATGCCATTATGTACGATTGCTAGAGATTCTGAGACATGTGGGTGTGCGTTACGCTCGGAAGGTTCGCCATGGGTGGCCCAGCGCGTGTGCGCTACACCACGTGTACCTAAAGTTGGGTTTTTCAAAAAACATTCACGTAAATCATTTACTTTACCACTAACACGATAACGATTTAGGGTTTTCCCGGCATCAATCAACGCCAACCCCGCAGAATCATAGCCTCGGTATTCTAAACGCTCTAATCCCTGCAAAAGGGAAACACTAATATCTTCTGCCGCAATGGCCCCAAAAATTCCACACATGCCGTGTCTTACTCATGACTAGTCTTTGGGGGAATGATATCTGACTTAGCTCTATTTTTCCAGTGGCGCGAAATTTGAGGTGCTCTACTAACTGTTAATTGGCCTGCGGGTGCCGTTTTAGTCAAGACTGTCCCAGCCCCCACTATAGCACCTTCCTCTACCTTAACAGGCGCTACCAGCTGGCAACCTGAGCCTATAAAAGCCCCTTTTTCTATGAGCGTATGATATTTGCGCTCCCCGTCATAGTTACATGTAATAACACCTGCACCAATATTTACATTCATCCCAACTTGGGTATCACCAATATAACTAAGGTGGTTAACTTTAGAACCATCATCCAAAGTAGTATTTTTGAGTTCTACAAAATTCCCAACACGCGCACCTTCACCAATTATAGAGCCAGGTCTAACCCGTGCAAAGGGTCCAACACGAGCTTCACGGGCAACGGTGGCGCCCTCTAATACAGAATGAGATAAAATTTCTGCACCATCAGCAACACTAACATCCTTCAAATAGACATAAGGTCCTACTTTAACCCTGGCCCCTAAAGTAACCTCGCCTTCTAAAATCACCCCCACATCTAAAGTCACATCCTTGGCCGCATTAACTGTGCCTCGAATCTCTAAACGCGCAGGATCTGCAATACGCACACCTTGCTGCATTAAAGCAATGCCTGCACGCCATTGAAATGCACGCTCTGCACGTGCAAGTTCCATGGCATTATTCACCCCCATGAGTTCTGTAGGATCATCCGCAACAAATGCAACTACAGAGACCCCTTCTGCATGTGAGCGCGCCACCAAATCAGTCAAATAAAATTCTTTTTGCGCATTATTCGCACTAATTGTATTGATTTGTGATAAAACTGTATAAGGGCAAAGTAAAATTCCGCTATTAACAATATTAAGAGACTTTTGTTCTGGTAATAAATCTCTCTCTTCACATATGGCAACCAACTTTTTAGTTACAGGCTGAAAAATTAATCGACCAAAACCAGTAGGGTCAACTGGTTTAAAAGCTAATACGCCAACTGCATTGTGAGCTATCGTTGCAATAAATTGTCGTAAAGTTTCTGACAAAACTAAAGGCACATCCCCATACAGTATTAAAACACGTCCATTAGGATTTAAATATGGAAGTGCACACTTTACGGCATCAGCGGTGCCCAAGGGTGTATTTTGTAAAGCAAACTCAACCTGCGGTATGGTTCCTAATTTAGCAAACAACGCTTCATTACCAACCAACACAATTTTTTGAGAGCATAAAGTAGCTGCCGTCTTTAAAACATGGGAAAGCAGGGGGACTCCGGCCAATAATTGTAAAACTTTTGGAGTGTCGCTTTTAAAACGTGTCCCTTTCCCTGCCGCCAAGACTACAATCTGTAAATCTGTTTTTTTTTCCACAGGCCACCCACTGTTTTTAATTTAAATCTTAAAGTGTTTACGCGCTTCTTGAATGGTGCGCAACATTCCTGCCGCTCGCGCTAGTTCGGCACGAGCCATTGAATAATCAAAATCAGAGTCATGGGTCATATGTAAAGCTTCCATAGCTTTTTCTCTAGCTTTTTGTGCTGTCTCTTCATCTAAATCATCTGCACGCAAAACTACATCCGCCAAAATCGTCACGATTTTAGGTTGAACCTCCAAGATCCCCCCAGAAACAAAAATCACTTGAGCGGTATCCTCTGATTGTAAAACTCGAACAGGCCCTGGCCGGATCAACGTTAAAAGAGGGGTGTGATTTGCAGCAATTCCCAACTCACCCATCAAACCATTTACTACAAGCATAGTTGCAGAACCAGAAAAAATCTCCGATTCTGCACTAACAATCTTAATTTGAAACTGATTAGCCATATTAGATGGCTCCTATGCTAAATTTTTAGCTTTTTCAATAGCTTCTTCAATAGTTCCAACCATATAAAATGCCTGCTCAGGCAAATGATCATGAACCCCCTCAACAATTTCTTTAAATCCTTTAATCGTATCTTTTAAAGAAACATATTTGCCTGGGCTCCCAGTAAAAATTTCAGCCACAAAGAAAGGCTGAGAAAGGAAACGTGTGATTTTACGTGCGCGCCCCACAATAGCTTTGTCTTCAGGAGAAAGCTCATCCATACCCAAAATTGCAATAATATCTTTCAATTCTTTATATCGTTGTAAAACCCCTTGTACCGCACGAGCAACATGATAGTGCTCTTGCCCAATCACCAAAGGATCTAACTGTCTACTCGTAGAGTCCAAAGGATCTACAGCAGGATAAATCCCCAATTCTGCAATCTGACGAGATAACACTACTGTTGCATCTAAATGTGAGAATGTAGTTGCAGGAGAGGGATCTGTTAAGTCATCCGCAGGCACATAAACTGCCTGTATAGAGGTAATAGAGCCTGTCTTAGTAGAAGTAATCCGCTCTTGTAATCGACCCATTTCTTCTGCCAATGTCGGCTGATAACCTACGGCTGAAGGCATACGGCCTAATAATGCGGAAACTTCTGTACCTGCTAAAGTATAACGATAAATATTATCAATAAACAGCAATACGTCTTTTCCATCATCTCTAAAATATTCAGCCAAGGTCAAACCTGTTAATGCCACACGCAAACGGTTTCCTGGAGGTTCATTCATCTGCCCATAAACCAATGCAACTTTATCTAAGACTTGAGATTCACGCATTTCATGATAAAAATCATTTCCTTCACGCGTACGCTCACCAACCCCAGCAAACACTGAATAACCAGAATGCTCAATTGCAATATTACGAATAAGCTCCATCATGTTGACGGTTTTACCCACACCGGCACCACCAAATAATCCAACCTTTCCACCTTTCGCAAAAGGGCAAATAAGGTCAATCACTTTAATGCCAGTTTCTAATAATTCATTATTTGCAGCTTGTTCCTGAAAAGTAGGGGCCTCTCTGTGAATAGACCAATGATCTTTCGTAGCAACAGGACCTTTTTCATCAATCGGTTCACCCAAAACGTTCATAATCCGACCTAATGTTTCTAACCCAACCGGAACTTGAATAGGGTGCTGGGTATCCATTACAGCAACATTACGTTGCAAACCATCAGAAGACCCCATGGCGATTGCACGAACAACTCCATCCCCTAATTGTTGCTGTACTTCTAGCACCAACCCATGCTCAGTTCTTAATGCATTATAAATATTAGGCACACAGTCTCGTGGAAATTCCACATCGACCACCGCACCAATAATTTGTATAATTTTCCCCACATAACTTTTGGTATCCGTCTTACTCATTTTTTCCTCTAATACCTATACCGCATCAGCTCCAGCCACAATTTCAGATAACTCTCGGGTAATGGCTGCCTGTCTAGCTTTATTATAAGCCAACTGAAAAGCACCAATAAGGTCGCCCGCATTATCAGAAGCATTTTTCATTGCCACCATACGTGCGGCTTGCTCGCAGGCGTAATTTTCTACAACACTATGATAAATTTGTGACTCCACAAAACGATTTAACAAAACATCCAATAACATTTTTGGATCTGGCTCATATAAATAATCCCAATTAAAACCAGGAGTTTCTTCTACCGTCAAATCTTCACTCTCTAAAGGAACAAGATCATCAATCACTGGTTTTTGTACAACGGTATTCACAAACTGATTATATGCCAAATATACCGTATCTACCTCACCTGTCTGATAAGCCGTTAATGCAACTCGAATAGCACCTAACAAATCCGCCATTTGTGGCACATCACCAAGACGTCCTACGCTAGCACGTAAAGTAAAACCAAACCGTTTAAAAAAACTATCCGCCTTAGAACCTAATGAAACAATATCCACCCCAACACCAGCGGCATTTAATGTTTGTGCTTTTTGCAAGACTTGCCTAAATAAATTACCATTCAGACCTCCACACAAACCACGATCTGTCGACACCACAATAAAAACAGCACGCTTAACTATTCTTTTTTGTAAATAAGGGTGTACATATTCTGAACTAGAGGTTGCTAAATGATGTGCAACACGTCGAATATGCTGCGCATAGGGTCGCGCAGCCAACATGGACTGCTGTGCTTTACGCATTTTACTTGCTGCAACCATCTCCATTGCTCGCGTAATCTTTTGCGTATTTTTAATACTCTTAATTTTAGTTCGTATCTCTTTAGCACTAGACATCACAACCCTCTTTAAATTTGGGTTTGCACAAAAGCTTTTAGGATCTTATGCAACTGTTGTTCAAGATCTTCAGAGAGCGCCTTTTCAGTTTCTAACTGTTTAACAAATCCATCACAATGCATTTGTAAGTAACTGTGCAATGCTGCTTCAAAATCTACAAGTTTATTAATATCAATACTATCTAAATATCCTTTTTCCGCAGCAAAAAGAACAACACCCATATGTGCAACAGATAAAGGTGTATATTGAGGCTGTTTCATGATTTCTGTCACGCGCTTTCCACGCTCAAGTTGTTTGCGCGTCACTTCATCTAAATCTGAAGCAAATTGTGCAAAAGCAGCCAACTCACGATACTGTGCCAAAGCCAATCGCACACCACCACCTAATTTTTTAATAACTTTTGTCTGTGCTGCACCACCAACACGGGAAACAGATAACCCTGCATTTATAGCGGGACGAATACCTGAGTTAAACAAATCCGTTTCTAAAAATATTTGACCATCTGTAATAGAAATAACATTGGTAGGAACGAAAGCGGAGACATCTCCCGCTTGAGTTTCAATAATCGGCAGGGCGGTTAAAGACCCGGTTTTCCCAGTTACTTTACCTTTCGTCAATCGAACAACATAGTCTGCATTCACTCGTGCAGCACGCTCTAATAAACGAGAGTGTAAATAAAAAACATCTCCCGGATAGGCTTCACGCCCTGGAGGACGACGTAACAATAACGACACCTGTCTATAAGCCCACGCTTGCTTAGTTAAATCATCATAAACAATTAAGGCGTCTTCGCCTTTATCTCTAAAATATTCCCCCATCGCACAACCAGCATAAGGTGCAATAAATTGTAATGGCGCAGCATCAGAAGCATTTGCTGCAACAACAATAGTGTGCGCCATTGCACCATGCTCTTCTAGTTTACGAACTACTGCTGCAACAGAAGATGCTTTTTGCCCGATTGCAACATAAATACATTTCACGCCAGTGTTTTTTTGATTAATGATGGCATCAATAGCAATTGCTGTCTTACCAGTTTGTCTATCACCAATAATTAACTCACGCTGACCTCGCCCCACCGGAACCATGGCATCAATTGCTTTTATACCCGTTTGCAAAGGCTGATCTACAGATTGTCGCTCAATAACACCAGGAGCAACCTTTTCAATAGGTGCAAATTCTGTAGCTGCAATTTTTCCTTTCCCATCAATAGGACGCCCCAAAGCATCCACCACACGCCCTAAAAGCGCCTCACCAACAGGAACCTCCATAACTTTATGCGTACAAGAAACTCGCATCCCTTCGGCTAAGTGTTGTGCGGAACCTAAAATAACAGCGCCAACCGAATCACGCTCTAAATTTAAAGCCATCCCAAAAGTCTGGTCGGGAAACTCTAACATCTCCCCAAACATAGCCGCTTCTAACCCATGAATACGAACGATCCCATCGCTCACACTCATTATCGTGCCTTCTGTTTTAGAACGAGGCGCTAACTCTGCTTGCTCAACTTTTTGCTTAATTAAATCACTAATTTCTGATACACGTAGCATCTTGTTTCCCCTGCCTAGTGTCGTATTACTTCTGCCAATTGTTCTAAACGGCCCACAATCGAACTATCCCATACTTGATCTTGCACTTGAATCTTTAACCCACCCACAAGAGTAGCATCCATCTTTATCACCAATTGAATTTTTTTCTGATACTTCTGCTCTAAACGCACACTCAACGCTTCTTCTTCAGAGGCATCCAAAGGTTTTGCTGTTGTTACATTTACAGTTAAAATTTTATTATAGGCTTCTTGATATTCTTTAAACAAAACAAAGATGGCAGGTAAAACAAAAAATCTACCTTCTTCTAACAGCACCTTTAAAAAATTTTTCTTCAAATCATCCAGATTGACAGGAAAAACAGATTTTAAAAAATCCATATGCTCCTGTGTTGTTTTTACTGGATCTAACAACACACTACGAACTATTCCATTTTCAAGCCCTATAGACAAAACTTCTAAAAAGTCTTTCCACGCATCTAATGCTTGATTCTCTAATGCTATAGCGAATATTGCTTTTGCATAAGGTCGCGCTAATGTTTGTAGTTGTGCCATTACAGTTGCTCTATTAATTCTGCGACTAAATTACTGTGATCTTGCGGCGTTAAAACACGCCCCACAACCTGTCCTGCTCCACGCAACACAAGATCTGCCAATGTGTCACGTAAATGAGATTTTGCTTCCTCTTGCAACTGTTCAATTTGCCGCTTCGCTTGCTCTATTAAGGCCTTCCCTTCTTCAACTGCATGTTGTTGTGCTTCAAAATGCAGATGTTCTGCGCGCTGTTTAGCTTCAGATACAATTTCATGAGCATGTTTCCGAGCCTCTAAAACCATCTCTGCTATTTCTGCTTTAGCTTTTTCAAAAGAAGCTTCTCCCAATTCAGCTGCAGCTAAACCTTTTGCTATCTTATCTTGCCTCACAGCTAAAGCATGCGCCAGCGGAGGCCAAACAAAACGCAAAGTGAACCACACAAATAAGGCAAACGTAAACATTTGCCCCAATAAGGTTGCATTAATACTCACAACAGCCCTCCGTGCTTAAGCAGCAGTTGGAAGATATTTTACCAATGTCGCCATGAATGGATTTGCGAACGTAAAATACAACGCAATACCAACACCAATCATAGATACAGCATCTAGCAAACCAGCAATAATAAACATTTTAACCTGCAAAGTAGCCACCATCTCTGGTTGACGCGCAGCACCTTCCAAAAACTTTCCCCCCAACAAAGCAAAACCTAAAGCTGTGCCAATAGCTGCAACACCAATCAAAATTACAACCGCAAAAATAGTAGTGCTTTGTAAGCTTTCTACCAATTGAGCTGCCTGAACCCAGTTCGCCCCACTTGCTATTGATTCCATCGTGCTAACCTCCTAATTTAAAGTTTAAAAAAATCCTTTTAATGTGCTTCTTTGGCCATACTTAAATAGACAATTGTCAACATCATAAAGATAAACGCTTGTAATGTAATCACTAAAATATGAAATACTGCCCAAATAAAACCCAAACCCCATTGTGTCATAGGAGGCAACAAGGCTATTAAAATAAAAATTAATTCACCAGAATACATATTTCCAAACAGTCGCAACCCTAAAGAAACAGGTTTTGCGCATTCATCAATAGTACGTAAGGCCATATTAAAAGGGGCAAGCTTCCATCCAAACGGTTGTGTTGAAAATTCTTTTAAAAACCCGATAAACCCTTTAGATTTAAAATTATAAGCCACCAGTACAAAAAAAACACTCAAGGACATTCCTAGGGTCATATTAGGATCCGCTGTAGGCACAACCCGTAAATATTCCCAACCAAACAAATGATAACCAACCCAAGGTAATAAATCTACAGGCAACAAATCCATGCAATTCATTAAAAAAATCCAGACAAAGACGGTCATAGCTAAGGGTGCTATTAAGTTATCTTTGCCGTGATAAGTATCTTTAACCTGTTTATCTACAAACTCAAAAACAATTTCTACAATATTTTGCAACGTCCCAGGAACACCGCTTGTAGCTCGACGTGCAGCCCAAGAAAACAAACCTAAAAAAAACACTCCTAATATCCAAGCCACTCCCAGACTGTCAATGTTAAATGCCCAAAATCCCTCACCAACAGACCAGTGAGTTAAGTGGTGGCGAATATAATCTGCTGACTCTATAGGTCCTTGTATATTCACGATAACGCTCGCTTTTTATGGTGTGCTTTTTGTCGCAATGACACAAATATGGTGATAAATACTAAAAAAAGCTTCATTGCTATGAAGCCCGCTAAAACCAAAGAGGCTGGTAGTTTTTTGTATTTAAAAAAAAGAGATAACAACATCATTACAAAAATCCATTTTAAACAATGCGCGAAATAAAAACGTCTTAACACGGCTTGTGGTTCTGCATTTTTCCCTATACAGAAAATCCAAAAACAAAACCCTTCTGCTATCCCAGCAGCCGTTGTTCCCAGTACCAGCGCCATAAATTGCTGTTCAAATCCATACTGCACCTCCCACAAACATTAACCTCTAGAGCTATTACACTTACTTTGAGTACACCTGAGATCTTTAATATGGGGTACTGCCGTGCATCCAGTATACGGATTTTAAAAATAGGTTCAATAGGATTACTCAGTTAACCTAAACTTTTTTGTTAGTTTGTTAACCATGTTTTTTTTCAGCTTCACACCTATGCAGCCTCACCTATTAACACGAACATGATCCAACACTATTGGGTTTTTGTTTTATAATCATCGAATATGATTTAAAATCCCTTCTAACTCATTCACATCATTATAGCGAATCACTACACTTCCTTTTCCTTGATGTGTATGTCGAATACTAACAGGGGCACCTAATTTATCCGCAAGGTCACGTTCTAGCCCCGTAATATTAGGATCTCTCACCACAAAAGTGTTTTCACGATCAACATTACGCTCCCCATCAACACCGGCTTGTAACCGTGCAACAATTCTTTCTGTTTCACGAACAGACAAACCTCGCAATTTAATTGTGCGTGCAACTTGAATTTGTAAATGTTCAGACAAACCCAACAAAGCTTTTGCATGTCCCGCGCCAATAACACCATCAGCCAACATCGTTTGTACTTCTTCAGGCAAAGTTAATAATCGCAAAGCATTGGTAACTCCGGTACGCGATTTACCTACCATCTCTGAAACTTGCGCATGTGTAAGATCGTTTTCTTCTAGAATACGTTGAAGCGCTTGCGCTTCTTCCATCGGATTTAAATTTTCTCTTTGTATGTTTTCTATTAACCCGACAATAAGCGCATCATGATCTGAAAAAGGACGAACAATACAAGGGGCTTGTTCTAACCCCGCCAGATCAGAAGCACGATAACGTCGTTCCCCAGCAACAATTTCATATTTGCCAGGCTCACCCATTTTAGGACGCACCAAAATGGGCTGTAAAACACCTTGCGTCTTAATAGATTCTGCTAAAGATAAAATACCTTCTTCACTTAAAGTTTTACGTGGTTGAAACGGCCCTGGCTCTAAAGCACTCAATGGTAAAAAACGAATACCATCTTCTGTTGCCCCTAAATCAGTACGCTCTGTTTGTGCAGGAACCACCACTGGGATTGTCGGCACTTCTTCTACCATGAGATCTAAATCTAAAGAAGATCCTAATAACTCTGTTAAACCTTTACCCAAAGAACGTCTTTTTTGACTCACGACACCATCTCCTCATGTGTTTCTGTTGGGACAGTAACATTTTTTAAATTCTCTTTAACTGCATTTTTTTGTAGCCTTTTTAATAACTCATGAGTAAAAACCACATAAGCAGTAGCTCCCCTACAAGTACGATCATACAATATTGCTGGCAATCCATGGCTTGGCGCTTCGGCTAAGCGTACATTACGAGGGATTGTAGTTTGAAAAAGGGTGTTACCAAAATGATCAGCAAGTTGTTCTGAAACCTCTAAACATAAACGGCTGCGTGTATCAAACATGGTTCGCAAAATACCCAATAATTTAAAATTAGGATTTAAGTTTTCTTTAATCTGCGTAAACGTATTCATTAAATCAGATAAGCCTTCCAACGCATAATATTCACACTGCATAGTAATCAACAAATGTGTTGCAACACAAAAAGCGTTCAACGTTAATACATTCAAAGAAGGAGGGCAATCAATTAAAATAAAATCATAATTATCTTTAACTGGCGCCAATAACTCTCTTAAACAAAAATGATGGTTTGGTTTTTTTAATAATGCGATTTCTGCAGCCGTTAAATCTCTATTCGCCGGCAATAAATCATAACCTGCCGGTGTTTGCATAAAACAGCTCTGTTTGAAGTCCGCTTGGCCTTGTAAAAACTCATTCATGGAATATTCAAGTTTTAACTTATGAACTCCACTCCCCATGGTTGCATTACCCTGTGGATCTAAGTCAATAACCAACACCCTAAAAGGTTTGGCGGCTAATACGGCTGCGACATTAACGCAGCTAGTTGTCTTACCAACACCGCCTTTTTGGTTGGCGAATGCAAGAATGTGCGTCACAGTATGTCCCTAATGCTAAAGCTTTAGCCTATTATCCAGAATTTAGTGATCTGCAAGCAAGTATTTTTCTTTTTCCTGCTTAGATCTCAGATGTACCAACAACAATGACAAGGCAGCCTTGGTAATTCCAGGGATCCGACTAGCCATTCCTAAGGTGGTTGGACGCACCTTTTGTAGTTTTTCAGCTACCTCATTAGAAAACCCCTTCACTTTTAAAAAATCAAAGTCAGCCGGAATTTTAAAGTTTTGATACTTCTCTAACCGATCAACCTCTTCTTCTTGACGTTGAATATATCCTGCATACTTTGTTTGTATGTCAACTTGCTGAAACACAGCCTCGCTGTAGGAAGCTGTAATTTGTGGCACACACCCTAACAACACTTCTAATTGAATTTCAGGTCTTTTCAAAAGTTCTTGTAATTTTAAAGACTGAGACAAAGCAATCCCAAAGGTTTCTTGTATAACTACAGCCTCAGAAGAAGAGGGGTGTAACGTATAATTTTGCAAATCTGTTTTTAAGGTTTCTATCTGATTTTGTTTTTGTTCAAACGCTCTCCACTGTTCAGTGGTTACAACCCCTAAGGAATAACCTATAGGCGTTAAACGTAAATCGGCATTATCTTCACGTAACAACAATCGATACTCTGCTCGACTAGTAAACATACGATAAGGTTCTTGTGTTCCTTGCGTAATCAGATCGTCAATTAACACCCCTATATAACTCGTTTGACGAGTAGGATGCCAGGGTGCTAAATCTTGTGCACGGCGGGCGGCATTAATTCCTGCAACAACCCCTTGTGCAGCAGCTTCCTCATAACCCGTCGTGCCATTAATTTGTCCAGCAAAAAACAAACCTGGGATTGCACGTGTTTCTAAGCTTGGCAGCAACGCTTGTGGGTCAAAAAAATCATACTCAATTGCATAACCAGGACGAGTAATACACGCATTTTCAAAACCAGGCACAGATCTAATAAATGCTAATTGCGCTTCATAGCCTAAACAGGTAGAAAGACCATTAGGGTAAATTTCATAAGTCGTTAACCCTTCTGGCTCTACAAAAATCTGATGCGACTCTTTTTCAGAAAAAGCCATCACTTTTTTATCAATAGAAGGGCAATACCGTGGGCCTTCTGCTAAATAATCATAACGCGAAGCTTCTAAGTTTTTACGAATAATGTCATGTGTTTTTGCTGTGGTGTGAGTAATATAACAAGGGATCTGACGTGGATGATCTTCACGTTTTCCCAAAAAAGAAAACACGGGAACAGGCGTATCTCCATATTGTGGTTCCATGACAGAAAAATCTATCGTTCTAGCATCTAATCGAGGTGGTGTCCCGGTTTTTAATCTTCCTTGTGGTAAGTTCAGCTCTCGCAAACGATGCGCCAATGTATTAGAAGGCAATTCGCCTGCTCTACCACCTTCTTGTGTTTTCATCCCCACATGTATTTTTCCGGCCAAAAAAGTTCCCGTGGTCATTACTATGTTTTCAGACAAAAACTTAATGCCACATTGGGTTACCACCCCTTGCACACCATTAGCATCCACAATTAAATCATCAACGGGTTGTTGAAAAAAACTTAAGTTAGGAGTGTTCTCTACGGCTTCACGAACAGCTTGTTTATATAATAATCTGTCTGCTTGCGCTCGTGTTGCACGTACTGCAGGACCTTTGCTAGCATTTAAAATTCTAAAATGTATACCAGCTAGATCTGCAGCACGCCCCATGACTCCACCTAAGGCATCAATTTCTTTTACCAAATGTCCTTTTCCAATCCCTCCAATAGAAGGATTGCATGACATTTGTCCAATCGTTTCTATACTATGCGTAATCAATAAAGTTTTTACACCAGCACGTGCTGCAGCCAATGCCGCTTCCACACCCGCATGGCCTCCCCCAATTACAATGACGTCATAACGTGCCAAAGCCATAGTACCCTCTGTTTTTTTTATTTCCCTACACAAAAGGAAGAAAAAATCTCTCCTAATAATGTGTCGGTGGTATGTTGCCCTATAATTTGTCCTAAAGAAACTTGCGCTAATCTCAAATCTTCTGCTATTAAATCTAAACCCTGTTGCGCCCGTATAGCATCAACCGCATTTTCTATATGTGTTTTCGTTTGAACCAATGCTTCTAAATGTCTTCTACGTGCAGAAAACAAACCTTCTTCTCCTTTACAGGCTTTTGCAATTAAATACTTCACTAAAGACTCAACCCCTTGGCCAGTCTTTACGCTAATATTAAACACTGTACCTAAATAATGATCCAATACTGGGCCCGGAATATGCGGTGTGTTTTCTGTTTTATTAATAACAAAAACAACATTTTTTTCTGGATACTCCGCCAAAAACACCTTGGCTTCTTCTGCCGTTAACAGTGCATCCGCTTCCATCATATAAAGTACAACATCTGCAGCCCGTATAGCTTTTTGTGCACGCCTAATCCCTTCTTGCTCAATCGTGTTGTCGGTTTGTCTAAAACCTGCTGTATCCACCAACTCACACTGTTCTCCAAACAACATACAAGTTTGTTTTAAAACATCTCGCGTTGTTCCTGGAATATCTGAAACAATCGCATTTTCATTTTGTGCAAGCAAATTAAACAAACTAGACTTGCCTACATTCGGTTTTCCAACCATCACAAAAGATTGCTGATCTTGTAAAATAGCGCCTTGCTTTGCTTTTTGTAACAAAAAGTCTAATTCTGTTTGCACTTGTTTTACATTTTCCGTCAATACTGCAGAAGACCAAAAAGGAATATCTTCATCTGAAAAATCTATTGCGGCTTCTACAAACTTTCTGATTTCCATAATTTTTCGATCGAGTTCTTTTACTTTTTCAGAAAAAACACCTTGCAGAGAAAGATAAGCACCCTGTACAGCCTCTTTATGATTTGCGTGAATTAGATCTGAAATAGCTTCAGCTTGCGCCAAATCTATTTTTTGATTTAAAAAAGCACGAAGGGTAAATTCTCCTGGCTCTGCCATTCGAGCCCCCCAACTACAGAGCGTCTGTAACAGCAAATCAACAATCACTGGATTACCATGAGGGTGTAATTCTACAACTTCTTCGCCTGTAAAAGAAAACGGGGCTTTAAAATAAACCGCTAACCCGTGATCAAGAGTTATCCCTTCTTGATCTAAAAAATTTACATAATGTGCATAACGCGGGTTTAATATTTTTCGGTTCGTCAGCTTAAGCGCTAACCTATATGCTTCTTTTCCAGATAAGCGCACAATCGCAACCCCAGATCGACCTCTGGGAGTTGCTAGTGCGACAATTGTATCTGTATCAGCATGTAACATTATTTAATCCATTTGACGCTGTATAATCCATTGTTGCAACATCGATAAGATATTGTTGAACAACCAATACAACATTAACCCAGACGGGAAGTTTAAAAATAATGCCGTAAAAATGACTGGCATAAATAGGAACATTTTTGCTTGAATAGGATCTACCGGAGTAGGGTTCATCTTTTGCTGCAAGAACATACTCGCCCCCATAAAGAGTGGCAACAGATAATAAGGGTCTTTAGAAGATAAATCTGTGATCCACAAGAAAAATGGCGCATGTCTGAGTTCCACACTTTCCAATAAAACATAATACAGTGCTATAAAAACAGGCACCTGTACCAAGATCGGCAAACAACCACCCAATGGGTTTACTTTTTCACGTTTATACAACTCCATCATTGCTTTTGAAAAATCTTGTTTGTTGTCTCCGAAGCGATCTTTAAGTTGTTGTATTTTTGGTTGTAAGTTTTTCATACGCCGCATAGAACGTACACTTACGGCTGATAATTTAAAGAATGCTAATTTTATACATAAAGTAACCCCAATAATCGCCAATCCCCAATTACCAACAACCAGATAGATTTTTTTCATTATCCAAAAAAGGAACTGTGAGATTGGCCATAAAAAACCATAGTCGATTGTTAGATCTAAACCTGGCGCTATACTTTTTAAAGTTTCAGCAACTTCTGGTCCTATATACAAAGTAACGGAATCTTGGGCGGTTTGTCCAAGCGTTAAGTTTTGTTTTTGTGACATTTGACCTAAGATATATTTATGATCTGTTTGTGCTTGACCATAATAGATATGTTGCTGGCTATTGTTTGGAATAATTGCAGTCAGGAAATAACGTTCTAGTGTTGCAATCCAACCACCACCTATCGTTTTTTCTAAAGGTTGTTTTTTTAAATCATCAAAGCGAACCTTGGTAAAGGGCGCATCCGGCAAATACATTGCACCCCCTTGATACATTTGAACAGCATCAATTCCGCTAGCTTCTTTGCCGTCAAATTTTCTTTGCACTTGATTATAGAACTGTATAGTTATGTCAGCTTTGCTGGTATCTACCACACGTTGCTCTAATGCTACTTTATACTCACCTCTTGAAAAGATGTATTTTTTTTCTACTTTAAGCCCATCAACTGTGCTAGTTAATAATACGGTTAATTGTGATGCTCCATCTTCTAGCGTATATGCTTTTTTATCAGCGCGATATTCGGTCTTTAAATGCTTATGGGTTTCTGGATTAATGAGTCCAGATTGTAAAACATAAAATCTTTCTGATGTGTTATCTAGTAATGCAAAAGGTTCAGCAAAATCTTTAGCCTGTGAATACTTTTTCAAGGTAGCCTGAACAATATCTCCTTGACCATTCAAGGTAACTTTCAACACATCTGTATCTACGGTAATCTTGTTTTCTTGGTTTTCTATAGGTGTGATGGTTTCAACATTTTGCGTCATAACCACAGGCACAGGCACAGGAGCCGTAGGTTGTTCTTTAACGTAAATAAAATATATCAATCCTGCTAATGCTGCCCATAACAACAGTCTGGCATTTGCTAACCCTTTCATATGTTCTTTCCTTTGTGATCCTCAATAAGAGGAAGTTCATCAATTCCTCCTGCATGCCACGGATGGCATTTCAGAAGTCTTTTTAGTCCAAAAACTAATCCTGCAAATCCACGTGTAGTAATAGCTTGTCGCATATATTCAGAACAAGAGGGGTAAAATCGACAATTGCTTCCTAGGTAAGGAGAGCAACAATATTGATAAGCGGTTATGCTGCTTAAGAACAGCTTTAAGGTGTACTGCTTAATTTTGCCCATAATTCTGTTATTGCCTGCTTCATCACAAGTCGATCGCTCAATTTTCTTTTCACTACAAAAACAAGATCTGTATCTGCAAAGACCTGTTTTTGTTTTCTAAAATATTCGCGCACTTGCCTACGTAGATAATTTCTATCTGTTGCTCTTGCAACAAAACGTTTAGAGAAGGCTATTCCTAATCGGGCAACGCTCAGCGTATTTTTTTTTTGATATACAGTAAAGGTGTTTGTTTTCAAGACGCATCTAGGGTCTTGAAAAACAAACTTAAACTCACCAGGGGTGAGCAACTTATTCCTTTTATCAAACGTCTCTCTTAGCAAGTCAACTAAACCGCTAATCTTTTTCTGCCTTTACGACGTCGGTTGTTCAAAACCTGTCTACCCTTTTGGGTCGCCATTCTAGCTCTAAAGCCATGTGTGCGTTTACGACTTGTATTATGCGGTTGAAAAGTACGTTTCATTGTATGACCCAAACCTTAAGTTAGTTTTATGAATTTTAAGGAAATATATAGAGGTAAGATAAAGAGCTTGGGGTCAAAAGTCAAGTAGATCTAAGGGGTTGTTAATAAAACATAATGAATAAATTACATATGTAATGTTTTAGATCTTTTAAGATAGTAATTAGGGACTAAAAAAACACCTCGAACTCGCTTTTTGGTAAAGAAAACAGATCGTTATGGTTATCAAAGGTTGTGCAATAGGATAAGGAGATCTAGAGGATAAGTTGTGGATAAAAAATAGAATGCCAAAACTCCACAGGTATCCACTGTTTATACTAGGAGTTATGCACAGGATTAGCACTTAAAAATAAGTATACGAACTGACTGTTTTTTGTTTCGTAAATAATTTGTATTTTAAATATTGATCTAATTCTTAATATTAAGATCTATTAAGTACAGTTTTATTGGTGGATAACTGCAATAGAATGAATAAATACAGCTAGTTATTAAAATGATAAAGCAGTGTTAATCTTTAGGATATACTCTGGATAAGTTTGTACTAAGTTGAGTCTCAAGTCTTTTTTTTAACAAACTAAACGCTTATGCACAGCTTTAAGGTACTTTTAAGCACAGAAAACATACAGCTTTTTTGCTAGTATGAGATACACTACCTCAGTACATACTGTGTAAAAAAAATTAAGATGGGTAACATTCATAGAAGGGGGACCTGGTGTCCACAGAAGTAGCAGTCTCTATTTGGCAACAATGCCTAGAAGAGCTCAAGCAACAATTAAGTCAGCAAGATTTCTATCAATGGGTTAGTCCTTTGATGGCAGAGGAGCGAGATCGCACTTTAATTTTGTATGCGCCCAATCATTATGTTCTAGAAGGTTTTCAACAAGAATGTTTAGAACCTTTACGTAGTACTATGAAACGATTGTTTGCTGAAGAAAAATACACCGTCACTTTAAGTGTAGGAAGTCGAGCTAAAGAGCCAGCACCTACGCAAACAAACTCAGACGACAAACAAAATATTGGGTACACATCACATCTCAATCCTTCTTTTAGATTAGATAACTACGTTACTGGCGGTAAAGCAAACCAAATGGCTAAGGCAGCCTGTGAACAGGTAGCAGCTAATCCCGGGGGCGCATATAACCCATTATTTTTATATGGGGGAGTGGGGTTAGGGAAAACCCATTTGATGCATGCGGTAGGCAATCAGTTGTTAGATAATCAACCTAATGCAAAAGTGGTCTATATGCCTTCCGAGCGTTTTGTCGGAGACATGGTTAAAGCGCTGCAAAACAACACGATTAATGAATTTAAAAAGGCTTATCGCTCAGTAGATGCGTTATTAATTGATGATATTCAATTTTTTGCAGGTAAAGAAAGATCTCAAGAAGAGTTTTTCCATACTTTTAATGCTTTATTAGAAGGACAAAAACAAGTTATTTTAACTTCTGACCGTTACCCTAAAGAAATTAGCGGAATAGAAGAAAGACTCCAGTCACGCTTTGGATCAGGATTAACTATAATTGTTGAGCCCCCTGAACTAGAAACTAGAGTTGCGATTTTAATGGTGAAAGCAGAACAAATGAAAGTTGTGTTACCAGATGAAGTTGCTTTCTTTATAGCTAAAAAAATACGTTCAAATGTTCGTGAATTAGAAGGTGCATTAAAGCGTGTAATCGCGAATGCTCAATTTATGGGGAAAACTATAGACTTAAGTTTTGCCCAAGAAGCATTGAAAGATATATTAGCATTACAGCTAAAATTGGTATCCGTAGATAACATTCTAAAAACAGTTGCTGAATACTATAAAATTAAGGTTTCTGATTTATTGTCTAAACGTAGAAATAGATCTGTAGCAAGACCACGACAAATAGCCATGGCTTTGTGCAAAGAACTAACCAACCATAGTTTGCCTGAAATCGGAGAAGCTTTTGGGGGGCGAGACCACACTACTGTTATACATGCTTGCAAAAGCGTAGCTGAATTACGTGTAAGCAGCCCGGATATTACAGAGGATTATTCAAACTTGTCTCGTATTCTTTCAAGTTAGGGAGGATTTGTGAAAATAAGCCTGCAGAAAGAAACATTTCTTAAAGTGTTATCTCAGGTTTCTAGTGTTGTAGATAGGAAACAGATAAAACCCATATTATCGCATGTGTTATTACAGGCAAAAGACACATTATCAGTGCATGGCACTGATTTAGATAATGAGCTTTTGTTTAACATTCCAGAAGCAGACATTCACATGCCTGGAGATATTACAGTCTCAGCAAAAAAATTATTAGATGTCGTTCGGGCTATGCCTGAAGGTGCAATCGTACACTTGGGGTTCGACCAAGAAAAATTATTAATTAGTTCTGAAAAGGTTAGATACAGCCTTAATACTTTACCAAAAGAAGAATTTCCTACTTTTTCTAGTTTTGAACCAGAAGCTAGCTTTGAGTTACCTGTATCTTTGGTTGTTAAACTGTTTCATCAAACAAGCTTTGCTATTGGACAACAAGATTCACGCTATTATCTGAACGGATTATTTTTCTCTATGAATAGAGGCGTATTAAAAGCAGTAGCCTCTGATGGACACAGATTAATTGAATTAGTTTTACCTTGCCCAGAACATTTGAGATTTGAAGGTATATTTCCTAGAAAAGCGGTTATAGATATACAGCGCTTATTATCAGACGAAAGTGGCGATATTTTCTTTTCTTTATATAAAAATGCATTTAGCTTTTCTAGTAATCGTTTTTGTTTTAAATCAAAACTAATGGAAGGCCATTATCCAGAGTACCATAGGGTTTTTCCTGAAGTGGACGCCACAAAAAGTTTCTGGATGGACAAAGCGCTATTAAAACATAGTTTAATGAGGGTTTCTGCCTTGTTTTCTGATAGAAACCGAGGGGTTAACTTTAGTTTTGATAAACAAAAATTAAAATTATGGCTCGTAACACAAGAACAAGATGAAGTAGAAGAAGAACTGGATATTACTTATGATGGACCACCCATTCAAATAGGTTTAAATGTACAGTATTTAATGGATTTTCTAAACAACTCTCAAGGAGAAGTGCTGCGTGGACAATTGGCTTCTTCTAAACAAGGCGTAAAGTTTGAGACATTAAATGCAGAAGATGGGGTCTATGTGGTTATGCCCATGTTGCTTTAAATATGCATATTTCCCAGCTAAAAGTTACAAATTTCAGACTTTTTTCTGAAAAAAACTGGTCTTGTTATCCAGGGTGTAATCTTATATTGGGAGAAAATGGCAGCGGTAAAACATCTCTTTTAGAAGCCATATATATATTGGGTTTTGGCAGATCTTTTAGAACCTCACAATTAAACGCGGTTTTATTAAAGGGGGCTTCTGATTTTGTAATTTATGCAGCAATGCAATCACAAGACAGAAACTACACGTTGGGATTTAGAAAACAAGCACGTAAAACAGAACTGCGTTATAACCAAGACCCTATGACAGCCTTAAGAGAATTTATAAAAAATAATAGCTGTCTTTTGTTTTCCCCCGAAACAGTCCGGCTTTTTACTGAAGGACCAGAAGCTAGACGTAGCGCTTATAACTGGCTGCTTTTTCATGCAGAACCGACCTACGGCTCTCTTTGGGGGCGTTATAAAAAGATTTTAAAACATCGCAACCAATTACTTTTAATGGGGAGCTCTGAAATAGAGCTCGAAGCATGGGATTCACAATTTGTTAGTTTGTCAAATGAGTTGTTTTTAATACAAGAGAAATGGATTGCTGTTCTAGAACAAAACATGTTGTTTTATTTGGAAAGCTTTGGCTTTGATTGGAAAATGAAACTACAGTTTTATAAAGGCTGGGAAGGGCAAGATTTAGGGCAAACTTTAAAAAGAAACTTCTTGTGGGATAAAAAAAGGGGAACCACCCATGCTGGCCCCCATCGTGCCGATTTATTATTTTTAATCAATGATCAAGCCGCCGCCAACTTTCTATCTAGGGGGCAACAAAAAATGCTAGTGATGGCTTTTTTATTAAGCCAAGCTATGATCTTGAATACGATAAAACAAGATCCACCGATTTTTTTACTGGATGATATTTGTTCTGAGTTAGATGAAAAAACCAGAAGTGTTTTTTTTGACCTATTACAAACACTGCAATACCAGTTCTTTTTAACTGGCTCTGAAGCTAGTTTATTTACAGAACAGTTTAAACGAAACGCGAGTATTATCACCTTATAAGCAGCAACCCCACAAAACGGCATAAGCAAACACAGTTTGGGCCGTTTAACAAACCTTATGTGTAGCCCTACAATATAGGCCACTTATAAAAAATATATTTTAGGAATTGGGGTATGTTGATAGGTAGGTTTTCAGAAAAAGCCGTATTAGAAAAATGCTATACAAATTAGCTTAAAAAAATTTAATTTGTTTGAGGTATAACAGTATTAAATAGCAGAAAAATAAAATTAAATAATCAGCACGTGTTATCTATATATTTAGCTTTGGGTAGCGTTTCGTATTATTTGCGATACCTGGAGCCTGCTTTGACAACAGAACAGAATATACAAAAATTCTTTTTTGAGTCCGCCGCACCACTTAAAGAGGGGGTTTCTAAATGATTTGAGTCATTATTTGAGACTGCAAAATCATATGTAGAATTAGTGAGGTCACTTGGAGAGAAACAGACTGGATTAACAAGATCTTCTCTTCATGTATTGGCAAAACTATCTTCTGGTTGTGATAGATTATCGCGCTGTCTACAGGGTTTGTGAGACAGGCTTTCTTAAAGTAAACACACCCTACAGCAAAGAACACATTGGTAGATGAGTTTAGTGTGTTTTTTTACATTCGGTGGATGCTGAAAAAAACAGATCTTTTGCAAAAAATTACTGGCTGCATAAAAGTATAAATCTTCTTGTCAGGCTTGGGTGGGGTTTATGTTTGAAATGGTCTGTATGAAGCACATTCATCACATTATTAACCCCATTCGTCTGCAAGCTAAAAAAATAAGCTCTTGGCAGTTTATATCAACAAAAATTCTGAATGAAGGTGTGCAAATTGACTTGTTTATTGATCGTTATGATGATGTTTTTACCTTATGCAGAATAAAGTATACAGCACAGCCTTTTGTCTTAGATAAGGTTTATGCAAAACAGCTAGGAAGAAAAGCTGCTGTTTTTAGTAAGAAGGCATGTATGAATAAACAACTTTTTGAGCCTTAGTATCGAAAAATGGCGTCAAAGAGAGTTTTTATACAGAAGAGCTGTTATCTGACATTGTTACATTAGAAGAACTTTGTAGGCCAGAAGAGTAAAATGTTCCACGTGGAACATTTGGTTGCCGGACTGGGGGTATGGAAACTCTAGAGACTTATCTCCTGATTTCTGCTTAATCACCCTCTAACCCCCTTATTTCCAGGAGGATAAAATGTTCCACGTGGAACAATTGTTTGTCGGAATGGGGTAATGGAAACTCTAGAGGCTTATCTCCTGATTCCTGCTTAAAAAACCTCTAACCCCCTTATTGTCAGGGGGGGGGGGAAATGTTCCACGG
>CAZGDB010000016.1:0-38031 GCA_964524705.1 uncultured Francisellaceae bacterium
AAAAACCCACGAATATCGCGTCGGGTTAGTACCAGAGAGCGTTCGTGAATTAACCCGTTTAGGTCATACCGTTTTGGTAGAGCATAATGCAGGCGCTGGTATCGGTGTCAGTGATGAAGCCTATCACAATATGGGTGCACGGATAGTGCCAGATGCGGAAACGCTGTTTGGTGAAAGCGAACTGATTGTTAAAGTCAAAGAACCACAACCACAAGAATGTAAGCGTTTAACGTCTAAACATACTTTATTTACTTTTTTACACTTAGCCCCGGATCGTGTTCAAGCAGAGCTCTTAATCGCCTCTGGTTGTACTGCCATTGCTTATGAAACTGTAAGTGATGCACAAGGACGTTTACCCTTGTTAGCCCCTATGAGTGAAGTAGCAGGTCGTATGAGCGTACAAATGGGTGCCAGTGGCTTAGAAAAACCACAAGGTGGCCGTGGTGTGTTATTAGGTGGTGTGCCTGGGGTTATGCCTGCAAAGGTCCTGATTTTAGGGGCTGGCGTAGTGGGGAGCCAAGCCGCACGTATTGCCATTGGTATGCAAGCAACAGTCATTGTGATGGACAATAATATCAATAAATTACGTGCCATTGACGATCAGTACGGTGTAAAAGTACGTACTGCTTTTTATACCCAAGATGCTTTAGAAAAATTATTACCTTCTATGGATTTAGTGATCGGAGCTGTGTTGATTCCCGGTGGCTCTGCACCAAAATTGATTCGTAAATCCCATTTATCCATGATGCAACAAGGGTCTGTATTGGTGGATGTCTCCATCGATCAAGGGGGATGCTTTGAGACAAGCAAACCCACCACCTTTGATAAACCTTCTTATATTGAAGAGGGGGTCGTGCATTATGCGGTCAGTAATATGCCAGGGGCAGCACCTTATACTTCTGCCTATGCTTTAAATAACGCAACTTTGCCTTATGTACTGAAGTTAGCATCCTTGGGAACCAATACCGCATTACGCACGGATACGAGCTTGTTGATGGGCTTGAATGTGTTTAATGGGGCGATTACTCACCCCGAAGTGGCAAAAGCCTTAGATTTACCTTTAAAGGCCTTTTAAATCCGCTGTAATAGGAATATCTAAGGGCTGGGCTACAGTTTGTGTTTGATGTTCAAAATGCCAATACTCTTGCTCAAATGGCATAAATCCCGCAGCTTGCATGGCGCCTGCCAAGAGTAGTCTATGATAATGGGCTTCTTTTGAGATCTGAGGGACTTTGGCTGTGATATGAGAAATAGGGTCAAAAAAATCAAAAGGTGCCCCTAGATCTAATAATTCCCCAGTTTTTAAATTTTGCAGCGTAAGATCTACCGTGTGCCCAAAGTTATGCCTGGAAATAGGATCTGCAATATACCCTAAAGCGCCTAATTCTTGTTTTTTAAAATTAGGATAATATTGCGCTTGCCTTTTTTGTTCTGCAGCATCTACAGGTGCTGCAAACCAGTGAGAAAAATCTTTTACTGCACGTTGTGGTCTATAACTATCAAAAATATATAACCCTAAACCTATAGAACGCAGCGCATTATGAGCTTCACATAAAGCACCTGCTGCCGTTGGAGTCAGTAATAAGACATCCGCAGCATCTGCATGATAGCCATCGACAATTCGACCTAAAAAGTTTTCAGTCGTGGCATAGGCTAATTTGCCTTGAATGGGGGTGGTGCAGCGCGTTGTACTTAAGCGCTGCACATCTACTAAAATCCCTGCTAAAGCGGTCACTTAATGCTCCAATCCCGTGTCGTGGCACCAGTGTATAATTGGCGAGGACGGCTAATGGTTAAGCTAGGATCTCCAATCATTTCATTCCAATGCGCAATCCACCCTACAGTTCGGGCTAAGGCGAAAATCACGGTAAACATATTTGTTGGGATACCAATGGCTTTGAGAATAATCCCGGAGTAAAAATCAACATTAGGGTAGAGTTTACGTTGGATGAAGTATTCATCTTGTAGCGCAATTTCTTCTAGCTTTAAGGCTAATTTAAATAAAGGGTCTTCTTTACAATCTAAAGCTTCTAAGACTTCATAACAGGTTTGACGCATTACTTTTGCGCGTGGATCGAAATTTTTATAAACACGATGCCCAAAACCCATCAGGCGGAACTTATCATTAGGGTCTTTTGCTTTGTCGATAAATTTTTGAATATTATCGACAGTCCCAATTTCGGTCAGCATCCCTAATACCGCTTCATTAGCCCCCCCATGTGCAGGCCCCCAGAGTGCGGCAATACCGGCTGCAATACAAGCAAAGGGGTTGGCACCTGAAGAACCAGCCAAACGGACGGTAGAGGTGGATGCATTTTGTTCATGATCTGCATGTAGCACTAAAATTCTGTCCATGGCGCGGACTAATACAGGATTAGGTTCAGTGACTTCGCAAGGCGTAGAAAACATCATATTTAAGAAGTTTTCAGAATAGCTCATGCGATTTAAAGGCGCTACAAAAGGATGACCAATCGAGTATTTATAACACATAGCGGCTAAAGTCGGGACCTTAGCAATCAGTCTAAATGCCGCAATCTTACGATGTTCTGCATTTTTAATATCTAAAGCATCATGATAAAACGCAGATAATGCCCCAATCACACCACACATAATCGCCATAGGATGTGCATCGCGTCTAAAACCATTAAAGAAGGAACGGATTTGATCATGCACCATGGTATGTTGTGTAATAGAGTTTTCAAAGTCAGCAAGTTGCGGGGCAGTGGGACGTTCTCCGTAGAGCAATAAATAACAGACTTGTGTATAGGTAGCATGTTCCGCCAGTTGTTCTATAGGATAACCACGATGTAATAAGATCCCAGCATCTCCATCAATATACGTAATGCTAGAAGCACACGCGCCCGTAGATTTAAAACCAGGATCGTAAGTGAAAAATCCCTGTTGAGTTAGTTTACCTACGTCTATTACAGACGGTCCTAAGGTCCCTTCTAGTATTGGTAGCTCAAGTGGCGCTTGGCCAGGAATGGTAAGAATTGCGTTTTTAGACATAAAAAACTCCAAAGGGACAAGATACACATATGTGTGTCAGGATACGGCGCTTGTACCCACAAGTAAATATGCGCATACAGAGTTGAGTTTGGCAGCAGACTAATTGTATAATTGTCATACTATTGAGCTGCTGCATGGTTGATGAGCATGTTACTAATTGAGCTTCCGCGAGATATTTTATTTTTGATTTTCAAACAGTTATCTCCGTTAGCGTTACAGCGGTTCGCAGCGACCTCACGTATGGCCCATCAATTGGCATATGAATTTTTAGCGTTACAGCTCTCTGCACCCAGTCCTACACGTTTTTTTTATAGGCTTTTTGATGCGCCTGTATTAAGGGAGCTGCAATATTCTATATTCCACACATTAGTGCCGTGGATGCAGCAAATGCAACGACAACCTGGAGTATATCCTTTACATAGAGTTGAGTTGGAAAGCTTTATTAGTTCACCTTTTAAGATTAAAAGGATGTTGGAACAGCATGCCAGTAATTGGGGAACGGGTTTGGACTTACCTTGGGATGTATACTCTCCTGAAATACAGCGAGAGTGGTTAGTACAGTTAACTGCAGATTTTCAGCGTAAGCACCCTGGTAGGCAATTAGTAGAATCTGGAGCGGTTTTTGCGAATATGCAGCGTAGTGACCCGTCCTTGGATACGGTGCGTGCTGTATTAAATACAATGCTAAAACGTTATACCGAAGTTGAGGTTGCTGAGGTGTTGGTGCAGGGCACTACTTTAAAGGAACTAATAGAGATTTTACAGGACTATTATAAAAGGTATGTCCATCAGCAGTTACAGCGTGAATTTGTACAAAATTTAGATATTGTTCCAGCGGATAAAAAAGTATTTAAAAATGCCATCAAGCGCCAGAACTGGTTTTTGGTTGCGCAACAGTTACGCAATGGTGTGCTTTTAAATACTGCTGCGTTATGGACAGATCTTATTAAAGTGGAGACGTGGGAAAGGGGCGTACAGCTTTTTTTATTAGCTGATGCAGATCCTAATGTTGTTTTTCAATATAGGGGTAAAACTTATACTTTGTTGCATCATGCGATGTGTTTGGGGAGATTAGATATCCTTAGACAGTTAGTCCATTTTGGTGCAGCGTTAAATGTGCGGGATGAAAATGGGGTTACGCCTTTAACGATGACAGTACAGTGGCAAACATGTACTGAGTATTTATTGGAACAAGGTGCGAATGTTTTAGATGGTGCAGGGCGTACTGTTTTACATACTATTGCAGCAACAGGGGTTGAGTATCCACATAATCTAGATCCCAACTGGATTAAAAAATTAATTAGTCAATACCATGTGCCCGTGAATGCACAAGATATCCGTGGTGAGACCGCATTATATCTTGCTGTTGTGGGTCAAAAATATCAGCTAGCGATGATGTTGTTAGAAAACGGTGCATCTTTAGCATCGATGGTGGGATTTGGGGATGGCGATACGCCGATTCATGTGTTGGTGAATAAAAAAGAGAATATAGAAACTGCTGCTTTTGAGTTTATACAACACTGCTTAGAAAGATATCCGGATATGCTGACAATAGTGAATGCTAAAGGTAATACGTTATTACACGATGCCGTCCGTTTTAATCATCGAGAAGTCGTTTTGGCACTTTTAGCAAAAGGGGCTTCCTTGTTAGTTAAAAATAATAAGGGACAAACCCCTATGCATTTCATACCTAAGTCGGGTGTAATGCCAGAACTCATAGCAAGATATCTAGCAGAAAATGGGGATTGGAATGCAATAGATAGTGATGGGAACAATTTATTACATCATGCCGTTCAAATAGGTAACGTTGAGTGGATCAGAATCTTGCTGGCGCAAGGTGCAGATGCTAGATTGCAGAATCATGCAGGAAAAACGCCAATAGAGATGCAATATGTTTTTGGTCGGCGTCTCTCACGTACGAATAGGCACCTCTCAGAGACAGAATATAAAACGCTGGTTAATTTAGAAATGACGAAAATACGGATGCAGCATTATTTAAGCCCACCGCCTGTTGCTGTGTTATTTTCACAAACGCCTCACTCTAAACGAGTCTGCCTTGTTCTCAATGTGTCACAGTATCACGAACGATTTATGGCATTGTTTCAAGAAAGTAGGTCACCACGCCTATCTTTATGGGCAGAATATGCGCCCGGAGAAGGACCGTGTACAAGGGAAGTGGCAGAAGCTTATGCAACAGCCTGTGTAGCAGAGCTAGAGCGTGAATTTAGAGTATTGATTCCAAAGTAGTCGGCTAACCAAGGAAGGGTGGGAATTCCCCTTTGCGTCTGGTGTAAATCTGCGCTAAGGTTTGCACCATTAGGGCAGACTTAGGAGTACACCATGTCAGAATTCGGTGAAATGTTACGCAATGCAGTGCAAGCGCAGGATACAAATACATTTCATGAATACCTAGAACAGTGTGCGTTGGAACAACTAGATGAAATCGATGAGTATGGTAATACGGCTTTGCATTATGCGGTGCAGGGATATTTGTATGATCCTACAGATGATGAGCATAATGAAGATTATTTTGTGCGTCAGTTATTAAACAAGGGTGCTAATCCTAATATTAAAAATGCGAACGGATGTACGGCTTTTTATCTATCTTTGCATCAGCCTCTGAATTACTTATTAGTAACGTTGTTTTTAGGAAAATGTTCGGTACAGGTGAATAATAGTGGTCCTGTTCCCATTGCTGTGTATTATCCAGATTTACCATTATTAAAAAAGAAATTACGTAATGCTGGAGTTTTAGAACATCGTGTGGAAGCGAATCAGACTATCCACCATCACTTGACAGAACAAAATGCTGCCTTGAGTATTGAAAGATTAGCTGAGGACAAAACATCAGAACAAATTGTCGCCGCTTATGAGGGTTTTAAAATATATTTTAAAACAGCAGAGTTTCAACAAGATCTGACTGAGATTAGTGAGTCCTCTTTTGGTGAAGATTATATTTTTCAAATGATGCAAAAGTGTGCGCCACAGGAGCGATATGCACAATTAACTATTGCTTTGCCTGGTTTGGTTCAGCGTATGGAAGGTTCTAGCGTTAGGGATGAATTTCAAAGAGTGATGGGGTTGATGTGGATAGCAATTCAAGAAATAGATCATTTATATGCCTGCAAAGTTCCTCATGCAAATATCCCTTTAGAATTGAAAAATTTAAGGCATGTTTTTTTTAAGAGACTTTTTAGAATAGAAAAAGAGTTTTTAGAAGGGAATGTGATTGGTGAGGCACAGTGTGCCCCTGGAACCATTAAGCATGTAGTGGATATTTTAACTTTGGTGCATGACCAGGTGTTGGTCACAGATCAGGTGGTGACTCCAGAATTTAATCCAAAGCGTTCATTAGCTACACAACTCATAGCAGAGGATTTTAAGCGTCTTAAAAGATGTATTACAGACGGGAAATTAGGGAAGAAGGGTAAAAAATTAGCAGGCTATTTAAGTGGCGGGTATTTTTTACAGGCACATTATAGTGATTTTTTTAAAACTGGCGTATTGTTGCCCATGGATCCTAATAATCCTACACAAGCAAAAACAGCACAAAAAGCACAACTTTTATTAGAACTGTGCTTGGGGTGGATAAAACGTGCCCAAAAATGGACGGAAGATGCGGATTTTCTGGCGTTAGAAGATGTTTTGCAGGTTATGCCTATCGAACAGTTTGTGCAAACACTCGCGCCCGTTGTCGTGCCTGCAGCACCTACAGTGACTGTTCTAACGGCTGAGAATGCGGTTGCCTATGCTGCTGCATTAGTGGCCGCTAGAGCTGCTCAACAAATGCATCGTACGCAAGGAACCTCAGCACATGCACGTTGGCAGTCTTTGCGTGATAGAGCCAGGAATGTACCTGGATATGCGCAGATTGTTTTGCCGCCTACGCAAGATCCGGTTGCCGGTTTAGATGCGTTGTGTTTGGCCTATCCTCATGTTTTACAAAATCCAGTATTGGCTGTTCTTTTATCAATGTCGCCTACTATACAGTTTGGTGCTGTAAGTCGAACAACAGCTTCTCCTATCCCGGTAAGTTCTGCAAAGCGGCGTCGATATCATGAGTAGAATAGTTGGTTAGTTGACACGTTTTGGTGTAAAGGATTGCACGAGCGTGTAGTTTCCTCTATATTGGAATGCTTTAGGATCCTAGGGGATAATGTGTCTAAACGACCAATGTTTTTAAATCTCTTGCTCATTCGTTTGCCTATTACGGGCTTCGTTTCCATACTGCATCGGATCAGCGGATTGTTTTTATTTTTAATACTTCCCTTTATATTATATGTTTGGGAGCTGAGCTTAAAATCAGCTGAAGATTTTGCAAGTCTTGCAACCTCTGTAAACCATCCTCTTTGTTATACCATTATCTGTCTCATGGGGTTAGCCTTTCTTTACCACCTATTAGCAGGGATTCGTCATTTATTGATGGATCTGCATTTAGGAGACAGTAAAGGTGTAGCACGCGCAACTTCTTGGTTGGTGTTGTTCTTGACCTTGAGTGCAGCGGCCTATTGTGTCGCAATTAAAGTAATGCCAGGAGTAGTGTAATGCGTGGATTAACACAATGGCTGTGGCAAAGATTTTCAGCAGTAATATTAGTGGCCTATAGTGGTTTATTGATTGCTTATTTTGGTTTTTTATATCCTTTAGACTACGCCAACTGGCATGCTTTTTTTAGTATGACGTTGGTGAAATGGTCAACTTTGTTGGCAGTCTTGAGTATCTTAATTCATGCATGGATTGGGGTATGGACCATCGCAACGGATTATTTAAAATGTACTTGTATACGACACAGCTTTTTAGCACTAGTGATTGTAGCCTTAATGGGGTATGGCGCTTGGAGTGTGCATATTTTATGGAGTTTGGTTTAAATGAAGACAGCACCACAAGAACGTAGTTTTGATGCACTGATTATTGGTGCCGGTGGCGCAGGTATGCGTGCAGCTTTACAATTGGCGCAAGCTGGTAAAAAAGTGGCTTTAGTCTCTAAAGTGTTTCCTACCCGTTCGCATACGGTGTCTGCACAAGGCGGTATTACCGTTGCGCTTGGTAATATGGATGAAGATCATTGGCATTGGCATATGTTCGATACGGTCAAAGGATCCGATTATTTAGGTGACCAAGAATCTATTGAATATTTATGTAAAACCGGGCCTGAAGCAGTTTATGAATTAGAACATATGGGGTTACCCTTTTCTCGTTTAGAGAATGGACGTATTTATCAACGCCCCTTTGGTGGACAATCTAAAAATTATGGCGGGCCACAAGCAGTGCGTACCGCTTGTGCCGCAGATCGTACGGGACATGCGTTATTACATACGCTGTATCAACAAAATTTGAAACATGAAGTATTAGTATTAAGTGAATGGTATGCCATTGATTTAGTACGGAATGCAAAGAATGAAGTCATTGGTGCACTAACCGTTTGTTTAGAAAATGGTGACCTGGTATTTTTAAAAGCGAAGACTACCATTTTAGCAACCGGCGGAGCAGGGCGTATTTATCAATCTACGACCAATGCTTTAATTAACACCGGAGATGGTTTAGGTATGGTCCTCAGAGCAGGATTTCCTGTTCAAGATATGGAAATGTGGCAATTTCACCCTACCGGTATTGCAGGGGCGGGTCCTTTGATTAGTGAAGGCACGCGTGGAGAAGGTGGGTATTTACTCAATAAAAATGGTGAGCGTTTCATGGAACGCTATGCCCCGAACGCCAAAGACTTAGCCTCCCGAGATGTGGTCGCACGTGCGATTGCAGTTGAAATTAGAGAAGGTCGTGGTTGTGGACCACATGGGGACTATGTACATTTGAAATTGGATCATTTAGGCAAAGATATTATTATGTCCCGTTTACCGGGGATTCGTGATTTGTCTATGTCTTTTGCTAATGTCGACCCTATTAAAGACCCGATTCCGGTAGTGCCAACGTGTCACTATATGATGGGTGGCATCCCAACCAATAAATTTGGGCAAGCTTTAACTTTAGATGCCCACGGCAAAGACCAAGTTATTCCAGGTTTATATGCCGTAGGAGAATGTGCGTGTGTATCTGTGCATGGCGCTAATCGCCTAGGGGGTAACTCCTTGTTAGATCTCGTGGTCTTTGGGCGTGCTGCAGGTATTCATATTGCAGAAGCTTTAGATCAAGGGGAAGGCGAAGACCGATTAGCGGTTACTGCTGCAGACTCCATTGAAGCAGCAAGAGCACGTTATGATCGCTGGGAAAATAATACCCATGGTGAAAGCGTAAAGACCATCCGTCAAGAAATGCAAAACGCAATGCAGATGGACTTTGGGGTTTTCAGACATGCGGACACTATGAATGTAGGATTACGCAAACTGGAAAGCTTGAAAGAACGTTTAAATCATGCCTGCTTAACCGATAAATCTAAAGTCTTTAATACCGCAAGAGTGGAAGCTTTAGAATTGGATAATTTAATGAGCTGTGCACTGGCCACTGCTTATGCAGCGATTGCACGTACGGAAAGCAGAGGCGCTCATTCTCGGGAAGATTATCCTGAACGTGACGATCAGCAATGGTTAAAACATACCTTATATTTTGCCCATGATGATAAAGTTGCTTATCGTCCTGTGAATATGAAACCCAATACCGTTGAACCCTTTGAGCCTAAGAAAAGGACCTATTAAAAATGGAAATTTCTATTTACCGTTATAATCCTGAACGCGATCAAGCCGGATATATGCAACGTTATGAAATAGACCCTAAAAGTTTTCATGGGGTGATGTTGTTAGATGCTTTAATTGCTTTAAAAGGTCTGGATGAAACCCTCACCTTTAGACGTTCTTGTAGTGAAGGGGTTTGTGGCTCAGATGCAATGAATATTAACGGTAAAAATGGCTTGGCCTGTATTACCCCATTACACAGCTTTAATGGCAAATCGATTACCTTGCGTCCCTTGCCAGGGATGCCCGTCGTAAGAGATCTGGTTGTGGATCTGACTAATTTCTATAGACAATACGCTAAAGCGAAGCCTTATTTACAAAACTCAGGTCCTACGCCTTCACGGGAACATTTACAAACACCTGCAGAACGCGCCAAGCTTGATGGACTGTATGAATGCATCCTTTGTGGATGTTGTACCAGTAGCTGCCCTTCCTATTGGTGGAACCCAGATAAGTTTTTAGGACCAGCAGCACTACTTCAGTCAGCTCGCTTTATTTTGGATTCAAGAGATGATGAAAAGCGCAACCGCTTAGAAGAACTCAATGATGCATATAGCCTTTTTAGATGCCGTAGCGTGATGAGTTGTGCGGATGCTTGCCCTAAGTCCTTAAATCCCACACAAGCGATTGCGAATATTCGTTCAGAAATGCTCAAAGAAGACGTCTAGGGCATTTGACCAAAAAGGTGATATAGTACGCCTGCTATTTGCTTTTTAGGGTCTCTTTTGTTCAAAACTATTTATTTGTAATAAAGCTAACTGCTTATAAAAAGTTAAGGGTTAACAATGACTGAAGCTTCTGTGCAACAATGGAAGGAAGATTCCCCGTATGCAGGGAACAATGCGAGTTATATCGAAGCATTGTATGAACAATATTTAGCAGATCCTGCTAGTGTGCCTCAAGCTTGGCAAAAGCTCTTTGCAGAGTGGAACAATGGGGCGGCTACTGAGCCTAGTCATAAAGCAATTCAAGAAAGATTTGTTGCGCAAATGCGTGACCCTCAGCATCAACAAATGGTGCAAAGTTCTGCAGAGCATGAACACTTACAAATGGAAGTGTTAAGACTGATACAAAGTTATAGATTACACGGGCATTTAAAAGCCCAAGTAGAACCTTTAGGATTAAAACCTATTCCGGTGATTGCTGCGTTGACCTTAGAGGCACACGGCTTACAAAATCACCAAGAGGAACTGTTTGCTGCAGAGACCTTTTATCCCCAAGCCTTGAGCTTAAAAAAATTAGTCGCGGCTTTAGAAGCCTGTTATTGCAAACATATTGGGGTTGAATATATGCATATTCACGACCCAGAGCAACGACATTGGATTGAGGCACGCATAGAACAGCAGTGGAAAAATCCACCTCTATCCAAAGAATTATGTGTGCGTATTTTAGAAAAGCTTACGCAAGCAGAAGGATTAGAAAAATATATCGGTGCAAAGTTTCCAGGTGCAAAGCGTTTCTCTTTAGAAGGCGGGGATGCATTGATTCCGTTAGTGCATGCATTATTACAAGAAGCAGGCGCGCAATCGGTTGAAGAAGTGGTTATAGGTATGGCCCACCGTGGGCGATTGAATGTTTTAGTGAATGTCTTTGGTAAAAAACCTTCTGATTTGTTTGATGAGTTTGCAGGCAAGCACGCAGAGCAATCGGGTTCTGGGGATGTGAAGTATCACCAAGGCTTCTCTTCTGATATCCAAACGAGCAAAGGGCCTGTACATATTGCTTTAGCCTTTAATCCTTCTCATTTAGAAATTGTAACGCCAGTGGTTGCAGGTTCTATTCGTGCCCGTCAAGATGCTCGTCAAGATGCCACTCGTAGCAAGATGCTCAGTGTTGCCATGCATGGGGATGCTGCATTTGCAGGGCAAGGCGTGGTGATGGAAATCCTGAATATGTCTCAAACCCGTGCCTATGGGATTGGGGGAACGTTACATATTGTGATTAACAATCAGGTTGGGTTTACCACCAGTTGTCCAGAGGATGCACGTTCGACGCATTATTGCACGGATGTTGCTAAGATGATTGAAGCGCCTGTGTTCCATGTGAATGCGGATGATCCTGAAGCGGTCTTGTTTGTAACAAAGTTAGCTATTGACTATAAATTAAAATTCCATAGAGACGTGGTGATTGATTTAGTGTGCTATCGTCGTCATGGTCATAATGAAGCTGATGAGCCTTCTGCAACTCAGCCAGTGATGTATCAAAACATTCGTCAGCATAAGACAGCACGTGAGTTGTACGCCCAAACTTTGATTGAAAGAGGGATGATTACAGAAGCGGAAGTGGCGGCATTAGTAGACAATTACAGAACCCATTTAGATCGTGGGGATTGTGTCGTGCCTGAGTTGGTAGAGAATCAACAAGCACAAGCCAAAATTGCGGATTGGGCTGTCCATGTTGTAGATACTTGGCGCATTCCTGCACAAACGGGGATTTCTAAAGGGCGCATTGCAGAATTAGGTCAAAAAATGACCGACTTACCCCAAGGGTTTGTGTTACAACCGCGTGTGGCTAAAATTTTTGAAGATCGTAAAAAAATGGCTAAGGGCGAAATCCCAGTGGATTGGGGATTTGCAGAAGTCTTGGCGTATGCAAGCCTACTGGATGAAGGTTATCCCATTCGATTTACCGGTCAAGACGTGTGTCGTGGGACGTTCTTTCATCGCCATGCCGGGGTGAATGATCAAACCACCGGTGAGCGACATATTCCTTTACAGCATTTAGGTGACAAGGCTGCGCCTTTTGCAATTTACGATTCCTTATTGTCAGAAGAAGCGGTTTTGGCGTTTGAATATGGGTATGCTTCTACCTATCCTAATACTTTGGTTATTTGGGAAGCGCAGTTTGGAGATTTTGCCAACGGTGCACAGGTTGTGATCGATCAATTTATTAGTTCTGGGCAACAAAAATGGAATCGTTTATGTGGATTGACGTTGTTATTGCCACATGGCTATGAAGGGCAAGGTCCTGAACACTCTTCTGCACGTTTAGAGCGGTTTTTACAGTTGTGTGCGCAACAAAATATTCAGGTGTGTGTACCGACCACTCCTGCGCAGGTTTTTCATATGATTCGTCGTCAAATTATTCGTCCTGGACGTAAGCCGTTAGTGGTTATGTCTCCGAAGAGTTTATTGCGTCATCGTTTAGCGGTATCGGATTTGAGTTTATTGGAGCAGGGTAGTTTTGAACCGATTTTGGTGGATACTGCTGTGAAAACTAAAGCGGTGTCACGCGTGATCTTATGTTCTGGTAAAGTTTATTATGATTTAGCAGAGTATAAACTTCAAAAAGGGTTAGAGGATGTTGCGATCGTTCGTATTGAACAATTGTATCCTTTCCCAGGACAAGAGTTGAAAGCATTATTACAACAAGAGTATGTGAACGCTAAAACAGTAGTGTGGTGTCAAGAAGAGCCGATGAACCAAGGCGCTTGGTATTCTTCAGGACATCATTTTAGATTAGCAGTGGGTTCTACACAGACCTTGCATTACGCAGGCAGAAAAGCTTCGGCTTCTCCGGCGGTGGGGTCCGTGCATGCGCATGAAGAAGAGCAACAGGCTTTGGTTGAAGCAGCCTTTACCATAAGTTAAGGAACAGAAAAATGGCATTAGAAATTAAGGTCCCGGTATTACCTGAGTCTGTCAGTGATGCAACGGTTGCAACTTGGCATAAAAAAGTCGGCGATCTGGTGCGTCGAGATGAGCATTTAGTGGATATTGAAACGGATAAAGTGGTTTTAGAGGTGGTAGCACCTGCGGATGGAGTTTTAGAGGCTATTACTAAACCAACGGGCTCAACGGTATTAGCACAAGAAGTTATTGGGATGGTACAAGCAGGGGCTGTTGCTGCTGCGCCTGCACCAAGTGTGGCGCCACAACCTACGGTTGCAGCACCTGTTGCTGCGCCAACCCCGATTGCGGCTGTGCCGGTGAGTGTGGGTGGGCCTGCTGCAAGACGTGCGGCAGCGCAAGGTCAATCAGTGCCGGTAGCCGCACCTAAGAGTGCTGTTGCCACGGTTGTGCAACAATCTGCACCTATGACGGTAGGCAAAGAAGAGCGTGTGCCGATGACGCGTTTGCGTTCACGTATTGCAGAGCGTTTAGTACAAGCACAGCATACAGCTGCAATTTTGACGACCTTTAATGAAATCAATATGAAACCCATTATGGATTTACGTCAAAAGTATAAAGATGGTTTTGAAAAGACGCATGGCGTACGTTTAGGCTTTATGTCTTTCTTTACTAAAGCGGCTTCAGAAGCTTTAAAGCGTTTTCCGATTGTGAATGCAGCAATTGATGGGAATGATATTGTTTATCATGGCTATTGTGATATTGGGATTGCGGTTTCTTCTCCTCGAGGGTTAGTGGTGCCTATTTTAAGACAAGTAGAAGGTATGCATTTAGCCACGATTGAAAAGAAGATTGCGGAATATGGTGAAAAGGCTAGAGATGGTCAGTTAACCTTAGAAGAGATGATGGGGGGTACATTTACCATTTCTAATGGTGGTGTCTTTGGTTCATTGCTTTCTACGCCGATTATCAATCCTCCCCAAAGTGCGATTTTAGGGATGCATAAAATTGAAGAGCGTCCTGTGGTAGAAAATGGTCAAATCGTCATTCGTCCGATGATGTATGTGGCTTTATCCTATGACCATCGTTTAATTGATGGTGCGGATTCCGTGCGCTTTTTGGTGACGATTAAAGAGTTATTAGAAGATCCAACACGCTTTTTATTAGAGATTTAGTTTTTTAGGAGAAGATGAATTATGAATTTGCATGAGTATCAAGCCAAAGATTTATTTAGGGCAGCTGGGATTTCAGTGCCTAATGGGATCATGGCAACAAGCGTAGAAGAAGCTATCCAAGCTGCTAAAACTTTAGGCGGTTCTGGTTGGGTGGTGAAGGCGCAGATCCACGCAGGTGGCCGTGGTAAAGCAGGTGGTGTAAAATTGGTGCGCAGTTTAGAAGAAGTAGAAACTGCTACCCGTGCAATGTTACATAAGAATTTAGTAACTTATCAAACCGATAGCAATGGTCAACCCGTGAATCATGTGTTGATTGAAACCTTAGGGGATATTGCTAAAGAATTATACCTTGGGGCAGTCATTGATCGTGCTTCTCAGCGTATTGTGATTATGGCATCCACGGAAGGTGGGGTAGAAATCGAACAGGTGGCAGAACATACCCCTGAAAAGATTGTGAAAGTAGCTATAGATCCTATGTTGGGTGTATTGCCCTACCAAGCACGTTATTTAGGATTTCAAATTGGGTTGAATGAAACTCAAGTCAAAGAATTTACCAAAATCGTGATGGCATTAGGTAAAATGTTTGAAGACTTAGATTTAGCGTTAATTGAAATTAATCCTTTGATTATTACTAAAGCCGGCAACCTAGTGTGCTTAGATGGTAAGCTCAATGGCGATGAAAATGCATTATATCGTCAGCCAGGCTTACGTGCCTTGAGAGATTTAGCACAGGAAGATCCTAGAGAAATTCGTGCTAAAGAATGGGAGCTTAACTACATTCCGTTAGAAGGCAATATTGGTTGCATGGTCAATGGTGCTGGATTAGCGATGGCTACGATGGATTTGATTAAGTTGCAAGGTGGAGATCCTGCTAACTTTTTAGACGTTGGTGGTGGTGCAACCAAAGAACGCGTAACAGAAGCGTTCAAGATTATTTTGTCTGATGACAATGTCAAAGCGATCTTAGTAAATATCTTTGGTGGAATCGTACGTTGCGATTTAATTGCTGAAGGGATTATTGGTGCTGTGGGTGAAGCTGGGATTAGAGTGCCAGTCGTGGTGCGTTTGCAGGGTAATAGAGCTGCAGAAGCGGTCACCATGTTGAACAACAGTGGCTTGAACATTATTGCAGAACCAGATTTAACACGTGCTGCTCAAAAAGTTGTAGAAGCAGTAACGGTAGGAGCATAACATGAGTATTTTAATTGATAAGAACACCAAAGTAATTTGCCAAGGTTTTACTGGTAAACAAGGAACTTTCCACTCTGAACAAGCGTTGGAATATGGTACGAAAATGGTCGGTGGTGTAACCCCTGGTAAAGGTGGTCAAACGCATTTAGGCTTACCAGTTTTTAATACTGTACAAGAAGCCGTAGAAAAAACCGGTGCCAATGCCAGTGTTATTTATGTGCCTGCAGCCTTTTGTCAGGATTCCATTGTGGAAGCAGCAGATGCAGGTATTGAATTGATTATCTGTATTACCGAAGGGATCCCAGTACTAGACATGTTGGCTGTCAAAGCTTATTTAGCGAATAAAGGCTCCCGTTTAATTGGTCCTAACTGTCCAGGAGTGATTACCCCTGGTCAATGTAAGATTGGGATTATGCCAGGTTCTATCCATCAACCAGGTCGTGTAGGTATTGTGTCACGTTCAGGGACCTTAACCTATGAGTGTGTGAAGCAAACTACGGATTTAGGTTTAGGGCAAAGTACGTGTGTGGGGATTGGGGGAGATCCTATTGCCGGCACGAGTTTCATTGACGTTTTAGGTCTATTCCAAAAAGATCCACAAACCGAAGCAATCATTATGGTCGGTGAAATTGGCGGTACCGCAGAAGAAGAAGCGGCTGCTTTTATTAAAGAACATGTGACTAAACCTGTGGTATCCTATATTGCTGGTGTGACTGCGCCTAGTGGTAAGCGTATGGGCCATGCTGGTGCGATTATTGCCGGTGGTAAGGGTACAGCAGAAGAAAAGTTTAAGGCGCTGCGTGCAGCAGGCGTGACAACGGTTTCTTCTCCTGCTGAAATTGGTAAAGCAGTCCAAAAAATATTGGGTTAATGGCCAGTTATTAGTCTTTTAAAAAGCGCTCTTAGGCTGCAAGGTTTAAGGGCGTTTTTGTTTATAATAATAATATTAAAAAAGAAGTAAATTATGATTGATAAAGAAGTATATTTTGCATATAAAGCGATAATACATAGTCCGGATACGTTTTGGCGTATACAACATCAGGTTGTTGTCCGGGGTCCTGATGTGCCTAGTTTTCCTTTGCGGTGATGGCTAACGGAATTTTCTACTAATATTCAGGCTTTAAATAAAATGATGTGTTCACTCAAAGGTGACGCCTTTTTAGGTGCGTTAGAGTATTTTTCAGGATTTATAGCAAGTATTAAGAAAGAGCTAGCAGAGTGGACAGATGTGATATTTATGGAGCGTGCATTTGCTGAAGATGCTTCGCAGTTAAATGTTTGTAAGGCAGGGGACCTTGAAGAATTTGTGGGACAATTGGGTTCATCAGCGGTGATGTTACAGTTTAGTTTGCAGGCTCAACATGATTTAAGAGTCCAAGAAAATGGAACCGTCACTGTGTCTTCACAAAAAAAGTATTGTCATAAATTCAATTCTCAAGGAGAGCAGCATGTTTAGAGAATTCTATATGCAGTATCGTTCTACATTAGATTTAACAGCTTCGCTCCGTATCCATCATCAAGTGGTTGTGCGTGGTCCTGCGCAAAAGGCAAATGAAGAATTGTGGTCAAAACTTCTGGATTTGGAAAAATCCAGTTATCTATTTTCAATATTTGATTCCATTGCAAACTGTGCTGTAAGCATCAGCGCTGCACTAAAATTGCTTGCAAGCATTAAAGCTCAGCTCTCACAGTTGGGCGCTGATATTGTCTGCGTTGATCGTTCTTTTGTTGAAGAACCAAGCGTAGATAATAGTTTTAATCATGTTCGTGTAGATGTGGATGGATTGTTACAGGCACTCGTGGTCGTAGAACCTGCTTCACTGATACGTTTTAGCACAGAGGTTACATTGCTAGAGCAGGATCTGGATGATTGTGAACAAAAAAATCGCGAATTTTTTAGTCGAAAAGCTTAGATCTTGTAGCTACATCTTATTTTTATGCTCAAAACAACATAAAACTAGATAATGAGCATAAAATGTTGCCCTATATTTATGCTCATTATCTACTTATCGGAAGAGTCGCTTGATTGCTGAGTTTGCCGCCAAAAATGGGCAATGCAGCTTTTGGAATTTTGCGGGCATGGCGCCTGAAGCAGGCGGAACAGCTCAGACACAAAGAGATGCTTTTGCAAGCAGACAGACTTATTTGTCAGGTATTCTGCCCATGACCTTTATGGATTGGAGTGATGCGTTTGAGCATTTGTCGCGCCAGATTAAAGCGGGCGATATTATTTTGTTAGATGAAATTTCATGGATGGCAGAGCAAGATCCAACGTTTATTCCCAAATTAAAACTATGGTGGGATCGACAAACTCAATCGTTACTATTAGTTTTATGTGGTTCTGTTTTCACCTGGATCGAAGAAAATATCCTAAAGAGCACTGCCTTTTTTGGGCGGATTAATTTAACAATGACTTTAGATCCCTTCTCTATTCCTGAAAGTGCAGAATTTTTGCGAAAAATGGGATTTAAAGGTTCTGCTTATGAAATGTATAAGGTGTTGTCCATTCTTGGTGGGATCTCTTGGTATTTAGAGCAGTTTAATGTGAATCAAACAGTCGATGAAAATATACAACAGCTGGCTTTTGAAAAAGATGGGTTATTGGTCTTAGAATTTAATCGCATTTTTCACGATCTGTTTCAGGGGAAAGGGATGACATATAAAAAAATATTAGAGGCGTTGCAAGAGGGGGCTCGGACGCTTTCGGAAGTGCGTAAAATGATTGATTTTGCACATAGTGGGACCTTAAGTCATATGATGGAGCAGTTGATTACAGCGGGTTTTTTGCAGAAGCAACCTTTATGGTTTTTTAAAACCAACCAGCCCTTAAAGCAAAGTTTATATTATATTAGTGATCCATATATGCGTTTTTATCTAAAGGTGATAGAGAAAAATTTGAGCAGAATCGCTTGAGATGGATTTAAAGAACATGCTTTCTCTGCTTTGCCTGGGTTAGAGGTCCATCTTGGATTACAGGTGGAAACTTTATGATTGCAAAACAGGGCGCTTGTAGTCAAAGCAGTTGGGATTTATGCGCCGGATATTCTGGGGGATGGACCCTATCGACAATCCAGTACTACGACCCAAAAAGGTTGTCAGATTGATTATTTAATTCAAGTGGCGATGAAAAGCTTGTTTGTATGTGAGTTTAAATTTAAGCGTCGCGAGTGAACTGCTGACATGATGCAAGAGAGGCAAGCTAAGATGAACGCCCTTAAGGTGCCACGCGGGATGGCAGCTGTTCCGGTATTATTTCATTTGAGTGGGGTTGCGGATGCGGTAGAGCTATCTGGATATTTTTACCGCATTATCGATATTACCAATTTTTTAGAAATGCCTTAAGTGGCGATACTGCTAAGTTGTAGTTGCACTAAATGTTATGCAAAAGCCATAGTCAAAAAGCTGATTTGCATAACTTTTGAGGGTCAGAAGCGATTTGACCAAGTAAATTGAAAGGCTGTCTTTCAATTTGCGTGGTGTTTTTGTTTCTTGAGTTATTTGACAATGAGATTGCTAAAAAAAATGGAGTCAGGTTAATATGAATCATGGGTTTTCTGAAATCATAAAAATTGCTGATATTCATACAGCACGAATAAAGATGGCGCTTGATGACTTACAAGGGGATGCTCCCTTTTGATCAAACTAAGATTATCAATTTAGAAAAACAAAATTTGTTATTAATAGAATTATTAGTAAGTCGTGTTGGTCAATTACAAGATTTATTAGGCGCTAAAATAATAGATGCTTTTCTCCAGGAGCACGCAGAAAATATTGATGGCTTAACGATGCTGGATAAAATCCATAAATTAGAGCGCCTTGAGATTATAGACGATGCAGAAATATGGAAGGATATGCGTCAAGCACGTAATCATGCAGCACATGAATATCCAGATCATCCAGAATTAACGGCTGACTATCTTAATCAGCTTGTGATGCTTACGCCTAAATTGTTAGATATCTTAAACAGAATTAAAGTTAGAAGCACAAGCCTAGGATAGGTTGCACGTCTAATAACTGATGTGCCTGCACTAAATGTTATGCAAAAGCCATAATCAAAAAGCTGATTTGCATAAAATTTGTTTTTTATGTATACTGTTGGGATAGATATCGAGCAGGTTTGAAGGAGGCAGAAGTTGTTTTTAGCGCGTACCCTGCTTGCAGAATTACAGGCTATGATGGCTATCTATCCGGTTGTTACCGTCATTGGCCCACGTCAGTCGGGTAAATCCACATTAGTGCGCCAAGCCTATCCAGATTTGCCTTATGTATCGTTGGAAGATCCTGATGAGCGATTGCTCGCAGTCACAGATCCACGTGCTTTTTTAGCACGATTCCCCAATGGGGCTATTTTGGATGAAATTCAACAACAACCTCAATTATTGTCCTACATCCAGGGCATTGTAGATGCTAGACAACAAAAAGGATTGTTTTTGTTAACAGGATCCCATCAGTTAGCGTTGCATGCTGCGATTACTCAATCTTTGGCAGGCAGAACCGCTGTATTAAAATTATTGCCTTTGAGTATGCAGGAGTTGACCGACCAAACTGTAGGATGGAACGTAGATCAACACTTATTAGCTGGAGGGTATCCGAGTGTATGTGCGCAAGATATGCCTGCATTAAAATTTTACAGAGATTATATTCAAACCTATTTAGAGCGGGATGTTCGAACCTTGAGTCAGGTGCAAGATCTGGTCGCCTTCCAACAATTTATGCGGTTTTGTGCGGGACATACCGGACAGGTTATTAATTATGAAACCTTTAGCAATGCTTTAGGCGTATCGGTGACCACTATTAAAAATTGGCTGTCTATTTTAGAAGCCTCATTTATTATTTTTAGGCTTTCTCCTTATTATGAGAATTTTGGTAAGCGTATTCGTAAAGCTCAAAAATTATATTTTTTTGATACGGGCGTGGCCTGTTATCTTTCCAATATTACAGAACCGGATCAATTGAGGAGCCATCCTTTAAAAGGAGGGCTATTTGAGAATTTGATGATTTTAGAAATCTATAAACATTATTTACATCAAGGTACAGAGCCTTATTTGTATTTTTTCAGAGAAAGTAATGAGAATGAAGTCGATTTGTTAATTCAACAGGGAAATCGGTTTATTGCCCTTGAGATTAAATCTGCACAAACTTTCCATGGTGGTTTTTTAAAAGGGTTGTATTATTTTAAAAAAATAGCGAAGGAACGCTGTCAGGCTGGTTTTTTAGTTTATACTGGCATGCAGACCCAAAAGGTGGACACCTTTGAACTGGTGAACTTTAAAAATCTAGCCGCAGTTTATGGCGCGGTGAGTCATAAGGAATAGTTTGCCATATGGATGCCTCTATTATATAGCAAGTATCTTGACATTTTTCAGAGGTGCCTGTTAGTCTGCAGGGATTGCGTGTTTAATCATTGGAAAAGAAATCGATTTTGTCGCTAAAAGTTATAGCAGTCATCAATTTTTCTTTCAAAATCAAAATTTTTTATTAATAGAATTATTAGTTAGTCATTTTGGAAAATTACAAGATTTCATGCGAGAAAAGCTTATTGATGCTTTTTTTAATGCACAGATGGAAAATATTGATGGCTTAACGATACTGGATAAAACACATAAGCTGGAGCGTCTTGAGATTATAGAGGATGCAGAACTTTGGAAGGAGATGCGTCAAGCACGCAATCATGCCGTACACGAAGATCCGGATCATCCAGAGTTAACGGCTAACTATTTAAATCAGATAGTTGTTTTGGCGCCTAAATTGTTAGAAATTTTAAACAGAATTAAAGCAAGGAGTGCTCGTCTGCGCGGGAAACATCAGGGTTAGAGGGGACTAACCCTGATGTTTTGGTCTTAGGGCAGAATATCAATCCGCAAAGCATGAATCACATCACGCATTTCTGCTTCTAATGCAGCATAGACCATTTGATGACAAGCCACTTTAGACTTGTTAGCAAAAAGAGGGGATTGGATTTTTACTAATAAATGCGATAAATCATTCGTCGCCCCTGCGTGTCCTGCATGCTGACTGCTTTCATTGACGATCTCTAAATGAGATGGCGTCAATGCTGCCTGTAATTTTTCTTCAAGCGTTTTCAATGAGACCATGAGTGGTTGCTTCCTTTTGTTCTAAATGTTTATGAACTCTCCAAGCTGTGTACAGCACAAAACTAAAGAGCAGCGTTAAAGAACCAAAAATTTTATAATTGACCCAAGTTTTGGTGTCACAGGTGGATAAAACGATTAAGTTTAAAACCCCTAAGACAAACATAAAATAAGCCCAGCCTGCATTTAAGCTGCGGACAAAGGGGAGCGAAAGCACCAGATTGGGCGCACCTTGCTGAATCATTCGTAATGCTAAAGGCGCATTACTTCTATGTGTAAAAACAAAAGCTAAAGCCATACACCAATACACTAAAGTAGACTTTAGTTTGATAAACAAATCATTTTCAAACCACAGCGTTGCGCCACCAAATACCGTAATAATGGCTAAGGTAATAAGCGTCATCATCGGAGGTTTTTTACCCTTGATTAAAAAATAAACCACTTGTAGGGCACTTAACGCAATTGCCACGGCAGTGGCCGCAAAGATCCCTTGGGTGTAATAGGCAATCAAAAAAGCAAAAAGCGGAAATACTTCAAAAAAAATAGACATAAGTTAATTCTCCAACTTTTTTCCTTGTTTGTAATCCCACGCAAAGCCCGCTATAGTCCACTTCAGGAACTGCGAACAATTGATAGAAAATCCGTGACATCACCAGAAATGCAAGCATCCTCTGAGCCTTTAAAGGTCGCCAGAGTACATCAGGCATGGTTGACAGAGATGCCATCGGACCTCTATATCCCCCCACAGGCCTTACAGGTCCTGTTGGAGGCCTTTGAAGGCCCTTTAGACCTCCTATTATATCTCATTCGTAAACAAAATATCGATATTCTTGACATCCCTATGGCAAAAATTACCCGCCAGTATATGGAATATGTCGATATTATGAAGGATTTTGACTTAGAGCTGGCAGCTGATTATCTTGTGATGGCTGCATTATTAGCGCAAATCAAGTCCAGAATGCTCCTGCCTAGACCTCCTGAGGTGCAGGCAGAGGAAGAAGATCCACGAATGGCTTTGGTACGCCGTTTACAAGAATATGAACGCTTTAGGTTGGCAGCAGAAGAACTCGATGCAGCGCCTCGGTTATACCGAGATACCTGGCCTGCACAGGTCCATCATACGGAAGTGTTGGTCCGTCGATTACCCCCTGAGATGGCCTTTCAAGATTTGATTGATGCACTGTGTGCAGTTTTGCAGCGAGCAGAAATGCAAACTGCACATTGGATTGCACGCGAACCGCTTTCCGTGCGTGAACGGATGACGATGATTTTAGATCGCCTGTCAGAACAGGCAGATCGCGATATTACTTTTGAAGATCTGTGTGATAACACAGAAGGGCGTTTGGGTAGAGTAGTTACGTTTTTGGCTATCCTGGAATTATTAAAAGGATGGATGATTGACGTGGTACAAACTCAAACATGGGGTCCTATACATGTTAAGGCAGCCGTATGTTCGGAAATGACAACACCCTCGCTTGTATCGTAGAAGCAGCACTTTTAGCCTCTGCTAAACCTTTGACTTTAGATCAGCTCTTGTTGCTCTTTAGCGAAGAAGCTATGCCTACAAAAGGCGAATTACATGAAACCTTAGTGGCCTTACAGGCGCACTATGCAGATCGTGGGATTATCCTACAAGAGGTCGCTAGCGGCTGGCGTTTTGTGGTCTCTACCCATGTTGCCCCTTGGATCAGCAAATTATTTGAAGAAAAACCACAACGATACTCCCGTGCGTTATTAGAAACCCTCGCGATTATCGCTTATCGTCAACCTATTACACGTAGTGAAATTGAAAGTATTCGTGGCGTTGTGGTCAGCTCGCAAATGGTCCGTAGTTTATTAGACCAAGAATGGATCCGCGTTGTAGGCTATAAAGAAGTCCCGGGTAAGCCAGCCTTATATGCCACCACTAAAGTCTTTTTAGATCATTTTAATTTGAAATCCTTAGAGGCATTACCCCCGTTAGCTGATTTACAAGCACTGGGGATGTTGCAAGATGCACCGGCAATACCTGAAGCATTTGCAGAATCAGAAATTATTTTGACAGCACCTTTAACGGTGGAATCGGTGTGTGAGGATGAAGCAGAAGTAGACGCAGCAGTAGAAACGTTTACGGAAGACACAGCATGTGACACTGTGGCGTTATCAGAAGACACTGAATTGAGTTGATTGTTTAACTTTCTTAGATGCTTCGCTTTTACGATATTTGTATTACACTGAAAAGAGAATGGGTTCGAAGGATCGCCTATGCTCTCTCCTGCACAGCGTGAATGTCTTTTAGATCTTGCGTCTCGTGGTCAACATCTCACCCTTTGGCATTTATGGTCGGAGGTGCTTAAAGCAGACCCTGCGGTATTTCAAGAAGCATTGCAATGTGCCGTTGATACGGGTCATATCACATCAGTTAAATGGCTGGCTGCTAATCCCTTGTGTACGGTTGAAATGACTTTTCAAGTACTGTGTGCTGCAATACAAGCAGGAAAAGTAGCGATGGCACTTGTCTTGCTGGGAAATCCTATTCCAGCTGTGCTTTTAAAAAAAATACTTTTATGGACTGCGGGAGTAGGGCAACATTTATGGGTGCATGCATTGTTACAGAACCCAGAATGCACACCTTTATTGAAACAAAGTGCTTTAACTGCAGCTTCAGAATCTGGGCATTTAGAAACTGTAGAAGTGCTATTAATACATAGAGCAGTTCCTTCAGGGCTTGCTTGTTTGGGCGCAGTGAGAGGCGGGCATAGAGAAGTCTTATTACGATTATTGTATTCGAATAACTATCAATTACCGAGTATTAAAATACGTTTAGTATTAGAGGCACTGAAGAAAAAATATTTTCATATTCTCTACGATATACGGAAATTTTATCCTGACCTTTTAGAACAGGTGTTACTATCACTGAAATCTGGAGATTATGAACGATATCTTGTGCAGTTGGTGGGCTATATTCAGGAACAAGTGAGCGCTCAAGAGCGCAACCTACTCGTACAACGTTTGTCAGAAAAAGGACGTTTAGATCTGACCCAGTTATTGATAGAGGAAAACGATAGTATCCTTTTTAAAGCAGTAGAGGCTGGAGATCTGATACAGATTCAGATGATAGCTAGAAGTGTACCAGAGCTGATAGAGACACTGCGAGAAGATTTATTGATCATAGCGATACGATATCAACATCTAGAGATTGTGCATGCTTTGTTTACTCAAAGAACAGTGCTAACCATTGCAATCTTAGCAGAAGCAGTTGTTTCAAAAAATCCACAATTCTTATCATTTTTTTTACAACAGTGTGCTGTTGTGGAAAAATCTTGGTTAAGCTATTTGTTAAAAATAGCAGTAGAATATAATCAGACTGCTAGCGTTCGTTTATTAGTAGAAAAAGGTGCACTTGTAGAAACGCAGTTTGGCTCATTAATGCAGCAATCGATAAAAAATAAAAATTTAGAGATGTTAAAAGTTTTTATTGAAACAGGAAAATGGGTGAGTAGCATCCCAGAAGAGAATTATGAATTTTTGAAAAAAGTTTACTTCTCAAGCAATATGACCGACATACATAGTTATATTACTAACGTTTCAAAAAATTTTGGTTTTTCCCCTATAGATTTTGTGGCAGATAGGATGCCGATGCCGCGCGCCCATTTGGGCGCTTTAGGGGAAAAAATGCGGCTAGCTTATTTACAACGACTGTTAAAAGAATCCCAGGCGGTATTGGCGCAAAATCCTGAATCTGCAATGCATGTGGCGGAAACAAAACGCTGTCGAGATCATTTTGATAGTAAAATAAAAACAGATTTTCACTTGAATGCACAATTTACTAATAAAGGCGGATTAGAAGGAGTTGAAAAAGAAATACGTTTTTTTTTATTGAACCAAATCGAACAACAACTCATTGAGAATACAACAGACTGTGATTATACAGAGCTCTTGAATTATATTGAAGAACATCGGGAGCCTTTAGTACAAGGCATACCCTTGATTCGAACGTGTTTTAGAGAGTTAATACAGCAATATAATGTGCAAGGACTACGGGCTGCTATGGCCTTTCATGCCTATGATGAAACCGCTTGGCCGACTTTAACACAAGAAGAATTAGCAGAAGGTAAGTTTGAAAATCTTTTTGTTGCTGCAGATCCTGCGGTAGCAGGCTTTCCTATTTATGCACCTATTGAAAGTCGTGGGCAAAACAGATCTGAAGGAGAACTTTCTTTGGAGGATGCTGCCCATGAAATCCGTAGTATGGCAGTTTACTATTATTTGATTGCAGAAAATTGTGGAATACAAGAGGCCTTTATTAATAATGTTGCAGAATGTATTTGTGCACACTCAGATGATATTCATGACGATGACGCAAGCTGTTTTCCCGGATATGTAAGGCGCTTAGCAAATATCGCCGTGGGAACCCCTTATGGGATACCGTTAACGCCTTTAGATAGTCTGTACAAAAATATGACACATAAAGTGTTGTCAGGTTTAAGGACAGCGTTTCAGCGCTTAAGTGCACAAGAAGAACGGGATGCTTTATATGATGCACTCTTGTTTTTACCTCCAACCACCTATCAAGAATTGTTTTGTCATCACTATTATTTACCTAGTGGCGCAGAAGTCACGCCTGCTTATATTAAAAACTTAATCAAAGTTAGATGCGCATTTCTAGAACAGGTTTGTGGTAAAACTCAAAGTGAGAAAGAGCTTGAAATACTAGAGCTTTGCGCGCCCAATCGAGAAACTTTTTTTTATCTTGATGAAGAGAAAAAAATGTTATGGCTGGCAGAAGAAGTCTTTTTATTATCGTTAGAACCCCTGTGTGCTGATATTACCGCTTTGTATCGTCAATATGCATCGGTAGTTGTGGAGGAGGATGTCACTGAGACAGTTCAGAGTTCAGTTGCCTCAGCCCCTGAAACCCGCGAAGCATTTATAGCAAGACATCAGCATATCTTACCTCAAGATCCTACACAGCGCGCCAGTATGATTTCACGATTGGAATCGCAATTTGCAGCCAGACAGCCAAACCCGATCATTCAATTTAGTCAAGTCGCCACATCGGCGTCTACACCCGCGTCAGCTGGAGTTACCCCGGTTTATAGAACGATTGGCACTGATGGCTTACCAGTTATTCATGTGTCGTTACGCGCAAGGTCACAATCGTATAGACAGTAGAATTGTACCTTGCGCCTGCTTGTGGGATAATGGCGGATTCAGCGACGAAGTAGTAGGTAAGCTGTGGAACAACGTATCCAAAAAGTATTGGCACATCAAGGATTAGGGTCTAGACGACAGATTGAGGCTTGGATCCAAGAAGGGCGTATACGCATCAATCAAAAAATTGCAAAGTTAGGTGATAGGATTACAGATCGCGACGCAGTCTATGTTGATGGTACACGCATCCGTACTATTGCAAACACCGCTTTCCTTTCAGAAGCATTACTGTATTACAAGCCTGCTGGGCAAATGTGTACGCGTTACGATCCCGAACAACGCCCTACCATCTTTCAATACCTGCCTTCCCCACAACATGGTCGTTGGGTGAGCATTGGACGTCTAGATTTTCAAAGCGCAGGCTTATTATTATTAACTAACGACGGAGCCATCGCACACGAATGGATGCACCCTAAACATAATATCTTGCGTGAATATCATGTACGTATTCAAGGCCAACTCAAACCTGAACAAATTACTGCCTTATTAGACGGTGTGATGCTAGAAGATGGTCCCGCGCGTGTAGAAAGCCTAGACTTTGCAGGTGGACAAGGTACGAACGTTTGGTATGCAGTAACCTTATCTGAAGGTCGTAACCGTGAAGTGCGTCGCCTATTTGAAGCAGTGGGTACTGAAGTGAACCGATTGATTCGTACGCGTTATGGACATATCTCATTACCGCGCACTATGAAAGCTGGGGAATGGCAAGCGCTAGGCATAGGTACCTTAAAACGTTAATACGCTCAGGTAATGGTGCTTAGCTTAGATAGCTAAGACACCATTTTCTAAATCTCTGCTTAAGCGTTGTTCTGGAAATAACAAGCTAGGATCTATATCAGCCGGATAAGCTTTGGCATATAAACGGCTAAAAGTGGGGCCGGGAGCATAAGATTGTAGGTTTAGGTGCGGTTGTTCTATCGCCAGCATAGTCACCATCTTTTGTACAGCCGCTTGTGCTACCCCATAAGCCCCCCAATAGGCACCCTCAGAATTTGGCCAGTAGCTATTCATAAAAATTAGGTTCGCATCATCTTCACACAGTGGTAATAAAGTTTGTGTGAGTAAAAATGGACCGTGGACCATAACCTGAAAGACTTTGAGCCATTCCCAGGCAGGGTATTGTGCAAGATCTGCACGTACGCCCAAATATGCCGCTGCATGAATAATCCCATTTAAGCTAGGATAGGTAGCTTGCAGTTCTGTTTTAAGGGCAGCAGCTGCTTCAGGAGAGAAATTCCAATAATCCAAAATAATCAGCCCAGTTTCTATCCCGTAACGATTTTCCAAAGTGGCAGCAAAAGTCTTTAAGGTTTTTTCTTGTCTGCCAGCAAGAATCAATTGATAACCTTGTGCGGCATACTGATGCGCAAAAGCTTGCCCAAAACTGCCAGTTGCACCGGTAATTAAAATAGTTTGCATACAGAAGTTGTCCTTTTATTGCGAAAGGCCCACCAGAGTAACTGCGTAGGAGGTAAATGATAGCTGTAATGATAGACTGGAAATCCATCTTTTTGTAGGTGTGTCAGGCTTTTATAAGTTAGGAGCCATTGGGTCGTCAGGCTTTTCAGACAGACTGCATCATTCAAGGTGAGTGCAGTACTGATCTGTTTGGCTTCTTGTTGCCACTGTTGTAGCAGGGTACTCAGATAGTCTTGCCATTCAGGACTTGGTTTTTTAGGTGCGATGAGCCCTGAAAAAGCTAAGTGATGGCTTGCATAAGGTAAAAAACAAAAACCACGCCGGAGATCGCGACCTAAGTATTGGAGTTGTGTTAAAGCTTGTGTGATAACCCCAAGCTGTTCTGCAAGCAAGCTGCCTTGCGGACTGGCATTGTTAAGGGCTGCCACTAATTTACCTAAGCTGCCACCCTTGAGTTTTAAAAATTGTTGTTGGTCATCCTCTGTTTCAAAAGTTCCTCCTTCACATTCCCATTGGATACTTTCAATGAGATTCCAAAAAGGCGCTTGCGGTAAGGTGGTGAGACTAGGATGCTGTTGCCAAGCTTGTAATAAGGGGTGCTGTGGGGAGTCTTTTTGAAAAAAACGCGTTAGATCTGAATGCCAAAATTGTAATTTATGTGCTCGGATCTCAGGTTCCTGACTACTGCTTGGGAGTTGCGATAAAATATCATAGAGCGTATACAAAAGTTGTGTGGGTGTGCTGCTCCAACGAGTAGCATAATAGAGCAGACTACCGGGTTTAAGCATCATAATGGTCTTGAATAAAGGCACTCAGTGCCGTACTCGTCTCAAAAGTATAAGCTGCTGGTAAGTTACAGCGCTCACCATAACCATAATTTACAAAAGCAGCAGTCATATTGGCGCGTTTGGCCGCTTCTAGATCTACCTGAGAGTCCCCTATAAATAAACAGTCTGCAATTGCCACTTTTAAGTTCTCAGCAGCATAGAGTAAAGGCAACGCATGAGGTTTGGGTTTAGATAAGCTATCCCCACAAATTAAGATTTTTGCAGTTTTTAAAACTGGAAAACGTTCCAACAAAGGCAGCGTATGTTCACGATGTTTATTGGTTACAATCCCCCAAATGATATTATGAGCGTTTAAAAAGTCGAGCATCTCACTTAACCCCTCAAACAAACAGGCGTGTTTGCCCCTTAAGGCAATATAGGTTTGTAAAAAGCGATGTTTATACGCAAGCGGATTATCTGGAAAGGCCACTGCCAACATGGCTTCACTACCATGGGAAATCGCAGGCGTGACTTCTGATTGTGTTAGTGCAGGCAGCTGTTCAGCTTCTCTGAGCGCATTTAAGCAATACAGAAAATCAGGTGCTGAATCCATCAGCGTGCCATCAAGGTCAAACAAAAAGGCTTTAAAGCGGGCGTTGGGCGTGGACAAGGTAGTTTACACTCACATTAGGTTGCAAATAAAAAGCGCTTAATAGGGGATTATAGCCTATCCCTTGTAAGGAACGTAGCGTTAATTCAGCAGCTTTGAGCATTTGTGAGAGCGCATAAGGAGTAATAAATTGACGCCAATCATGGGTTCCTTTAGGTAACCAACCTAAAATATATTCCGCACCTATAATCGCTTCTAAAAAACTACGTGGGGTTTTGTTCAGCGTAGACAGGAACAGATGTCCGCCTGGTTTGAGTAGTAGTGCCATTTGGGCAATCGTTTGCGCTGGGTCTTCCACATGCTCCAACATCTCCATACAAACGATGATGTCAAATGCTTGGGGTTCTTGAGAAGCAAAATGCTCCAGTGATTGACAGACATAATTCAGGGGTAGCTGGTGACCTTCAGCATGTGCTTGGGCTGCCACAATAAGGTCTGGTGCCAGATCTAAACCGGTCACGATACCCCCTTGACGGGCGAGGCTTTCGGCAAAAATACCCGCGCCACAACCTATATCCAGTATTTTTTGGCCTTTTATATTAGTTTTTGAGCTAACATACGAGAGGCGTACAGGATTGAGCTGGTGCAGTAATCGCATCTCACCCCGTGGATCCCACCAGGTGGCTGCTAATTGGTTAAATTTTGCAATCTCTTCTGGGCTGCTGTTTGTGTTAAAAACGGTAGTCATAGATGCGCTTGTGTATGGGAGTATGGTACAATGTGCGGGAATGTAGCATACCTGCGCACAATAGACTATCAGTGCGGATTGTAGCAAGTTTTTAAACTAACTTTTGGAGTAGACATGTCGGCGATTGCCCCGGAAATCCGGTCCATCAGTGTGGAAGAGGAGCTTAAGCACTCTTACCTCGATTATGCCATGAGCGTTATTGTAGGGCGTGCCTTACCGGATGTCCGGGACGGATTAAAGCCTGTGCATCGACGGGTATTGTATGCGATGCATGAGTTAGGAACAGAATGGAATAAGCCGTACAAAAAATCCGCCCGTGTAGTCGGGGATGTGATCGGTAAGTACCATCCGCATGGTGAAAGCGCCGTCTATGATACGATGGTACGTATGGCTCAGCCCTTTTCCTTAAGATATTTGTTAGTTGATGGACAGGGGAATTTCGGATCGGTGGATGGTGATGCACCTGCGGCGATGCGATATACCGAAGTCCGTATGTCCAAGTTGACCAGTATGTTGTTGAGTGATCTTGAAAAGGACACTGTGGATTTTGTTCCCAACTATGATGGTTCCGAACGGGCACCGGTGGTACTACCAACGCGTTTTCCAAATTTATTAGTCAATGGTGCTACCGGTATTGCGGTAGGTATGGCGACTAATATTCCGCCCCATAATTTGACTGAAGTGATTAAAGCTACCTTAGCCTTATTAGATGATCCTACTTTGTCAGTGGCTGATTTAATGCAGTATGTACCAGGGCCAGATTTTCCGACCTATGGAATTATTCAGGGCAGCGCTGGGATCCGTCAGGCTTATGAGACGGGTCGGGGGCGTGTGGTAGTTCGTGCGCGTAGTATGATTGAGACCCAAGAGAATGGTCGTGAAAATATTGTAGTGACTGAGATTCCTTACCAGGTGAATAAAGCGCGTTTAATAGAACGTATTGCAGAGCTGGTAAAAGAGAAGTTGATTGAAGGGATTAGTGGATTACGGGATGAGTCTGATAAAGACGGTATGCGTATCGTTATTGAGCTCAAACGTGGAGAAGTCGCAGAAGTCCTGTTGAATAAGTTGTATAACCAAACACAGATGCAAACGATGTTTGGGATCAACATGGTTGCTTTAGTAGACAATCAGCCACGCACCTTGAGTTTAAAACAGTTTTTAGAACAATTTATTTTACATCGTCGTGTGGTGGTGAATCGTCGTACCCAGTATGAGTTGCGCAAAGCTAAAGAGCGTGCACATATCTTAGAAGGGCTGAGTGTGGCGTTAGTCAACTTAGATCGCATGATTGAGTTAATTAAAACAGCAGCTTCTCCTGCGGAAGCAAAAACACGGTTATTGGAAGCATTGTGGGATGCCGGTTGGGTTGCGGGGTTATTAGCGCGTGCTGAGAATGCAACTAAATTAGATAGTTTATTGCCAGAAGAAGGGTTGCAAGGGAACCAGTATCGTTTAACGTTAGATCAAGCACAGGCTATTTTAGATTTACGTTTACATCGATTAACGGGTTTAGAACAAGATAAAATCCGTAATGAATATGATGCTTTGCTCAAAGAAATTGCAGAATTGCAATTGATTCTTTCTTCACCTGCACGTTTAAAAGAAGTGATTAGAGAAGAGTTAGTGCAAATTCAAAATGATTTTGGGGATGCGCGTCGTACGGAGATTGCACATTTCTCTAGTGATTTATGTGATGAAGATTTGATTGAAAATATTACCGTTGCCGTGACCTTGTCACAAGCTGGTTATATTAAGACTACGCCAGTTGAAACTTATCAGTCTCAACGTCGTGGGGGTAGAGGGAAAGTAGCTGCCACCATGAAACAAGAAGATTTTGTGGTTCGATTACTGACTGCGAATATGCATGATACTTTATTATGTTTCTCCAGTTTAGGTAAAGTCTATTGGTTGAAGGTGCATACTTTGCCGCAAGGATCTCGTACCAGCCAAGGTAAGCCGATTGTGAATTTATTACCATTAGCTGAACGTGAAACCATTACTGCGATTTTACCGATCGAGAGTTTTGATGTTGAAGATCATTATATCTTTATGGCGACGCGTTGTGGTGTTGTGAAGAAAGTGCCGTTGCAAGAGTTCTCACGTCCTCGTCCCAGTGGAATTATTGCGATCAAACTAGATGAAGATGATGCTTTAGTGGCCGCGCAGATGACGGATGGTCATAAGACACTGATGTTATTCTCTGATGCAGGTAAAGTCGTGCATTTTGAGGAAAGCTGTGTGCGTCCGATGGGTCGTTCTACCCATGGGGTAATTGGTATGCGAATGGATGAGTCTAGTTCCATTATTTCCTTAGTGGTAGTAGAGCCTCAAGCGGCTATTTTAACTGCAACGGCACGTGGTTTTGGTAAACGGACTTTAGTCTCTGAATATCCTTTACGCGGTCGTGGCGCACAAGGTGTGATATCCATTCAGACGACTGAACGTAATGGTCAAGTGGTGGGGGCTGTAGAAGTCTCTGCTGGAGATCAGGCAATGCTGATTACCAATACAGGTCGTGCAATTCGTATTCGTACCGATGAAGTGTCTTTGGTTGGACGTAATACCCAAGGGGTGACTTTAATTGGTTTAGATCCAGAAGAAATCCTCGTGAGTATTGAAAGTGTGGCTGCGGGCTCTTTAGATGCTGAAGAAACAGAGACTGAGACCGATACCTCGGCACCAGAGAGTCCTGCGAGTGAGTAATATTCCGGTTATTACAGTAGATGGGCCCAGTGGCTCTGGTAAGGGGACCTTATGTCAACGTCTTGCCAGCGCCTTGGGCTGGCACTTGTTGGATAGTGGTGCATTATATCGTTTGGTAGCCTATGCTGCCTTGCAGCAAGGGATTGATTTTGGGCATGAGGCCGCGCTTGCAGCGATGGCCCGTACACTGCCAGTGCGTTTTGTAGGAGAAGCATCTGCAGAAGGCATTCAGATTTTGTTGGCAGAAGAAAATGTCACTACTATTTTGAGGACAGAAGAGGTGGGGGGGATGGCTTCTATAGTGGCAGCCCTGCCGATGGTCCGAACGGCCCTTTTTGACTTGCAAAGGGATTTTCAACAGTTACCTGGTTTAGTGGCCGATGGGCGTGATATGGGTACTGTAATCTTCCCTGAGGCGCCCTTGAAGTTTTTTTTAGAGGCTAGCCCCCGGGCAAGGTCTTTAAGACGCTTTCATCAGTTGCAGAACTTGCAAATCAATGTTAGCCTCGACACTCTCTTTGATGAGATGGTAGAACGTGACCATCGGGATAGAACGCGTGCGGTTGCACCTTTGCAGCCGGCATCAGATGCGATAGTTATTGATACAGATAACTTGAATATTATGCAAGTGTTTGAGACCGTATGGGCCGCTGTGCCTGCCGCTTGGAAAAGGTAGAAACAAGCCCCTTGACGGTTATACTGTGAAGGATTTTTTTAAAATAACCCAGAACCATGACGTATCCTGCGCTGTGGAGCTGTTTGTATTGAATTGGAAAATGTATGCATCAACAATTAATGGCCGACCAAGAATTTCACTTCATTGAAGGCTTCTCTGATCTCTTTGAAAAAAACGCCGCCACTTTAGAAATGCGCCCTGGCATGATTTTAGAAGGTTTAATTTTACGTATTGACACCGGACGCGGTATTGTTACCGTTGATACGCCTTTAAAATCAGAAGCGCATATTAAAATAGAAGAATTTTTAGATCAAAACGGACAATTAGAGATCGCCGTAGGCTCTTTAGTGCCTGTAGCCTTAGAAGCAGTTGAAGATGGATGGGGTGAAACCCGTTTGTCCCGTATTCGCGCCAAACGACAAGAAGCATGGATTTTCCTAGAAAAAGCACAGCAAGATGGCAAAGTAGTGAAAGGGGTTATTCATGGTAAGGTTAAAGGTGGTTTCACTGTAGATCTTAACGGTATTCGTGCATTCTTACCAGGCTCATTGGTAGATGTACGTCCTGTTCGTGATACCGGACATTTAGAAGGCCGTGAATTAGATTTCCGTGTGATTAAGCTAGACCAAAAACGTAATAACGTTGTGGTTTCTCGCCGTCAAGTGATGGAAACTGAGAATAGTGCTGAACGTGATGCGCTGTTAGAAAGCTTACAAGAATGGCAAGTTGTGAAGGGCGTTGTGAAGAACTTGACCGATTACGGTGCATTTATTGATTTAGGTGGTATCGATGGTCTGTTACATATTACAGATATCGCATGGCGTCGTGTGAAGCATCCTAGTGAAGTATTGAACGTTGGTGAAGAAATTACCGTACGTGTATTGAAATATGACAAGGAAAAGATGCGTGTTTCCTTGGGGCTCAAACAATTGGGCGACGATCCATGGGTGGGTATTGCACGTCGTTATCCTGTTAACATGCGTTTGTTCGGAAAAGTTACGAACATCCGTGACTACGGTTGTTTTGTGGAACTGGAAGAAGGCATTGAAGGATTGGTCCACGTTTCTGAAATGGATTGGACAAACCGCAATGTACATCCAAGCCGCGTAGTGACTTTGATGGAAGAAATCGAAGTAATCGTACTTGAAGTAGATGAAGAACGTCGTCGTATTTCCTTAGGCTTGAAACAGTGCAAAGAATCTCCTTGGCAGAGTTTTGCATCCAAGTTTAAGAAAGGCGAAAAGATCAAAGGTAAGATTAAGTCCATTACTGACTTTGGGATCTTTATCGGTCTTGAAGGTGGCATAGACGGTTTAGTGCATTTGTCTGACATTTCTTGGGAAACCCCTGGCGAAGAAGCCGTGAAACAGTACAAGAAAAATGATGAAATCGAAGCTGTTGTATTGTCTATCGATCCTGAACGTGAACGTATCTCTTTAGGTGTGAAGCAATTAGAAGATGATGGTTTTGGTGCGTATATCTCTGAAAACCCTAAAGGGGCGATTGTAAAAGGTATCGTGCGTGCTATTGAACCTAAGAGCGCAACTTTAGAGTTGGCTTCTGGGATTGAAGGTACTTTGAAAGCTGCTGAAGCTAGCCGTGACAAGATCGAAGATCTGAATACTATCTTGAAACTTGATGATGAGTTGGAAGTCAAAATCATCAGCATCGACAAGAAGAACAGAGCTATTCAGCTTTCTGTAAAGGCTAAAGAAGTGCAAGAAGAAGCACAGGTGATGAAAGAGTTTACCGATACCACCACAACAGGCGGTACTTTGGGAGATCTTTTAAGAGAACAGATGCAAGATCGTTCTTAATCCTGCGTTGGGCTTGATCTAAGAACTATTAAGTTCCAAAATAAGGCTGGTTTATACTAAAAGTGTAAACCGGCCTTTTTTGTATCTCAATTTTGCAGGGAGCTCGCAAAGTATGTGGGAACTGATCTGCCTTTTATTACCCGTAGCTGCATATTCAGGCTGGCAAGTAGGGCGTAAAGGAAGTACCAGAGTATTAACGGGTATTTTACCTGACCACTATTACACGGGTTTAAATCACTTACTCAATGAACAGCCCGATAAAGCAGTTGATGCCTTTACGCGTTTGTTAGATGATAGCCCTGAAACTGTTGAAACAACGGTTGCCTTAGGTGCGTTATTTAGACGTCGAGGTGAAGTTGATAAAGCTATACAACTTCATCAAGAATTAGTCCTTAAACCTAGTCTGACACGCCGTCAAAAACAACAAGCATTATTTGCTCTGGGCGAAGATTATTTATATGCCGGCATGTATGACCGTGCGGAAGCATTATTTTGTGAACTCAAAGCGACCCCTTCCTTAGAAGGGGAGCTGAGTTTAAAACATCTCTTAGAAATGTATGAAAAACAAAAAGAATGGGAAAAAGCCCTAGAGATGGCGCAGGAACGGCAACAACGTACTGGGATCCAAATGACAGCCTATATGGCACATTATTATTGTGAGTTAGCTCTCAAAAGCTTACAAAAAGGCAACCATGCATTAGCACATTCGTTAGTCAAAAAAGCATTATTGGCCAATCCTTTAGCACCCCGTCCTAGTTTGTTAGAAGCGGAGCTTGAGTTACAGCGCGATAAACCCAAGACAGCTTTAAGAGCACTCAAGCGTATTCAATATCAAGATGCTACTTTTATACCGGATACATTAGCGATGTTAGAACGATGTTATGAAGCATTAGGCGCTAAAAATAGTTTAATGACCCATTTAGAGGATTTATTACACTATGTGCCGAATATTCAGATCGCGTTGTTTTATCATAAGATTTTATTGGCAGACGCTGGAACAGCTATTGCCAGTGAGTTTATTAATCAGTTTGTGATGCAATATCCTTGTGTGCGAGGGATTCAACATTTAGTGCACTATCATTTAGAACGTGCCAGCGAAAAAGTGAGACGTGATTTGACGATTTTACAAACCGTTATGGCACAGCTACAAATGCAAGGCTCACATTATCGTTGTGAAGCTTGTGGCTTTTCAGCCAACACCTTGGATTGGCAATGTCCAAGTTGTAGACGTTGGGATACTGTAAAACCGACCCCTGAACCTTATGAAGGTAGTAAATGTCTCTCTACTTAATCTTAGGGTTATTATTGAGTACCAGTGCATTAGTGTATACGGTACAACGCGGTGCGCTGCATTACGCACTCTTAGATACCCCGAATGCACGTAGTTTACATGCTATTCCTGTGCCCAGATTAGGTGGACTGGCGTTTATGAGCATGAGTGCGTTTTATTTCAGTTATAGCGCTTGTGACATAGTCTGGTTTACGACTTGTATCATGGCTTTGATAGGGTTAGTGGATGACTTGAAAGGTATGGCAGCCAAGCTGAAGTTGGGGTTGCAAATTTGTGTGGCAATGGGGATAGCTGTTGCTACAGTGCCTTTATGGGCAGTGCCTATTGTGGTGTTTATTATCGTTGGGTTAGTCAACACTTATAACTTTGTGGATGGGCTTGATGGGTATGTGGTGACGCAAGCGGTAGGCTTTTTAGGACTGGCAACATATTTTTTTATCCAAGAAGGTGCGGTATCAGATGCAATGGTTTGTGTGGGGCTTTGCAGTATTTTATTAGGATTTTTACCCTTTAATTTACCTAAAGCCAGTATCTTTATGGGTGACTGTGGCAGCTTTTTTATAGGCACGCTTTTTGGGGTGTTATTGTTAAAGTTAAGCCTTTTGAACGTATGGGCTGCGGGGATGCTCATGTTGTTTTCTTTACCTTTTGGGTTAGATGTCGTTTACACACTGTATCGTAGATGGAAAGCGGGTAAACCCCTCTTAGAAGCCCATCGTGAACATTTATATCAGCGATTACATTTAGCCGGGTATACAGTATCGCAGGTACTTTTGTTAAGCATCGGGCTCCATGTTATGTTAGGCACATTGGTAGTACAAGGATATAACTTATGGGGCTGACTTTAAAAAGGATTTATAATGCGCCGTTAACCTATAGGCGTGCAACAGCGTTGGGACATGATTTGGTTGCTGTTTGTGTGGCCTGGTGTTTGGCATATGTTTTACGTTTTAATTTGGCCGTTCCTCCACCAGTTTTTTTAGTACAAATGCTTGCGATGCTGCCAGTCGTTTTGGGGTTGCAGGGGGTGTGTTTTTGGCGTTTTGGTCTTTATCGAGGGATGTGGCGTTTTGCATCATTGCCGG
>CAZGDB010000016.1:38041-40590 GCA_964524705.1 uncultured Francisellaceae bacterium
GATTTATTGAGAATTGTTCAGGCGGTAGGGATTGGGAGTCTGGCGATTTTTGTGGTGTTGTTTTTGAATACCCGTTTAGTCGGGGTGCCACGTTCGGTTTTGTTATTATACCCTGTTTTATTAGTGGGTTTATTGAGTGGTTCACGGTTGATTGTCCGTTTAATAAAAGAACGCTTTGTTTTAAAAAATTTAGAAAACAGACAAAAAGTATTAATTGTAGGGGCAGGGCAAGCCGGTGAAAGTTTAGTGCGAGATCTAAAAAGACAAGGCAGCGCATTAGAGCCTATTGTCTTTTTAGATGACGATCCTTTAAAGATTGATCGTGAAATTCATGGGTTACCGATTATGGGGCCGATAGATCTTTTACAAACAGCCGTCAAGCGTTATGAAATTGACTTGGTAGTTTTAGCAGTACCTTCTGCTCCGGCTGCATTTGTACGTAAAGTAGTGAGTTTATGCGATACAGTGGGAATGACAGTACGCACGTTGCCCGCCTTGAATGATTTGGTACAAGGGTTGGTGACTTTTGATCATCTCAGAGAGATTAGTTTAGAGGATTTATTAGGTAGAGATCCTGTTAAGTTAGATTGGCCACAAATTCAGGCTAATATCCAAGGCAGTACGGTATTGGTGACAGGGGCGGGGGGGTCTATAGGCTCGGAGCTGTGTCGTCAAATCGCTGCATTGAAACCTAAAACTTTAGTATTGTTGGATAACTCTGAATATAACTTATTTACCATAGAGCGCGAATTACAGGCTAAATATCCTGAGGTACAGCTGGTAGCATCTTTGGGTTCGGTTACAGATCCTGTAGCGCTGGCAGCAGTCTTTAGCGCGTACAGGCCTAAACAGGTCTATCATGCGGCAGCCTATAAACATGTGCCGATGCTAGAAGGGCATTGGCGTGCAGCAGCGTTTAATAATGTCTGGGGAACTTGGCAAGTGGTGCAGGCTGCTTTAGCGCATCAAGTAGAAACTTTTGTGTTGGTGTCTACAGATAAAGCAGTCAATCCTACTAATGTGATGGGGCTCAGCAAACGTATCGCAGAGATGATTTGCCAAGCACAAGATCCGCAAGGAGCGACGCGGTTTATGACCGTACGTTTTGGAAATGTATTAGGCTCTCGTGGCAGCGTTGTAGAGATTTTTAAACAGCAAATTCAACAAGGGGTTCCTTTAACGATTACGCATCCAGAAATGACCCGTTATTTTATGACCATGCAAGAAGCCGCACAGTTAATTTTACAGGCTGCCAGTTTAAAACATGGTGGGGAAATTTGTGTGTTAGATATGGGTGAACCTTTGTTGATAGAAAATTTAGCTGCGCAGTTGGTCAAATTGGCAGGTAAAAAACTACATACGGATGTCCCTGTAGAATATATAGGCTTACGCCCTGGTGAAAAACTCCATGAAGAATTGTTTCATGGAAAAGAAACCTTACAACCCACCACGCATCGTAAAATCCTCATTGCCGCAAAACGCAGCGTGCCCACAAACTTATATAGTACACTGGTGCAGTTAGAGTTTGCTATCCAGGAAGGGGAGCAGGCTGTGCGTACTTTACTCTGTGGATTAGTCCCTGAATATAAAACAACATTAGAGGAGACGTCCTGTGAAAATCACTAAAGCGGTTTTTCCGGTTGCAGGTTTTGGTACGCGCTTTTTGCCACAAACGAAAGCGATGCCTAAAGAAATGCTGCCCCTGGTAGATAAGCCTTTAATTCAATATGCGGTGGAAGAAGCTATTGCTGCAGGAATGACAGAACTGATTTTTATTACCAGTAGCCATAAAAGAGCTATTGAAGATCATTTCGATAGAAATTTTGAACTGGAAGCGCTCTTAGCACAAAAACAAAATACAGCTGTCTTGAAGTCCATTCAAGACATGATCCCAAAGGGCGTTAACTGCATCTATCTGCGCCAGTCTGAGCCTTTAGGTTTAGGGCATGCAGTGTTATGCGCAAAACCGGTGGTAGGAAATTCTCCCTTTGCAGTGGTGCTGGCAGATGATTTACTGTTTTGCCCAAAACCTGCCCTTGCACAAATGTGCCAAGTATTTGAAGCAGAACAGGCTAGTGTGATTGCTATTGAACAAGTGGCCCCCGATGCAGTAGAACAATATGGCATCGTGGCGATGCAACCCTCCCAACAACCCAGAGCAGGACTTGTGACTGAGATTGTTGAAAAACCAAAGCCCACAGAGGCTCCCTCGCATTGGGGAGTGGTGGGGCGGTATGTTTTTACGCCTGAGATTTTTAAATGCCTAGAAAACGCACCCAGGGGCGTTGGTGGGGAACAACAGTTAACTACGGGGATTCAAGCCCTCTTAGCAACACAACCAGTCTATGCTTTTGAATTTGAAGGACGACGGTTTGATTGTGGGTCTAAATTAGGGTACCTACAAGCAATGTTAACCTTAGGGCTACACCATCCAGAATTAGCCGCCCCTTTAAAGGCTTTTTTAGCACAACAATTGCAGTTAACCGATGTAGTTTGTTGACTTTCTAGCTATCTCGCGACACAATAATCCTCTTATTATTAGAAAAATA
>CAZGDB010000017.1:0-5065 GCA_964524705.1 uncultured Francisellaceae bacterium
TCAACATATGGGCTTACAAGCACGTTTGATGTCTCAAGCGTTACGTAAGTTAACGGGGAATATTAAGCGTGCGAATACGTTGGTTATTTTTATTAACCAAATTCGTATGCAAATTGGTGTGATGTTTGGTAGCCCTGAAACCACAACCGGTGGTAATGCTTTGAAATTCTTTGCTTCTGTACGTTTAGATATTCGTCGTATTGGTTCTGTGAAGAAGGGCGAAGATATCTTAGGAAATCAAATTCGTGTGAAAGTGGTCAAAAATAAAGTGGCTCCTCCTTTCAAACAAGCAGAATTTGAAATTCTTTATGGAGAAGGTATTTCTCGTTTAGGGGAATTAGTTGAATTTGGGGCAGACCTTGGGGTGATTGAAAAATCAGGTGCATGGTACAGTTACCAAGGCGAGAAGATTGGTCAAGGTAAAGAGAATGTTAAACAGTACCTCAAAGATCGTCCTGAATTAGCAGCAACGATTGAAGCGCAAATTCGTGCGAAGCTTACAGAGCGTCCAGTGACCAAGTTAGTGCCGGTTGCTGAATTGGAAGAAGATGCAGCCTATGCCGAATAAGAAGTGGACGACTCAAGACTTAAGAGAAGCTTTTACGCGCTACTTTGTAGCGCGTAACCATACTGCTGTACCAGGATGTTCTTTGATCCCACCAGGGGATGACACCTTGTTGTTTACCAATGCAGGTATGGTGCCTTTTAAAGATGTTTTTTTAGGCAGAGAACAACGTCCTTATAAGCAAGCAACCAGCATACAAGCTTGTTTGCGTGCCGGTGGCAAACACAATGATTTGGAAAATGTGGGTTATACCGCAAGACACCATACGTTGTTTGAGATGTTGGGTAACTTTAGTTTTGGGGCCTACTTTAAAAAGGAAGCAATTGCCTATGCTTGGGAGTTTTTAACCCAGGTGTTGCAATTGCCCCCTGAAAAATTATGGGTCACTGTACACACCTCAGATCTAGAAGCCGAGAAAATCTGGGTAGAAGAGATGAAGGTAGATCCTAAACGGATGTCCCGTTGTGAAGAAGATAACTTCTGGGCAATGGGAGATACGGGGCCTTGCGGGCCGTGTACTGAGATTTTTTATGATCATGGCCCTGATGTGCCGGGTGGTCCACCCGGTAGTGTGGATGCCGATGGTGATCGCTATGTTGAAATCTGGAACCTGGTGTTTATGCAGTTCCAGCGCTTGCCAGGCGGAGAATTAGAACCGTTAGCGCAAGTGGCTGTGGATACGGGGATGGGGCTAGAGCGTCTGGCGGCAGTCATGCAGGGCGTGCATAGCAATTATGAGACTGATATCTTCCAACATTTGATTCAAGCTACGGCAAAAGTGTTAGACGTTCCCTTTAGTATGCAAGAACCTTCTTTGAAGGTGGTGGCAGATCATATTCGTGCCTGTGCCTTTATGGTGGCAGATGGGATGACCCCCAGTAATGAAGGTCGTGGTTATGTATTGCGTCGTATTATTCGGCGTGCATTACGACATGGATTTAAATTAGCCCATAAACCAGATTTCTTTAGTAAATTAGTGGTGCCTTTAGTAGAAGTGATGGGCAAGGCTTATCCACAATTGGTAGAAAAACAAAAACATATAGAACAAGTATTGCAACAAGAAACCACACAATTTAGTAAAACCTTAGCGCAAGGTATGAAAGTATTAGAAGAACAATTGGTGCAACTAAAAGGACAGCCAGTTTCTGGGGAATTACTATTTAAATTGTATGATACTTATGGGTTTCCTTTGGATTTAACCCTGGATATTTTAAGAGAACGTGATATCCCTGCAGATGCAGCTGGCTTTGAAATACAAATGCAAGCGCAAAAAATGCGTGGGCGTGCTTCTGCTACTTTTGCGGTGGATTATACGCGTTTTCAAGACCTGAAAGATGTGAGTGTTTTTAGTGGCTATAAGCATTTAAAAGATGAAGGTAAAATTTTATCCGCTTATCATGAAATGCAGTCACAGCAAACTTTAACTGCAGGGCAAGAAGGGATTATTATCCTGGATAATACGCCATTCTATGCAGAATCTGGTGGACAAGTCGGAGATGGTGGGTGGTTACGTACTGCACACGGAGTCTTTGAAGTCCACGATACCCAAAAGGTCGGTCAAGCAATTTTGCATCATGGTCTCGTGATTAATGGCAGTTTTACAGTCGGAGAGACAGTTCAAGCAGAAGTGAATGGCAGCTTGCGTAAACAAACTCAACTGAATCACTCAGCCACGCATTTAATGCATGCAGCGTTACGATTGTTATTAGGCAAAGAGCTGATACAAAAAGGGTCTTTAGTCTCACCTCATCGTTTAAGATTCGATTTTTCTTATCCAAAACCAGTAACAAAAGTAGAGTTAGAGGCAGTTGAAGACCTAGTAAACCAGAAAATTCTTGAAAACTCGGATTGTGTCGTCGAAGAAGTTCCTTTAGCTGAAGCACAAGCCAGAGGGGTTATGGCTTTGTTTGGTGAAAAGTACGGCGAACAAGTGCGTGTGTTGCAAATGGGCGATGGATTCTCTATGGAGCTCTGTGGGGGCACACACGTCAAACATACCGGAGATATCGGATGTTTTGTGATTGTTTCTGAAACCGGAATTGCTTCCGGTATTCGACGTATTGAAGCCTTAACCGGTCAAGCAGCTCTCCAATATTTACGTGAAAAACGTAATGCTTTAAGTAGTTTGGCGCAGTTGCTAAAAACTGAAGAACCACAAGTGTTAGATCGGGTTGAAAAACAACAAGCCCAAGTGAAGGCACTTGAAAAACAATTAGCAACCTTTAAACAAAAAGAATTGCAGCAGTTGGTGCAAACCTTAGCAGCAACGGCGCATCATAAGGATATTCCATTTTTTATACAGAATTGGAAGAACTATACTCCAAACGATCTGCGCTTTATGGCAGAACAACTCAAAAATAAACACCCGCAATTTGTGGCGTGTTTAATGACTCAGGATACAGATAAAGTACATGTCGTGGCTGCAGTGAGTCGTGATTTACAAGCACAGCTGTCAGCAACTGCTTTATTGCAGTTTATGACCCAAGCCTTAGGTGGCCAAGGCGGGGGTAGAGCAGATATGGCACAAGGGAGTTTGCCTTTGCATCCGGCTTTAGTGGAAACCATGGGTAAACTGAAAGATTTTGCAGTGACTCAGCTGGGTTGATCTGATTTGGATGAAAAAAATGACATGCGATTTTCTATTTGATTCGAAAATCGCTGTGTAGTTTGTCCCAGTGCTGATGCAGCTTTTTTTTATGTAGCGCATTCATGGGAAGGTTTTTTAATGCTTCTGGCCATAGGGTTCTTGCTTTTTCTATAGTCTCATTAAGTTCAGAGTGTATGAGTGGCCATGGTACATTTAAGCGATTCGCCCAAGCTTCAAAGTGAATATAAGAGGCGTTATACCAATCTTTATTTTTTCCTAAATTGAGTGCATAGTGTCTTTCATCGTCTATATAGACGCTGGTTGTTACAATATCGTAAGCTGGGGATAGTCTAGGTGTGATTTGATCTGCATATAGTAAGCTCCAATTCTTCATATGGGCATCACCATTGGCGAGAAGAATATTGACCAGCAGGCGCCTAGCAAATTGCTGTGTATCGACGAGATCATCACCGGAATATCTATAAAGAATCTTTCCAATATGCTCATAATTAGCCGCATGATATTTTTCATGTGGGTATTTCATTAATACTTGTGCAAAATCTTCCATATGAATGCGGGTGTTGCCATCGCGATCAAATCGTTTAATGGCGAATGCTAATTTTTCATTGGGTAGGTTAATTTGTGGTAAGTTGTCTAGTTTGCTCAGTTCTACTAATTTTATTTCTGGTATATTGATGCCTACTAATGACGCTAAAGTCATAGCGGTATACTCATTTTCTGGCACTTCGGGGTGTATTGTAGAAGGTGTTTTTATAATCCAATCACCCAGAACATTTTCTTTAGAAAGCTTATAACGACCGTCTTTTTCTTTCATGGAAAACTTCATTTGTACGCCAGCTAACGAGAATTTATTTGTTTGAGTATTGTTTGCAAATTTCACCGCTTTTGCGTTTCCATGAGTGGTGAGAACACTGTATGGAACAGCATCCGGTTCCATAGGTTCTATGATAAGTGCACCAGGCAAGTCATTCCCTAAGGCGGCAAGGATCTGAAATTCATTATCAATGTGGACTTTGAGAGCGTGTGCAATTAGCTCTCTTAACGAGCCTTCTGGTAGCAGATTAGAGAGCGTAGGATGTAACTTTTGATTTCTTGCCCAGGGATGAGCCATTAGTTTATCAGCCTGTAGAAAACTGGGGTGTGTAATCAAGCTGAATGTGGGGCGGTGGACATCGTTTTTAAAGTTCTCATCAAAACTCAGCACGTTGCGTCCATTTTTAAAACCTGCTAAGTAGCCAACGATCCTACCATGTAATAGGAGTTTGAGTACTTTGATCTCATCAATGTTATTGGTACTCATTCATTATCCTCCCAGAAATCTTGCCATGGGTCTTCCGATAGGTCTTTCTCTTGTTTGTTAGGGAGCGAAGTTATGTCACCGGCAAGGATTGCTTGTACAATGTCTAATTTGTCTTTAGGAATGAGCATGAGTTCACTGTTAAGTCCCGCTGCTATCAACTTGAGTGTGCTAAGCCTCGGATTTCCCTTAGATTCTAAATGTTGATATTGCTGGCGGGAGATCCCTAGGCGTACACCCATATCGCTTTGTTTAAAGTTGAGCTGTAATCGACGTTTTTTGAACTGCTTGAGTAGAGAGTGATACATTGTAAACACATCAATTTCTTTTTTCTGCATAAGAAATATAATAGTTGCTTTTTTTATATTTAGCAATTTATTTATTGCTTTATTAGCCAAAACAGAGAAAAAAGCAATATATTGATTGCTTTTGAGTAGAGATTTAAAAATACGGCCACAATCTGGCCACAATCTGGCCACAATCTGGTCACAATCTGGCCCAATCTGGCCCAATCTGGCCCAATCTGGCCCAATCTGGCCACAATCTGGCCACAATCTGGCCACAATCTGGCCACAATCTGGCCACAATCTGGCCA
>CAZGDB010000017.1:5165-36723 GCA_964524705.1 uncultured Francisellaceae bacterium
CAATCTGGCCCAATCTGGCCACAAAAAATGCTTTTTGGCCAAATCTAGATTAAAGTTGGCCATATAAAGTAATGAGCTGGCATGGGTGAAAAATGACTATCAACACTAAAAAAAATGGCTATCTTGGAGATATTACGCCAAGAGGCTACACCAATCGATGTTATTACTTTAGCCCAAAAGCTAGGGCATATTTATGCAGAACGTAGTGTACGGCGTTGGTTGGCTGAAATGGTTACTGAGGGACACGTTCTCAAGTTTGGCCATACGAAAGGAGTGCGCTATCAAGCTAACCTGAAGTTAGGGTGCTTTAGTTCGGAAAGCTTGGATCTTGTTGCACAAGTTCGCCGTCCGATGTTTGAACGTGATCTCAGTTATTATGCTGATATCTGGCTGCAAGCTTATAAACCCAATGAAACATACTATATGCCTGTGAGTGTACAGGAACAATTATATCAAGCAGGGCAACGTGCACATATTGCGGATCCTGTTGGCACCTATGCACATCAAATTTTTAATCGGTTATTGATAGATCTGTCTTATAACTCTTCTCGTTTGGAAGGTAATACCTTTACTTTATTAGAGACACAACAGTTGCTGTTGAAACATAAGAGTGTCGATGGAAAACTCGCAGAAGAAAAAACGATGATCCTTAATCATAAAGAAGCTATTTGTTATCTTGTGGACAATGCCCCGCATTTGAAAGTGTCTACAGAAACCATTTGTACCGTACATTATTTGTTGTCAGAGGGATTGCTAGAACGGCACTATTCCGGAAAAATACGCGATTATCGGGTACGTATTGGGGGATCTGCTTATCTGCCGATTGAAGATAAAACAGTCTTGCAATATCATTTGACTGTTATTCTTGAAAAAGCGGCGCAGATTAAAAACCCCTATGAGCAAAGTTTTTTCTTGTTAATTCATATTAGTTATTTACAAGCATTTGCAGACGTTAATAAACGCACCGCACGCTTATGCGCCAATCTCCCTTTGATTAAAAAAAATGTAGTGCCATTGACTTTTACTGATGTAGCAAGAGAGGATTATAGCGCAGCAATGCTGGTGGTTTACGAGTTGCAGGATGTGCGCCCATTATTGGATGTCTATGTACAGTCTTACTTAAAAACTTGTCAGCAATATGATAGTACCATTGAAGAAATTGGTGTTGATGTGATACGGGTAAAATATCGTGCACAACGCAGAACCTTGTTGCATGATATTATTGTTAATAAACTGAGCGGTGCTGCACTAGAAGACTATGTACGCGAGCAATCACCGTTGAGGATTCCCGAAAGTGATGCCGCTGCTTTTATGATCACTGTACAGGACGATATCAAAGAGATGGAGGGTGCCCACATAGTGGGGCTTGGGATTACCCTGGAACAGTTTCAGGCCTGGCGTGCGCTACAATCTTAAGTTTGTAATAAAAATAACTCAATCTTCTGCGATGTAGCTTTTTTGGTTTGTGGACTAAGCTGTGATAACATGACATCCGTTTGCAAGGGCAAGGAGCACCATCGCGTGGCATTGTGGGTACAAAAATTTGGGGGCACCTCTGTTGCGTCTATAGAACGTTTGCAACAGGTCGCTAAAAAGGTATACGCCAGTATTCAACAAGGACATCAAGTGGTGGTTGTGGTCTCTGCTATGGCAGGACAGACTGATACGCTGGAAACCTTAGGGTTTGCAGTGAATAGCGTGCAATATCCCCGAGAGCGCGATGTCTTATTAGCCGCAGGTGAACAAATGACCGTGGCGCTCTTAGCTATGGCCTTGCAGCAAGTCGGCTTAAAGGCACAATCGTATTTAGGACATCAATTGCCGATTTATACGGATAGCACCCATACGATGGCCCGTATTGCAAAAATAGAGACAAAAAAATTAAAACATGATTTGGCTCATGGGATTATCCCAGTGGTGGCAGGGTTTCAAGGTGTGGATGAACACGGCGATCTGACGACATTAGGCAGAGGCGGCTCAGACACAACGGCAGTGGCATTAGCTGCAGCATTAAAAGCAGATGAATGTCAGATTTTTACAGATGTAGATGGGGTTTATAGTGCAGACCCGAAATGGGTAAAAAATGCACGGTTGCTAAAAAAAATTACGTTGTCACAAATGTTAGAGATGGCTAGTCTAGGTTCTAAAGTCGTGCAATGGCGTGCCGTTGCATTAGCAGGGTATCATGGAGTACCTGTGCGCGTACTTTCTACTTTTACAGATGGCCAGGGGACTTTAATTACAGCACAGGAAAATGACGTGGAAAAACCGCAGATCACAGGTATTACCCATAGCGCTAAAGAAGTACAACTGTTTTTGAAAGGTATGCCAGAACATCCTGGTTTAGTGGCGCATTTGTTATCTGATTTGGGTGCCGAAGATATAGAAGTGGATTTGGTTTCTTTATCTTGCTCACAACCAGGAACCACAGATTTGTCTATTTTAATTCCAGCACGCGATGCTTATAAAGCAGAACAACAATTGCAGAAAATGCAAAAAAAATACCACGCCCAAAGCGTGGAGTTACAAACAGGGTTGGCAAAGTTGTCCATGGTCGGGACAGGGTTGCGCACGTATACACCATTTTTAACCTTAATGTTTCAAGGATTAGCACAAGAAAAAATTCAGATCCGTCTGGTAACGATGAGTGAAATTAAAGTTTCTCTCGCGATAGACGAAACTGATCTTAAGCGAGCTATGATTGTGATGCATGAAGTTTTAGAAAGTATGGCAACTACACCTGTAGCACCGACTGAAAAAGAAAAAATATAATTGGATTTTAGAGATAGATAAAGGAGTTTACTCATGTTGATCTTAACCCGTCGTGTCGGCGAAACTTTGATGATCGGGGATGAAGTCACTGTGACTGTCTTGGGCGTGAAAGGCAATCAAGTACGTTTAGGTGTGAATGCCCCTAAAGAAGTGTCTGTGCATCGCGAAGAGATTTATCAACGTATTCAACAAGAAAAAGATCCTGAAGCAGATACTGGGGCTTAAAGACTAGCCTCGTCTTGCTTTAAAAAAAGCCCGTAATAGGGCACAACTCTCTTGTTCTAACGGTCCTTGGCTTACCTGTACCCGATGATTCAGGGGCAGATCTTCTAACACCCGCGCAATAGAGACCACCGCACCCGCTTTAGGATCTGGACAAGCAAACACTACCCGCTTAATGCGCGCATGTACCAGCGCACCCGCACACATCAAACAAGGCTCCAATGTCACATACAACGTGGTATCGGTGAGCCTATAGTTCTGAATTTTTTGCGCATACTCACGTAAAACTACCACTTCTGCATGCAAAGTCGGGTCCGAGCCACTAATAGGCTGATTATGCCCCATAGCAACAATCTCACCATCTTTGACTAAGACTGCACCTACAGGGACCTCGTTCGCTAGCGCAGCTTTTTGAGCCATCTCAAGGGCAATTTGCATGAAGGCGAGGTCATCCATTAGCGCACCGTCTCCACTAACCGTTCTCCATCCTGGAATCTCAGGGTGAGGGTCGCAGGATGCGGACATTCCTGTGCTTTAGAAATAATATGCCCGTCTTGATCTTGCACTAAGGCATACCCACGGGATAACACAGCTAAAGGATCTAAACCTATCAATTTTTGTTCCGCTTTACTGAGTCGTAATAAGTACTGCTGTAAGCGCTGTGCCATAATGTTGCCTAACTTGTTTTGAAGCAGAGCAACTTTGGCTTGGCCTGCGGCAATGGTGTGCGCAGGATCTTTAAGCCCAATTTGATAGCGGTCTAAAGTCTGATGATAACTTTGAAAACGCTGTTCTATTCCACGTTGTAGACGCTGCGCATACAGTTTTAAACGATGTAGCAGTTCTTCTTTTTGTGGGGTGACCAATGCAGCTGCCGCCGTAGGAGTTGCAGCACGGTGGTCAGCGACAAAATCCGCAATACTAAAATCGACTTCATGTCCCACTCCAGAGACCACTACCGTTTCACAAGCATAGATAGCACGGGCGACCACTTCTTCATTAAAAGACCATAAATCTTCTAAACTGCCACCACCACGTACTAATAAAATTACATCATGGTGATGTTGGTCTGCAGCCATTAAAGCTTTAGCGATTTCACGACTGGCGCCTTCCCCTTGTACAGCTACCGGATACACAGTGACGCTGACCAACGGAAATCGTTTGGTTAACGTGGTTAAAACATCCTGAATGGCAGCACCCGTCGGAGAAGTAATGACAGCAATATTGTAAATAGATTCAGGCAGCGGTTTTTTATGTGTGGACTCAAAGAGGCCTTCGGCAGCTAATTTTTGTTTTAAAGCTTCAAAGCGTAAAGCTAAGACTCCAGCACCTGCAGGTGTCATCTTTTGTACAATAAGCTGAAACTCTCCCCGTGGAGTATACAAACTTAAGTAACCTTGCACGATAACCTGTTGGCCATTTCCAAAGGCGACATCGCCTAAACGTTTAGCTTGAAAGCATGCACATTTGATTTGTGCGGCTTCATCTTTCAAAGAAAAATACCAATGCCCAGAACTGGGGGCTGCAAAGTTGGAAATTTCACCGGTGATCCAAACGAGTGGAAATTGCTCTTCAATTTGTTGTTTGACGAGCTGGGATATTTCACTGACTTTATAAATTTCACCCGTAATAGGGGGGAATGTTTCTACTGCTTGCATCGTATGTTTTTGGCTCTATAGAGATGTACTAATGAAGATAGTGTAACGGTCTATCAATCTTGTGCCTAGCCCCCTTTAAAATATTTAGTTAAATTGCTTTTAAGACTTAGGCAGAGCGGAGAGGAACGTCTTAAAAGTTTTTCGTAACAGAGGGACATAAATTTGGATTCTAGAAAAAATTTGATCGGCTAAATCCTCATCGTAGGAATGTGAGGTTAAATTACGCTCTTTGAGCATGTTGAGCCACACGGCTTCTTCTTGCATCAAGTGGATGCTGATAGATGTTCTCTAATGAGGTAAGCGCTTTTTCAAATTTAGTGATCGCTAGTTCTAGTTTTGACATAGAGTTCTGTTCCTTCAGAGGTAATGTTTTTTTTGATGGGTGAAGATGTTGTTAGCGTATCAAATCTGATGCAGTCTCTTTTCATCAGAAGTGTGTCAGCATTTTCTATAATATCCAAAATAGATAATCATTCTTCAGGCGTTGCTTGTGGGCAGACAATTGCTAAATCAATATCAGATCTGGGTTTATTATCACCACGTGCACGTGAGCCAAATAGTACGATTTTTTCTATAAACGGAAGGTCACGTAATTGTTGATAAAAAGCATATTGTGTCATTTCAAAAGACTTTTTTTGCATACCCTCTCTATTTTGATTTAGTATATGTTGAGTCCACTGTATGTCACTGAACTAAGACTCATGGCCTCTTAAACTGGGTGGATGTGCTAATTGAATACCTTCAGCGACTAAACGTTTGTGAAAACGCATCATGAAAACACTACGTTCTGAAAAATATACTGGCGTGTCTAACCAAATGGAACATTGTACTTTTACACCATGCTCCTCAAAGCCCAAAATATAATATTCAGGCATGGGTAAATGATGACCATGGTGTTGCTCTTTAGCAACTGTCAAAAATAAAGATTGTAGTACATCCAGTGGTGTTTTAGTGTCGACATGAATAATCATATCAAAACGACGTATGGGAAAGCGTGAAAGATTGACTAAAGAAGTTTTGAGTAAGGACTCATTGGGGATACGAATCATCGTATTATCACTTTTACGTAACTTGGTAGATAATAAATCAATCGCAATCACTTCCCCTTGAAAACGATCAACGCGAATAAGATCGCCAATTTGAAAAGGCTTTTCCCCTAACATAAAAAAACCAGAAATCAGATTGGATGCTGCAGTTTGTGCTGCAAACCCTAAGGCTACCGTAAAGAACCCTGCCAAGCCTAAGAGGGTGTTAATCTCAAACCCAAATTGATGTAGGGCTGTGAGTAAGAAGATCCCTAAAACCATATAGTAACTAAAACGCATCATGAGCATGGTGGTATGCACATTGACAACATTACTGGTAAGTTTTTTAGTTAGGCTTCGTACAAAAGATGCAAGTGTAAAACCTGCAATAAGCAGTACCAGCCCTTTGAAAAGGGCTGATAATGGGAGCGCTTGGACCGCAGTGATGAGTTCGTTAAAGTCCATTACTTACCTTAAGCATTAAAGCATTCTACGTAGAATATCATTCTTATCTATAAAATGATGTTTGAGCGCACCAAGAGTGTGCAAACTAACCAATATAAGAATAAGATAAGCCAGACGTTCATGCATGTCAAAGAAAAACTGCCCTAGGCCCTCATCTTTTCCTACGAGTACAGGTAACGCCATACCAAAAAATTTCACCCCATACCCTGCATAACAAGACATTAGGTAACCAGAAACAGGCATGAGTATCATAACTAAGTAAATAAGTCTGTGGGTGAGTTTAGCTAAGACTTGTTCACGTAGCGGCATAGTATTAGGCCATGTGGGGCGTGTATTAATTATACGCCATAGCAACATGGTCAGTACGACACCTAAGATCAAAACACCAAAAGATTTGTGCAATAAAATATATTTTAGATGTGCTGGATCGCTATTAGGATACAGACCAGATTCATAGAGCCATACAAATTGTCCTAGAAACAGTAATGCTAAAGACCAATGCAAGAACTTAGTCACAATACCAAATTTTTTATCTGTGTTACGCCAGCACATAATTCCTTCCTCCATGGAGAGATTTTAACTAAAATATAAACAGAGTCCCTTATTACTACAAAATACACCGGAGCCATAGGCCCAAGGAAGAGCGATGTTTAGTCACAGGTCTAGCCCAAAACGTGCCGCAAGCTTAGCCATCCTATTGATGGTGATTAGCCAACTGGGAGAAACCATTTACTTGCCAGCATTGCCCGCAATGGCTGTGACCTTGAATACAGACCCTGCGTATGTACAAATGATTCTAGCATTCTTTTTAATTGCTTTTGGTACTTCTTTATTCATTTATGGACCTTTATCTGATTATTACGGCAGACGGCCTATTATTTTGGGGAGCAGTATCTTATTTGTCGGTGGGGCTTTTGCTGCAGCCTTATCTCCTAATATCGTGATGCTTTTGGGTTCTGTAATAGTACTGGGGTTTGGTTTTGGAACAGGTGGGTTGATGGGGCGCACGTTGTTGCGAGATCTCTTTAGTGGCGTAGCACTGCAAAAGGCTGCCGCTTGGATGGGGATTGCAGCAGTGATTAGCCCTATTATTGCGCCGATCATAGGAGCCCATTTTCTAGAATGGTGGGGCTGGCAAGCCAATTTTGTGTTTATAGGGTGTACTGGGATTTTTATTACCGTATTGATGTATTTTTTCTTGGAAGAAACGAATACCTTTATTGGACAAATGCCCCTAAATGCTAAAAAAATTATTAAAAGCTATGGGGCAGTTTTTAATCACCCACAGTTTTTAGGCAATATTATGATTTTATCGATTATCACCGCAGTGATTATGGCCTATGAGGTGGCAGCACCGTTTGTGTTGCAAGAAGATTTGGGGTTAACGCCCGTCACGTATGCTCAGGTTGCCATTATCCCGATTGTTGGGTTCTTGGTAGGGTCTTATTTAGCTGAAAGACTTAGTGCGGCTTGTTCTACAGAACAATTGGTGAGATTGGGGCTATTAGTTTCTTTGCTTTCAGGGTTAATTATGTTGTGTTGTGGGTATATCGGGTTTTTTACGGTTGCCAGTATTGTTGCGCCAATGACCCTCTATTTAATCGGCTGTGGCTTGATTTATCCGGCTGCTACAGCAGGCGGTTTAATGCCTTTTGCTGCAATGGCAGGGATTGCAGGGGCTTTAATGGGTGCAATTCAAAATATTACGGCTGGGATAGCAACAGTGGTATTTGCTATTCTTGATTATCATGATGCGCTTCCCTTAGCGTGGGCATTGACTATAGGGAGTGCCTTGAGCATAGTGTGCTATTATCGCTATTTACAGAAGTCTGTAACACACTAGGATTGATATGACGCCCGTACGGTTTTTGGCTTGTAGTCTAAATCAAAGCCCTATTGCCTGGGCACAGAATGCCGCTAATATCCAAGCAGTGTTAGAATATGCGCATACACATCAAATTGGCTGGGTCTGTTTACCAGAATTAGCGATTTGTGGTTATGATGCGCAAGATTTGTTTTTTGCTCCCCATGTTTTACAACAATCCTTTGAACAAGCGCTCAAGCTATTACCTTTTACTAAAGGTCTGGTGACGAATTTTGGGATCCCCTTTTTATATCTGGGGGCGCTCTATAATATTAACCTGATTGCTGTGGATGGCGCCTTTGTAGCCGCCGTGGCAAAACAATCTTTAGCGAATGAAGGTATTCATTACGAACCACGCTGGTTTAAATCTTGGCCTAGAGATACACAAGTAATTGCGACATTGCCTAATGGTCAAGAAATTCCATTTGGAGATGTCTTATTAGAAATTGGTGGAGTACGGTTAGGATTTGAAATTTGTGCGGATGCTTGGGGGTGGGATAGAGTGGGTTTTGCTCACGCAAAACGGGGCGTGGATGTTGTCTTTAATCCCTCAGCAAGTCATTTTTCTAAACACAAAGCACAAATTAGACGACAAATTGTACAAGAAGGGGCCAGAGCCTTGGGTGTTGTTTATGTGTTTAGTAATCAACACGGTAATGCAGCAGGGCGTATTGTGTATGATGGACAAGCTATGATTGCGTATGATCAGCAACTCCTAGAAGGTCCCCAAAGCAGTTTTGCAGCCACAGAAACTGTGGTTGCGGAAGTGGAATTAGATGCTCTACGTTTAGCACGTAGCCAACATAATTATCATGCGCCGATTCCAGATCCACATGTATTACGCATACCCTTTAAAATGAAAAGCAACAGTGAGTTGCCAGTCGTCACACATACCCCTTTAACGACTTATTATGCAGAATTTACCCAAACTGTGGCTTTAGGGTTATGGGATTATTTATGCAAGTCTAAATTATCTGGTTTTTTAATTAGTGTCAGTGGTGGTCTGGATTCAGCGGCGTGTATGATTTTATCATATTACAGTTTAAAACTGGCACACGATACACATGGTTTAGTAAAAATGCAGGTTTTATTAGGGATACAAAAAACTTATCCTGATTTTGATACATTGTGTAAGCAGGTTTTATATGGAGTCTATCAAGGTACGCAGAATAACACGGAACAAAGTTACCAGTTAGCACAAACCGTCTGTGCTGCAACAGGGGCACAGTTTTATGAATGGGATATTCATACGATTTGTCAATCTTATCAAGCTATGGTGGAACAACAAACGGGTATACCCTTATCTTGGGAAGAGCATGATTTAGCGTTACAAAATATACAAGCCAGAGCTAGAGTGCCAGGCTTATGGTTGTTAGCGAACCTTAAAAATTTATTATTATTATCAACCAGTAATAGATCTGAATTGTCTGTAGGCTATACAACCTTGGATGGGGATTTAAGTGGTGTGGTAGGGCCTATTGCAGGCATAGATAAACCCTTTTTACAAGATTGGCTTCAGTGGTTGGTGAATGAAGGGTATGCTGGCAAACAATGGAGCGCTTTACAACGTTTATGTGAAACCCCGCCTAGTGCTGAGTTGAAACCGCAAACTCAGATGCAAACTGATGAAGCGGATTTAATGCCTTATCGCCTCTTGACGCAAATTGAAACAATGGCGCAAAATCAAAAAATGTCGCCGATACAAATTTATAGGGATTTGACTCAAAAAGGGTTATCTTCTAAAGAAGCTAAAGCTGCCGTAATGATATTTTTTCAACGTTGGGCACGCAATCAGTTTAAGCGAGAGCGGGCAGCGATTGGATTTCCGGTAGATGTATTTAATGTAGACCCTAAAACAGGGTGTCGGTTTCCGATTTTAAGTGGGGCTTATGTGCAGGAATTACAAGAATTAGATCAATTATAATGTATTGATTGTCAGGGAGAGCGTAGTGCAAAAAGGGTATTTAGCAATTTTATTGTGTATGTTGGCAGGCTGTACAGGATCAGAAATGCCTAAAGATATGCAATATACTATTCGGAATGCTGCTTTCCAACGCAATATCGCTAGCGTTAATATTGCTGTGGTTGCTCCAGGTTCTGGAGTGTCCAATGATAAATTGAGTGTTTTACGTAAAAGTTTACCTAAAAATGTTGGCTTAGCAAAAAGTTATCCTAATAATATGATCTTTCATAGTGATACAGATGAGCATCGGGCAGCAGAGCTTCTTCATGCTTTAGAAAACCCTGATATTGATGTGATTTGGTCATTGCGTGGAGGGTACGGCTCAGCACGACTATTGCCAGTTTTACAATCTATGGAAAAACCTACTAAAAAGAAACTATTTGTAGGGTACAGTGATAATACTTTTTTGCATTTATATTTAAATCGCTGGGGTTGGCAAACGATACATGGACCAGCATTAACGGAATTTTTTACTTCTAAAGAAGGTGAAAATTTTAAGCGTATGGCCAAAGTGCTTTCGGGCAAAACACCCGTATTACAATATACAGGTTTAAGACCTTTAAATGCGGCAGCAAGAAGTCAACGGACTATATCTGGGCCTATTCTTGGTGGTAATTTAAGTATAGTGACCAATAGTATTGGTACGGATTGGCAAATTCGGGCACAAGATCATATCTTGTTCTTGGAAGATGTGCATTCCAAAGGGCATGCGGTGGATAGAGATTTAATACATTTAAAACAAGCTGGATTACTTAAAAATGTAAAAGCTATTCTTTTAGGTGAGTTTTTATATGGAGATGAGGCAGTCCAGTATGCCTTAGAACGATTTGCTGCCTCAGAATCTTTGCCAGTGTTTCAGTCTAATTTATTTGGGCATGGCGCTAAAAATTATCCATTACCCTTTGGATGTAAGAGTCAAATTTACAAAACACAAGGGCAAAAAGGGTATAGTCTAACGGTGGAGACACCCCGTATATAAAGTGAGGATCCTATGCATAAGTTATCAGGGAAGATCTTAGCATTCAGTAGTCTCCTATTAATGGCAGCGCCCACGGTTGCTTTTCAGCGTGCTTTACAGGATGGGGATTTTCAAGCAGCTATTAGTACTGTACCAATTGCAGTGGTTGCACCAGCCTCAGGGGTATCACAATCGCAACTCAATACTTTACGTAAAAATTTACCGCGTAATGTACATTTTGCTAGCAGCTATCCTAATGTCACCTTTCATAGCAATACCGATGTGAAAAGAGCCCAAGAATTTATGGCCGCTTTAAATGATACGCATGTGGAGGTTATTTGGGCTATAGAAGGACGTTATGGGGCGGCAAGATTATTGCCTGCTTTACAAAACTTGCATAAACCTGATAAACGTAAATTGTTTATAGGCTACAGTGATAATACCTTTATGCATTTATTGTTTAATAAATGGGGGTGGCAGTCTATTCATGGGCCTGCGATGATTGAAACGCTGAATCCTAAAAAAGATGGGGAAAGTTTTATTAGAATGGCAAAAGTGCTGACGGGAAAAACACCTGTATTACAGTATTCAGGGTTGAAGCCACTTAATCAAGCCGCCAGAGTAGAGTCTAGTATTCAGGGAGAAATTATCGGTGGTAATTTAACGATTGTCACTAAAAGTATAGGGACCCCTTGGCAAATTAATGCTTATCAGCGTATTTTATTTTTAGAAGATGTTTTTTCTGATGGAGAAACAGTTGATAGAGATTTAACACATCTCAAGCAAGCAGGGCGTCTTAAAAATGTGAGAGCGGTGCTGTTTGGCGCATTTATGCATGGAGATGAGACCGTGACTTATGCAATTAAGCGTTTTGCAGAAGAAACGAATATCCCTGTGTATCAAACTAATTTGTTTGGACATGGCCCTCAAAACTTCCCCTTGCCTTTTGGTTGTAAAAGTCAGATCCACAGTTTAAGTGGTAAAAGCACTTATGAGTTGACTATTGAAAGTCCAAAATTGTAATTCAGAGGAATATTTTTTCAGGAAGATTTGAGGTATTCTTTTAGCATCTAGCATGTGTGTTATTAGGAACTATTAAAATGTCTACTTTATTTGAACCTGTTACGTTAGGTGATTTAGAATTACCCAATCGTATTTTAATGGCGCCTTTAACGCGCTGTAGAGCTAGTGAAGGGCGTATTCCTAACGCGATGATGGCACAGTACTATGCACAACGTGCTTCTGCGGGGTTAATTTTTTCTGAAGCAACCTCTGTAACACCTATGGGCGTGGGTTACCCTAATACGCCAGGTATTTGGTCTGAGGAACAAATTGCTGGCTGGAAGTTAGTGACGCAAGCGGTACATAATGCTGGTGGGCGTATTATTTTACAGTTATGGCATGTAGGCAGAATATCTCATCCATTCTTTTTAAATGGGGAGCAGCCTGTGGCACCCAGTGCTATTGCTGCAGAAGGGCCGGTACGTCAAATGCGACCAGAAGCACCTTATCCTATCCCACGGGCTTTAACCTTAGAAGAAATCCCTGAGATCATCGAAACTTATCGTCAAGGTGCTCAAAATGCGCAAACAGCAGGTTTTGATGGAGTAGAGATCCATGGAGCCAATGGGTACTTGTTAGATCAGTTCTTACAGGATGGAAGTAATAAACGTGAGGATAGTTATGGTGGTTCTATCCAAAATAGAGCACGGTTGATGTTAGAAGTAACTGATGCGGTGATCTCAGTTTGGGGCGCAGGGCGAGTGGGGATGCATTTAGCACCACGCTGTGATGCACAATCGATGGGGGATTCAGATCCTTTAGCAACTTTTAGTTATGTAGCCCAAGAGTTGGGGAAACGTAAGCTTGCGTTTATTTGTGCCAGAGAACATGTAGGTCCAGATTGGATAGGACCACAACTTAAAAAAGCCTTTGGTGGGAAGTATCTTGTCAATGAAGGTTTTACGCAAGAAACCGCACAACACGCCTTGGATACAGGAGAAGCAGATGCGGTGGTGTTTGGAAAACTTTTTTTAGCAAATCCAGACTTGCCTGCGCGGTTCAAATTAAAGGCACCGCTCAATACCCCCGTATTAGAAACTTTTTATGCGCCGGGACCAAAAGGATATACGGATTATTCTAAGTTAGAACAAGCTTAGGTGTGCGCTTCTAGTAGATATTGCTGTAGTGGGATGGCATGAATATTTTCTGTTAAAGGGTACGCGATCGTGCCTGGATATATGACTGTTAAGGAATCTAGTTGGAGTTCTTCGGCTGCAATACGCATAGATTTTGTTAGTTTTGGTGCTGCGCTATGTTTAATCTCAAACCCTAAACGTTGGTTATCTTTGAGAATGAGCAGATCTAATTCTGCACCTTGGTGGGTTGCCCAAAAATACGCTTCATCAGTATAGGCCTCATGTTTGCGAATGATTTCTTCTAGTGCAAATCCTTCCCACGAGGCACCTAATTTAGGGTGTACTGCTAGGGCTGACTGATCATTAATGCCGAGGAGAGCATGTAAAATTCCGCTATCCCTAATAAATAATTTTGGAGACTTTACTTGACGTTTTGCGATATTGACATGCCATGGTTTTAGGAGTCGGATCATAAAGGTGCTGCATAGAATATCGGTATAATGGGTAATAGTTTTGTTGGAGGCCTGTAATGCACAGGCTAGTTCAGCGCTGTTTAAAATGCCGCCATGATAATGGCTGAGCATGGCCCAGAAGCTTCTTAAATTCTCAAATGGTACAGAGATCCCAAGTTGTGGTATGTCTTGTTTTAAAAATGTGTCAATAAAAGTTTTGCGCCATGCGTAGCTGTTCTGATCTGTTTTTGCTAAATAAGAGCGAGGGAATCCTCCTCTAGTCCATAAGGTAGTGGTTTCTTGGGTTTCGCTCACACTAAAGGGGGTAAGCTCTACATAAGAGATTCTGCCAGCCAGTGTTTCTGCAGAGGCGTTAAATAATGCTCCTGAAGCGCTTCCTAAAATGAGATAACGTTGATGTTCTGCATGCTTATCAATGAGAACACGTAGCGTTGGGAAGAGGGCAGGCATATATTGGACTTCGTCAATAACGATGAGTCCCTGGAGGCCAGATAAGGCGAGCATGGGATCGTGCAGACGTGCTAGGTCTCTTGAGTCTTCTAAGTCAAAATAGTTTTGAGGTGGGATATTACCAATTTGCTCAATATAGTGTTTTGCAAGCGTTGTTTTCCCTGTTTGCCTGGGGCCTAAGATAGCTACAATAGGTGTAACCTCAAAGGCGGCCTCTATTTTGGCTAACATTTGTCTACGGTCCATATTGTTCCATGAAAATTGGGAGGACTCCTCCAAGAATACGTGGAAAAATGGTAAAATTCAAACAAAAACACATAAATTAGTTAGCGTTATGATATTTATTTGCTATTATTCAATAATATCAATATGTTATTTTATTTTTGATTAAAAATAAGATAATTTTCTCCATGAAATTTGGGAGTGCAACTCCAAGATTTCATGGAAAAATGTTCCGAATTAAGCTGTATAGCAAGCCTTAAAAGCCTCACTATACTTGGTAGGACTAAACTCAAAAATCTGGTATTCCGCTAACCCTAGGGTATAAAAAGGGTCCTCGTGCATGATTTTTTCGATACTTTTGCGATCTGTACACTGTGCAATAATAACCCCACCTGTCCGTGGTGTTTGTGCGCCTGAAGTAATGAAGGTGCCGTTAGCATAGTATTTGTCTAAAAAGACCACATGTGCCGGACGGTTCGCATCAATTACCTCAATAGGTACTACATAGCGTAAAACAGTCACAAAAATTGGCATGCACGACTCCCGTTGTTGATTAGCTTAAAAACATCTTCCAGAGTGCTTGTCCTAAAATCGCAATAATCCCAATAGGTGTTACGACTTTGATTAAAAATCTAAAGACCGCAAAACCTACAGGGCCTAATTGTAAGCTATGGTTTAAATGTACTTGATTCACTCCATAAGCCCCAATTAGCGTAAATCCTAAGCCACTTAAAGGTAGGAGGATTTCAGAGGGGATGTCGATCATCATGCGATATAAGGTCGCACTTAAAGGTGTATCCGGGGCACCTAAAGCAATAATCGTAGGCATACCCATACAAAACCCTAATACCCCAATCACCCAGGCACTTTTGACACGGGAGATTTTCAAGTGGGTCATCAGACCCCTCATTAAAGGTTCGACCAAGGATACTGCAGAAGTCAGCGCTGCTAAGAACAGCAATACAAAAAATAGCAGGGCAATATATTGACCACCGGCTATTTGTGCAAAAGCATTGGGTAAAACAATGTACATTAACCCAGGGCCTGCTGCAGCACTTAAATTGTAATGAAAGACTAAAGGAAAGATCGCAAACCCTGCGAACATCGCAACGCTGACGTTCAGAAAAGTCACCCAGCCTAAGCTACGTACCAGTTTAATTTTAGGATCTATATAGTTACCATAGGTATACATACAACCCGCACCAACTGCCAAGGTAAAGAATGCTTGTCCTAAAGCAGCAACAGGGGTTCTCCAAGAGAAACGTTCCCAGTTTGGGATCAACAAAAAATCAACAGTTTTACGGACATCCCCAATCTCTAAAGCAAAGCCTACTAACAGTATTAAAATGAAAAATAGTAAGGGCATCATCCATTTACAAGCACGTTCAATACCCTCAACCACGCCTTGGGCAGTGATCCAAAGGGTCAGCCCTATAAACACACCATGCAAAATAACCAATTGCGCAGTGTTATGCTGTAGTTTGTCCCAGAGCGCAGAGATCTGAAGGGGTGTTTTGGCAGTGAACTGATCTAACAAGGCATGTTCAATATATGCAAATGATATAGAAGAGAACACACTATAAAAACCTAAGATCATAAATAAAACCAACATCCCCGTCCACGCAGTACTAGCTCCGATCCAAGTTGGCAAGCGACTGAGTTTTTTCAGCCCTATAGTAGGGTGTGAAGGTTCTAAACGTCCTAAAGTCGTTTCTAATAACAGTAACGGAAAACCGATCCCCGCTACAAAAAATAAATACAGGCCTATAAATAACGCACCACCTTGCTCACCCACTAAATAGGGAAACTTCCATAAGTTTCCTAATCCAATAGCCGCCCCAGCAGTGGCTAAAATATACCCAAAGGTTGAAGACCAATGTGCTGTCTTTGTCATTTTCTCAATTTTCCCAATATAGCAATAACGCTGTTGTGCGTTCTTGTGAAACTACTGCATGCGTACGGCATGCAGCTCCTGATTGCATCCACTCTATGTTATGTGTTGAACTTTGCCAACGAATCAATAACGGGTGAGGGGGGAGTGTTGGGGTATGCCCAATACCAATCAGTAACAATTCCACCTGATGTTGGGTTAAAGCTTCAAAAATCATCTCCCAAGGTAAGTCACTTAACGTGGGGACGGTAGGGAGGACTTGGTATTCTTTAGGTAATAAAAGGAGAGAGGCCGCTATCCATTGGTCTTGCAGTTTAAAGCCTCGTATAGGATCTACAGATTGTATATACGGGCCATTTTGATAATGTGCCTCACTAATAAGCATGCGTCCTGACTTAGAATCCACGGTTTGCTAAGTATTCCTTGGATTGTATCAAAAAGGCGGTAACATTAAAAAAGGAAAAATAGTTTTTTGAGTTAAATTGATAACAGAACGTACCGTTAAATGTAAACAACGCCCTATAGATAGTAAGCGACTCACACAAGCACGTTTACAAGGGCTACCAGAGTGGATTGCCGCAATCGTTGCAGCACGCCCACTCGTCTTTAGGCCAGAAGGTCAGTTGGGGATACAAGTTCCACTAGCAGAATTACCTGCTCCATCCCAGTTACCTGACTGCGCTAAAGGTACGGAACGGTTATTACAAGCGTTACAAAACCAAGAAGTTATTGCCCTTGAAACAGATCATGATTGTGATGGACAAACCAGTCATGCAGTCTTATGGCATGCTCTGGTTAATGCTTTTGGTCACCCCGTAGAGAAAACACTTTCCTTTATCGGAGAACGCTTAACCGAAGGATATGGCTTATCCGATAAATTGGTAGATCGGATCTTAGCTCACCCAATACGGCCGACCCTAGTGATTACCGCAGATAATGGTTCTAGTGATGAGCTGCGTATTGCACGCCTAGCGGTAGAAGGAATTGATGTAATCGTCACAGACCATCATGAAATTGCAGTCACTGGTATCCCCAAAAGTGCAATCGCAGTCATTAATCCTATTCGTCCTGATAGCCTCTATCCAGATCAGACCATTGCCGGTTGCATGGTCGCCTGGCTATGGATGGCTGCAGTGAAACAAGCGTTACAAGTGGCCGGTAAAACTGTTAGCTTTAATCTGGCTGAATTACTCGATTTTGTGGCAGTAGGAACCGTGGCGGATTGTGTTAGTATGGCCAGAAGCGGTGTCAATCGTGCGGTTGTGCGGTATGGAATGCAAAAAATTGCGCAAGGTACACGTCCCTGTTGGAGGGTGTTAAAACCACACTTGCATACGCCTTTACAATCTGAAGACTTAGGATTTTTAATAGGCCCACTCCTGAATAGTGATGGTCGTTTGGCAACAGCAATGAAATCCGTGAGTTTCCTTTTGTCAGAAACCGATACAGAAGCACAAAGCTGGCTAGAATATTTACAAACCCAAAACCAAAGTCGTAAATCCATTCAAAAAGAAATGACACAGTTAGGGATGGCGCAAGCAGAGGAGTTATTAACTCAGTATACCTATACCCTTTGTCCTTTTTTAGAAGAAGGGCATAGTGGCGTTCATGGGATTTGTGCTTCAAGGCTCAAAGATCATTTTGGAATGCCTGTCATCTATTTTGCACCAAAACGTGAAAACCCCACTATCCTAACAGGCTCTGCACGCAGTATTGATGATTTTCATATGAAGGCTGCTTTAGAAGCAGTGGCAGAGCAAGATCCTACTTTGTTGTTAAGTTATGGAGGACATCAGGGGGCTGCAGGTCTGTCCTTATATCGAGATCGCTTAGAAGATTTTAGACAAGCCTTTGAACATTATGCCAGTCTTCATATACCTGTTGCTAATTTGGGTCCGTGTTATTGGCATGATGGTGCTGTACCAGTAGGCTTAGATTTAGCACAATGGGAAAAAATGGTGCAGGCTCTAGAACCTTTTGGGCGAGAATTTGATGTGCCCAGTTTCTATTGTTATGGCCAAGTCCGCCAATTATATACCTTAGGCTCCAGTGGGTTGCATGCTAGAATTTGTTTACAAACGCAAACTGGTCCTGTGTGGTGCTTGTGGTTCAATAAACCCACAGTACAAGTTGGGGATGTGGTAGAAGGGATTTTAAGAGTGCAAGTCGATACTTATCAAAATGAGAAAAAGTTAGCGTTCATTCTAAATTGGGGCCGCTTGTGTACAGAAATGCACCCACGTACAATATCGGCATAAAACCCAGGGAGTAGTAACGTGACTGAGATTTCCATTACCCAAACCAAAGAAAAAATGAAAGCTTTGGAACAACGTTTGGCACCTGTCTGGAGGGGGCTTTGACGTTGAAAATCGACGTATACGCTTAGAAGAAGTTCAATATGAGCTCGAAAATGATCCACAAATTTGGATAGAACGCCCGGAGAAGGCCAAAGACCTTAATAAACAAAAAGGTGAGTTAGAACGTCTGCTAGGTAATATTGACCATATTGAACGTACCCTGGAAGAAGCTAAAACTTTACTGGATTGGGTAGACCAAGAAGCAGAAATGGGCCTACTACCGGATATTTTTAATGAGCTTACCCAAGCAGAAACCCTGATAGCCCGTCTAGAGTTTGAACAAATGTATCAAGGCCCTATGGATGCTAATGCCGCATTTTTGGAAATACAATCCGGCTCTGGGGGCACAGAAGCACAAGATTGGGCTGAAATGCTTTTACGCATGTATCAACGTGCCTGTGAACGTAAAGGACTCTCTACCGTATTATTAGAAGTAACCCCAGGCGATGGCGCGGGTATTAAAGGGGCTTCTTTACGGGTAGAAGGTGAGTATGCCTATGGCTGGTTGCGTACAGAATCAGGTGTGCATCGCCTGGTACGTAAATCACCGTTTGATTCAGGAAATAGAAGACATACCTCTTTTGCAGCGGTCTTTGTACATCCTGAAATCGATGATTCGATTGAGGTGGTGATTAACCCTGCTGATTTACGCGTGGATACGTATAGAGCTAGTGGCGCTGGCGGACAGCACGTGAATAGAACAGATTCTGCGATTCGGATCACCCATATACCAACCAATACGGTTGTACAATGTCAAAGTGATCGTTCACAGCATAAAAATCGTGATATTGCGATGAAACAGTTGAAGTCTAAACTCTATGAGCTTGAACTGAACAAACAACAGGCTGAAAAACAAAAATTAGAAGATACGAAAACAGATATCAGTTGGGGATCTCAAATTAGATCCTACATTCTCGATGATGCCCGGATTAAAGACCTGCGTACTGGTGAAGAAACCACCGATACCAAGGGGATGTTAGATGGGGAATATTTAGATCAATTTATAGCAGCAACTTTAAAATGGACGGCAACATGTCAGAAATAGAACCTTTAAATCCCGTAGATATGAATGATTTGGTGCGTGAGCGCCGTGAAAAATTGAATGCTTGGCGCTCCCAAGGAGCTGCTTACCCTAATGATTGGAAACCCAGTCATTTTGCCAAAGACTTACATGCGCAATTAGGGGAATTAACCCATGAGGCTATAGAAGAAAAAGCTATGACCGTGACCGTATGCGGACGTATTTTAACACGCCGTGTAATGGGTAAAGCAAGCTTTGTGACCTTGCAAGATTTGAGCGGGAAAATTCAGCTGTATATTCAATTACAAAATGTTTCAGAATCGGTTTATCACCAAGCCACTCGTTGGGACTTGGGAGATATTATTGGCGTACGTGGGGTGATGTTTAAAACTAAAACTCAAGAATTATCCATTAAAGTACAAGATATGAGTTTGTTATCCAAGGCATTATATCCGTTGCCAGACAAATTTCATGGTCTTGTGGATAAAGAAGCATGTTATAGACAGCGCTATTTAGATTTGATTATGAATGAAGACACGCGTCATCGCTTTCAAGTGCGTTCTAAAGTGATTCAAACCATACGACAGTTTTTAAATGAAAGATCCTTTTTAGAAGTGGAAACGCCGATGATGCATCCTCTACCCGGGGGCGCTGCTGCCAGACCGTTTGAAACGCATTATAATGCCCTGGATTGTACGATGTTCTTGCGTATTGCACCGGAATTGTATTTAAAACGTTTGGTGGTCGGCGGCTTTGATCGTGTTTATGAAATCAATCGTAGTTTTAGAAATGAAGGTCTGTCTACCCGTCATAATCCTGAATTCACAATGATTGAGTTCTATCAGGCGTATGCGGACTATAAAGATTTGATCGTATTAACCCAAGACCTTTTTAAATTACTTTGCCAAACTGTATGTGGTAAATTAGAAATTCCTTATCAAGGACAGGTGCTGGATTTTGGTAAACCTTTTCAGATTTGGACCGTTGCCGAAGCAATTTTGCATTTTAACCCTAAATTGACCGCTGATATGCTGCAAGACCCAAAAGTGATGGCTCAATATGTGACAAATTTAGGCGTAACGGTTTCTGACCAATGGGGACTGGGTAAGTTGTGGATTGAAGTCTTTGAGGCAACCGTTGAGCACGAGTTGTTCCAACCTACCTTTGTGATTGACTATCCTTTAGAAGTTTCTCCGTTAGCACGCAAAAAAGATGGCAATCCTTTCTTGTGTGATCGCTTTGAACTGTTTATTGGCGGTAGAGAACTTGCCAATGGATTCTCAGAGTTAAATGACCCTGAAGATCAGGCAGAACGTTTTAAACAACAAGTCGCTCTCAAGGATGCGGGAGATGGGGAAGCCATGTTCTTTGATGCAGACTATGTGCATGCTTTAGAATATGGCTTGCCACCTACGGCAGGAGAAGGTATTGGTATTGACCGCTTAGTGATGCTCTTAACCGATACGGCTTCTATTCGGGATGTGATTCTATTTCCGATGCTAAAAGAGAAAGAGGCACGTGAGCAGCAGTAGTTAAGGATTGTGTTAAGGCTGTAGTTTGTAAACATACTAAAATATACTCTGCAGCCTGCATCACAACATGCCCAACCTCGAGACCCTCTCCTAAAATAGGTTCGCCTGGCGTTAGTGTGGCAGCACAAGTCGCAACAGCTGTTGTTTTTTTACCGGTCATGCCACGATAATGCATACGAGCAACGATTTCTTGTCCGGTATAACAGCCTTTTTCAAAACTTACGCCACCTTGTTCTACCAGTTGGACCCCATGGGGTAAAAAGAGTTCGGTAGTTCCTTGAAACAGCCAAGGTGTTTTGGCAAGAATTTCAGCTTGTAACCAATCTTTTTCAGGGCGTTCCTGATAGGTGGTGCAATAAACATCCAGAGCAGCTTGCGGGCCTATGGCGATAGACCTGCCAGGATGTGTAAGGGCATGGGTAATACCTCCAAGATGTTCTGCTTTTCCAACTTCTAAAGTAAGTGGTGCATTCCATAAACCATAAGTATAGAGCTCTGTTGCAACGGTCAGTTCTAAGCCTTTAGTGAAGATCGCATATTTTTTAAGTTCCGTTAAAGCATAGTCCGCTATATTTTTAGGAACACTTAAGTATATACTCCCTGGCGTAGGGCCTGGTAATAGCCGAAAAAGGGAGCGCATTTTACCTTGAGGGGTTAGGTGTGCACCTAAACTAGTATGATGGGTCAGTGGACGTACATCACAGGTAAGCTGGCCTTGTAAAAATTTTTCCCAATCGCCAGAAACCACTAAAACGGCGAAACTGGATAATCGTGTAAAAGAACAGGATGTAGACATATGGAACCCTTAGCTCAACAACAAACTGCTCAGATCCAATGGCGCTGCAGACGCGGCATGCTGGAACTGGATTTGATTTTACAAAAATTTTTAGAATTTCAGTATCATACACTGAGCGAGCAACAGAAAATAGAGTTGCTAGAACTACTAGAAACCCCAGACCCTACCTTGTTAGCTTGGCTCATGAACCAAGAACCAGCGCCTGAAAGCTATAAGGCATTGATTCTTCAGATCAGAGGCCTTACAACCTAATATATTATTTATATGAAGGCGGAACTTTTGTGAAAAATTAGACTCCAATCTGCTGTAGTAGATGGAATCTAAAGGTGAGGCGTGGGGCGACTGCAAAGGCAATATGATGAACAAAAAATACAACAATGGGTCCATGCTGCGCAAGCAGGGGATGTAGATGCCTTTCAAAATTTAGTCCGCGTGTATTATCCAGTTGTTTATAAATTTGTCAGTCATTATATTCATAATAATGTGGAAGCTCTGGATATTACACAAGAGGCCTTTTTAAAGGCTTATCGCTCATTGGGGCAATTTCAGGAAAAAAGCTCTTTTTATACTTGGATTTATCGTATTGCTTTAAATACCGCAAAAAATTACCTTTTGTCACAGCATATTGAAATTAGTGAGTCTGATACTGAAAAAGATAACTATGAAAATAAAAGCGTTGATAGATTGGTTTTAAAAGAAACTGATAGCCCTGAAGATTTTTTAATTCAACAAGAAACACAATTAAAGTTGGATGAAATTTTCAAAAAAATGCCCGAAGAGTTGTTAGAGGTTTTAGATCTGCAACATGCAGGGTTTTCCTATAAAGTGATCGCAGATTTAGTGCATTGTCCCGTAGGAACCGTACGCTCTCGTATTTTTCGTGCACGTGCAGATATTGAAGATGCATTAAAAAATAATAAAGGTCATCGTCACCAATAAAAAAAGTTCATTTTATTTTTTTTGAGTCGATAACTTTGTTATGTGAAGAACATAACATAAGTGTGTGTATTTATGCGTAACAATATAGACTTAGAAACAGATACTACTTTAGTGCGTCGAGCACAAAATGGAGAACGTTTAGCCTTAGAGATGCTTATCTCTCGCCATCAAGCAAAAATTTATCGTATGATTGTTGCATATATGCGAGACCCTTCTGAATCACATGATGTTGCACAGGATGTTTTTTTAAAGGTGTATCAGAACATAGATCGATTTGAAGGTCGATGTGGATTTTATACATGGGTGCATCGCATCGCATTAAATACGATTAAAAGTTATTTGTTAGCTAAAAAGTCTGTGTGTTCCATAGACCCGCATTTAGAATTATCGATCCTAAAAGATCTGCATGATCCTGAAAGTCTTTTAGAAGAAGATCAGGCACAGGCTGCTGTAGATCAAGCCGTCTTAGGCTTATCTGGGGTATTACGAGAATCCTTGAGTTTAAGGGTCCAAGAAGGATTAAAATACGATGAAATTGCAGAACGTATGGCCTGCCCTGTGGGGACTGTACGCTCACGGTTATCTCGAGCTAAAGAAGAAATTGAAAAAACTTTAGGAGTACGCCCTCAGTTTTAGTTTTGTGATCAAAAATAGCATAGCGTGTCTTTATGCCTCAGCTTGAGGCATGGAGACAAAAGCTAGCACTTCCTCTATCCGTTTATCTAAAATACACAGATAGTTAGCAATTTCTCGGCCTTGTTGTGACAAAATAGCCTTCTCAAGTTCTGCAGCAGCCTTTTTAAGCTGAGGTACATTACAGTAACAACAAGCACCATGTAAACGATGTACCAAATCACGCATTTTTATAAAATCACCCTGACCATAAGCAACGCGAATTTTTTTCTGTTCCGCAGGTAATTCCACACAAAGCTGAACTAGCAACTCATCTAATAGATTTTCTGTCCGTTTGGTTACTAATCCCATGGTTGGATTACGTTCCTGCATGTGCAGGTCTATCTTTAGCCATTGTTCCAGCATCGCAGATAATTTGTTTTCTTGCATGGGTTTAGACAGACAATCATCAAAACCCGCTTCTAGAATCGCCTGTTTTTCAGATTCCAAAACTAACGCCGTTAAAGCAATAATCGGAGGAGGATTGGGGTTATGGGCACGAATTTGTTCTGTCACTTGGATGCCATCCATTCCCGGCATCTGAATATCCATAAAAATTAAATCAAAATGCTGGGTTTGCGCTAAATGTAATGCATGCATACCATTGTTGACAGTGGTGACTATAAAATTAGGATGCATCTCTTCTATCATCGCCTGCACGAGCTTTAAGTTGGGCAAATAATCATCAACGGCTAAGATTTTAAATTCTTGAGGGAGAGATAAGATTTTTAGTTTTTCAGAAAGCTCTTTATGGTAATAATGTGGGTTATCCAGCTGTTGTAAAACCTCATAGAGTTTTTGTAAACGTATGGGTTTAGAAAGACATGCACTTACCCCTGTTTTTAAAATAGCTTCATAGACACTTTCGTTAATGGTGTTCGCAAACACGACAACGGGAGCAGGGTGAGGACAGTTTTTAATCGCATCTACGGCATTTTGAATCAGTGAGCCTTTGATGTCTGGCTGATTGACGCCTAAACCAATAACCTCATATTGCTTTTTAGTGGTCTGTAATACGCTTTTTAGCGCAGCTAAGGAGTCAATAGTTTTAACCTTCATGCCCAAATATTCAAATAAATGCACTAGACTTAAAGCCGCTAAAGGATCTGCATCATAAATTAAGACTTGTTTTAAATGTAAAGGGTCTCTAATGGCTAAAGGATAAGGGAGCTGTTTAGGAACGGTGATATAAAAATAAAACTCAGAACCCTCGTCTATTTCACTGTTAACACCAATATCCCCTCCCATCATTTGTACTAGTCGTTTACAAATGGCTAATCCTAAACCAGTCCCCCCAAATTGACGTGTGGTGGAGGCATCTGCTTGATGGAAAGGCTGAAAAAGATGGCCTTGCGCTTCTGGTTTTATGCCTACCCCGGTATCAGTGACACTAAAGCGTAAGGTAACATTGGTTTCTTGATCATGCTCCAACATGATCCGAATGCAAATATTACCGCGTTCCGTAAATTTAATAGCATTGTTGACTAAATTAGTCATGACTTGTCGTAAACGTAAACTATCGCCAATCAAATGAGTGGGAACATCTTGGTAGATGAGCAATACAACCTCAATATTTTTTTCATGCGCACTAGGGGCTAATAACGTAAGCGCCTCTTCAATGCATTCCCGTAAATCAAAGGCAGCTTGCTCTAGGGTGAGTTTTCCAGCCTCGATTTTTGAAAAATCTAAAATATCATTGATAATGCCCAACAAAGAGTTGGCAGATTTTTGAATTGTCTGAATATAATCATCCTGCCGTGCATCGAGGCAGGTCTTGGAAAGTAAATTAATAAACCCTAATACCCCATTTAAAGGGGTGCGGATTTCATGGCTCATATTGGCTAAAAATTCAGATTTGACACAAAGGGAAAACTCCGGTTCACGACGTTCTAATTTAAAAAAAATGTTTTGTATTTCAATGGTTTCTAAAGTTTGTCGTAAATCTGCTGTGGCTTGTTCAACATTCGATTGCATTTCATCTTGCGCCACTTTCAAAGCAGTGACCATTGCATTAATACCTGACTCTAAATGAGCAAGCTCTCCTTGTGCACCCGTTTCAATTTTTACATTAAGATTCCCATGTTTGATTTTTTCTACTGCATGGGCAATACCAAGTATAGGACGCGTGACATCCCGTCCCATACGCCATGCAAAATAACCACTGACTCCTAAGCCAAAGAGTAAAATGGAGACACAGTTCCAAAGTACTTGATATTGCCGTAACTTAGTAGACATGCGACCCATTTCAAAGGTGATCCAACCCATGGTGTTGAGTTCAGCATTTTTGTTTTCAAAATTCAGTGCTGGCGCTTCTTCTAAAAAATCTTCTAAAATCGCTTCTCTAATACGTACGGGAATATTAAAAATAAGACTCTGACCGGTCTCTATCATTGTAATGCCATTGCCTCTATCTGCAATTGCGACAAATGCGGTAGACTCTTCAATGGTTCTGCCAGCATGCGCTAAGGTTTGCCCATCTTTGCTGAAAATACTGATAGAACGAACTTCTTTTTCTCTTAAGGCTTCATTGGCAACCCGTTGTAGGGCACGAATATCACCAGAAAATATACCGTATTCACACAGGGGCACAAATTGTAAGGCTAAAGCAAATCCACGCTCTTTGAGGGTGTTTTCTAAGTCTTGTAAACGGGCATAAGTAAAATAACTCGCCAGTAATGTAAAAATGACCAAACTTGGAATTAAAGTTAAAAACAATACACGGGTTTTAATACGCCAAGGTGTGTTTTTTTTGATACGTAATTTCATTTTTCTAACTCTTCTAACCGTGCTTGCAATAAATGCGGTGAAACTAAAGTAATATTTAAATTTTTGGCGACTATAGGATTGGTAGCAATTAAAAAGTGTGTCGGAAATCTTGCTTTAGGCAGTGCTTGATGCGGTTTGACTTGCGCAATGAGTGCTACAGCATCCTGAATAAATAAACGGGGTGGCGTATAAACTGCTGCTAAAGCCCCTAATTGTACCCAAGCTTTGGAATATCCAATTAATGGGATCTTTTCACGATAAGCGGCAAATAAAATGCCAGGGGTGGATAAACGATTAAAGACTTCTTCATCTGGAAAGGTCAGCAAGACATCTATTTCTGTTAAAAGCTGATTGGCCGCAATTAATGCTTCATCTGAAGAGGGGACTTCACTAATAATTAGCTCGTCATTTCTGGCTTTTGCCGCTTTCTGAAATTTCTGTAAGTTAAATACCTTTGAATTTTTTACAATAGTTCCTAATTTTAAGGATTTTTGAAAAAGCTCATGCGCCAAATTTAGTTGCCTTTCAAAGGGCTGATCTAAATATAACGCAGTAGTTCGTTTTTTTGCGTGTGGATAACTGTCCAATAAAGCCTGGAGGGCTGCATACCGTAATAATAAACTCACGATAGGAGTCGTCGTGTTTTTGGCAAAGACACTTTTAGTCGCATTGCGTCCTACAGGTACAAAAATACGGCAATGCCCTAAAGCTTCTGGTGCTAATCCCTGAAAAGTATCTAAACGAATGATCTGAGCCGGAGATACCGAGGCCAATCTTAATTTGAGTTGGTGGGCTAAAGAGAGATGATGTTGGGCTGTTATAATACAGGCCGGGCCCGGCACAGCATTTACAATGCCTGCATAGAGTGTGATACACAATAATAGTAACGCGTGGGTTTTCAAAAAAGTAAGTCTCTAGCCTTAGTACTCCGTTGCCAGTATACTGTGAGTTCGGTGCCCTGTATACCTAGACCAGATGCTAAAAACAGACCAAATTTTGCCGATGCGTGAGGGGAAATTTGACCTTGCCGGATGGATGGATAAACAGTGCAGCATGCTGGATGCTTCACAAAGAAATACAATTGCCACGATTGCAACATTTCTAGAAAATTCTGCGACACCACATCCTTTAGGGGTGTCTACTTTTGCCTATAGTTTTTTACTTGCCGATATTTTATTGCAAGTGAAAGTTGATTTTCATTCCATATTGGCAGCACTGCTTTCAGAAGCATATCTACAAGGTCGTTGCACAGATGACTTTATTACCGAGAAAGCGGGTGTAGAGGTTTTAGCTTTACTGAAGTCAGTTAAAAAACTACTTACTGCGGCAGGTCGAGATACCGTACAAAAAGATTTATTGCGTAAAATGTTATTGGCCTTGATGGATGATGTGAGAGTCGTTTTTATCCTTTTAGCTCGACGTGTAGGGGATTTACGATTATATGTACATCAGCCAGAAAGCGCTGAACGAAAGGCGATTGCAAAACAAACACAAGAGCTCTATGCACCACTGGCACATCGTTTAGGAATTGGGCAATGGAAGTGGGAGTTGGAAGATCTTTCTTTTAGGATCTTAGAACCTGCGGCTTATAAGCATATTGCAGAACTGTTGCATGAAAAAAGACAGCATCGTGAAGCCTATGTTGCAGATGTGGTACAAAAAATTACAGCTTTGCTAGAAGCAGAAGGGATCCACGCACAAGTCGTAGGTCGACCTAAACATCTTTATAGCATTTGGCGCAAGATGATTCGTAAAAAAGTTGAGTTTTCACAAATTTATGATGTGCGTGCGTTTCGTGTTTTAGTAGAGAGCGTTAAAGATTGTTATGCGGGTTTAGGTTTAATTCATGGATTATGGCAACCGGTACCTAATGAATTTGATGATTATATTGCTTCTCCTAAAGAAAATGGTTATCGCTCTTTACATACGGCAGTGATTGGACCAGAAGGTTGTCCTTTGGAAGTACAATTAAGAACCGTTCAAATGCATCAAGAAGCAGAACTAGGTGTGGCGGCGCATTGGTTATACAAGGAAGGTGGTCAAGCAGAGGTCCAGTACCAAGAAAAATTAGCTTCCTTACGTCAGATCTTAGATTGGCAATTACAGCTAGGCAGTATTGGTGAAAATGACGAACTGCTCAAAGGAGAAGTGTTTGCAGACAGGGTGTATGTCTTTACTCCCAAAGGTTCTGTGATTGATTTACCCGTGGGCTCAACACCTTTAGATTTTGCCTATCATATCCATACAGATCTCGGGCATCGTTGTCGCGGCGCTAAAGTCAATGGGGCTATGGTAACGCTGCAGCATGTGCTGAAGTCTGGAGATCAGGTGGAAATCTTAGCCACTAAACAAGGTGAACCCAGTCGAGATTGGTTAAATACAGAATTGGGGTACTTGAATAGCACCCGCGCACGTGCAAAAGTGCATAATTGGTTTAGACAACAAGATAACACGCATCATTTGATTCAAGGTAAAGAGTTAGCAGATAAAGCTTTAAAGCGTTTAGGTTTATCACATCATGAGTGGGCAAAACTCTTACCTAAAACACCCTATAAAACTTTAGATGAGTTTTATATCGCCCTGGGCAGCGGAGATACGCGTCTTGAAAAATGGTTATTGCTATTAAGCCCTAAAGAAGAAGTAGAACCAAAAATTGAATCTTTTGTAAAACCAGCTTCTGGCAAACCGTTAGGCGGGGTCCAAGTTGCCGGTTTGTCTGGAACGATCAAGAGTGTTTTTGCGCATTGTTGTAACCCAGTTCCCGGAGAACCTATTTTAGGGTATATGACATTAAACCGTGGGATTACGATTCATAAAGCAGATTGTATTCAAGCGTTACAGCATTTACAGACCTATGACACGCGTCAAATTGAAGTGAGCTGGCAGTTAACAGGGCAAAGCAAGTATCCTGTGGATATTGTTGTGAATGCTTATGATAGGCAAGGGTTGTTAAAGGATATTACTGGGGTGCTTTCTAGTTGTGAAGTTAATATTTTAGGGGTGAATTCGCATACAGATCCTAAAAACAACGTTGCACATTTTAAAATTACCCTTCAGATAGACCACTTAGGCCGTCTAGAAAAAGTGCTTCAATTATTAAATCAATTGACCAATGTTCTAGAGGCCTATCGTGTTAAAGCCTAAAGGTCCGATAATAAATTTACTTCATGTGGTGAAGGATTAATATCACGTCCTTGATAAAAGGCTTGGATATAGGTCGTGACTTCTTCTGCGGTTTCAACAACCGTGAACAGTTTCATATCAGCGGCTGTGATCATACCTTCACCAACAAAGTGTGCTTCCATCCAATCCAAGAGTCCACCCCAAAAGCCACGGTTTACAATTACAATAGGGATCTTACGGGTCTTGCCAGTTTGAACTAGTGCCAATATTTCTGCTAATTCATCTAAGGTGCCATATCCGCCTGGCAACACTACATAGGCAGAAGCATATTTGACGAACATTACTTTACGGGTAAAAAAATGTCTAAAACGTAAAGAAATATCTTGGTAAGGATTGGTGTTTTCTTCATGCGGTAAGACAATATTTAAACCGACACTGAGTGATTTTCCTTGAGAGGCGCCTTTATTGGCAGCTTCCATAATCCCAGGTCCTCCGCCTGTCACAATTGAAAAGCCTGCATTCGAAAGGGAAAGCGCTATTTCCTCAGCTAACTTATAGTAAGGATTGTCTGGGGCTAAACGTGCAGAGCCAAATATACTGACGGAGGGGCGAATATGAACCAGACGCTCGTAGCCATCTACAAATTCTGAAATGACTTGAAAAATTTTCCAGGATTCATGACTCATCGCGGTATCATCAATTTGAGGGGGGGTTACAGGTTTTTTTCTGCCGATATTCATAATAGGTTCATCCTTGTGTTCTATCTTTAATAAAGTATAGCGATATTCACATCATCTCGGCAGTATTTTAGCTGATTTCATTAATTTGGAATGCAAACTAATTTTTGAATGGACTAGAGTCATCTAGTACCTTCAGGTATACTGCCGCAGCAATTGGAGAGAGAGCACATTATGAGAATTATATTATTTGGGCCCCCTGGAGCCGGTAAAGGTACGCAAGCGAAATATTTGGAACAGACTTTGCATATTCCTCAGATCTCAACAGGGGATATGTTACGTCAGGCAATACAAGATGGGAGTGCCTTGGGTAAATCGGTAGAATCACTTTTAAAGGAAGGCAAATTAGTGCCAGATCCGCTGATGATTCAACTGGTGCAAGCCCGATTATCACAAGCAGATTGTAAAAATGGATATCTCTTGGATGGATTTCCACGCACGCTGGTACAGGCACAAGGATTATGGCAAGCGCATATTCCAGTAGATCTAGTGCTGTATATTCAAGTACCAGATGCTGAAATCGTGCGCCGTCTTTCTGGTAGAAGGGTACATCCAGCCAGTGGTCGTGTTTATCATACAGAATATAATCCACCAAAGGTGGCAGATCTAGATGATGTGACTCAAGAACCCTTGGTGCAACGCCCTGACGATTTGCCTGAGACTATCTTAGCGCGCCTTGAAGTCTTTAGAAGACAAACCCTTCCCGTCTTTGCGTATTTTCAATCGTTGGCAGAACATGGTGCCGCTGTATTGTGTGCACAACTAGATGGAACCCTCACACCAGATGCAGTACAAAAAGAAATTACGGCTATTTTAAAAAAAAATAACCCATAATTTTTAAAAGTGTACTATAGTCAAAGTCTCACAAAAAAAAACGTTATTAACGGATCTTCGGTAATAACGTTTTTTGATGTGTGGAAAGTGTCTGGGGGATCTTAAATAATGCCTTATAAAACAACACGTTATTTTGTTGTTTTTGTGGTTTAAAATCCCTCTTATATATAGTCAGTATCTGTTATTCATTAGCACTTGGCAGCAGTAGGCATTGCTAAAAGGAATAATTTAAAGTAAACATCATAAAGTCAGTTGTGTTAAAAAATTATGTAATTCACAAAACTCTGTGCTATGTTAGAAGTGTCTGTTGACATTGCAGATATGTCTTAAGGAGAAAAAAGTCATGGCGATGAAGAAACGTTCTAAGAAAGCTCCAGCTGCGCAAGCAGAGGGAGAGGTAGTAAAGAAAGCGGTTGCTAAGAAAAAGCCTGCTGCCAAGAAAAAGCCTGCTGCTAAGAAAGCAGTAGCTAAGAAGGCTGTAGCTAAGAAAGCAGTTGCTAAGAAAGCAGTAGCGAAGAAGAAACCTGCAGCTAAGAAAAAAGTTGTAGCGAAGAAGAAACCTGCAGCTAAGAAAAAAGCTGTAGCGAAGAAGAAACCTGCAGCTAAGAAAAAAGTTGTAGCGAAAAAGAAACCTGCAGCTAAGAAAAAAGCTGTAGCGAAGAAGAAACCTGCAGCTAAGA